>NZ_QUJT01000010.1:0-160611 GCF_003480955.1 Clostridium sp. AM27-28
TTTTGTGTTGGATAAAAACACGAAGCTGCCGCACCTTAGTGCGACAGCCCCTTCTATTATTGCTTCAAATTAATTTCAAAAATTAGTTCTTAGCAATCCAAGTCGGTATAACAGAACCAGTTCCTTTTGTATAGGTATACAAGTTATCATCATACAGCTGGATGAACGGTACAGATACCTTTGTATCTTCCATGATATCGCTTGTATTTGAGTAGTCATTTACAAACTTGATATGGTTGATAAGAGTCTCTGCAGTTTCATCACCAACGCTAGCTACAGACTTGCTGTTCTTGTTGATTGTTACATAAACCTCAGCATCGATATCTTTGTTCTCTACATCGTACTTCTTGCTGTAAAAAAATGCCGAACATCCATATTTGAGTTTATAAAACGATTAGAAGATTCGTTAAGTGAAACAAAATCCTAACTTCCCCGTTTAAGAAATATTTCCTATTCTTTTCACAAAAGAAACACATCTATGCGTTACACTACAACCATCAAATTCAAGGAGGATATAACGCATGATGATAGATTCTAAGACAAAATGGAGTGTCTGGGGGATGCTCTTTGGTATGGCAGTTGTGCTTGGAGCAGGAGTTGCATTTCTAGCTTTTATCTTGACAAGGGATCCGCAGATTTTGGCTTTTCTGTATGATAAAATTACCGTTCCCCAGAGTCTGCATTTTATCACAAACTTCAAGTGGTTGTTCAATCTGATTGTTGTGTGCGTGACAGCAATTCCAGCAGCGGCTGTGTTGTATGTGAGTGAATGGGGATTTAGCCGCTGTGCTCAGGCAAAAGAAAAATAATTATTATAAAAAGTGTGATTAAATTTTCATTCAAAAAACTTGATCACACTTTTTATTATAGAAATTACTGGATCTATTATTTTATAAACTCAACAATTTTGCATTCATGTTTTCTGGTTTTCAAATCATAGTTAATTCCAACTAACAGCATATTTCCCGAATAACAAAAAGAACTGCCGCATAGAATGCGGCAGCCAGACTGTAGACAAAGCCCTGCTTTTGCAGGGTTTTGCTATTGTTGGAACCGCTTTTCTGATATAATAAATATCAGAAGGGCGGTGTTTTTTATGATGACGAAAAATGCAGATAAAAAAAGAGAACAAATGATGATGTTTTCCATGGATGATATGGTACCTCAAAACCATATGCTGCGATTAATTGATAGGGCAATCAATTGGAATTTTATTTATGATCTGGTTGAAGAAAAATACTGTCCGAATAACGGCCGTCCCAGTATGGATCCCGTCATGCTGATAAAGATACCATTCATTCAGTATCTCTATGGGATAAAAAGCATGCGTCAGACCATGAAAGAGATTGAGGTAAACGTTGCATACCGCTGGTTTCTCGGACTAGACATGTTAGATCCAGTACCTCATTTTTCTACATTTGGAAAGAATTATACCCGCCGTTTCAAAGATACAGACCTTTTTGAGCAGATCTTTTCAAAGATTTTGGAAGATTGTATGAAATATAAGCTTGTAAATACAGAACAGATCTTCGTGGATGCAACACATGTAAAAGCCTGTGCAAACAGTAAAAAAATGCGTAAGCGGGTTGCACACGAACAGGCTCTCTGGTATGAAGAGGAATTAAATAAAGAGATTGAAAAAGATCGTCTGGCACATGGAAAAAAGCCATTGAAGAAAAAAGATGATAACCAGCCACCTGCATCCGGTGGAACCGGAAATGATAAGGATTCTATATCTGAAGAACTTCCTGAAGATGTGAAAACACAAAAATGCAGCATCAGCGATCCGGAAAGTGGATGGTTTCGAAAGGGTGAACATAAACACGTTTTTGCATATGCTGTAGAAACTGCCTGTGATAAACATGGCTGGATCCTTGGATATACAGTACATCCTGGTAATGAGAATGACAGTCGTACTTTTAAGGCATTATACGATAAGATATCTAAACTGAATCCGCAGATGGTAGTTGCAGATGCAGGATATAAAACTCCGGCAATCGCCCATCAGCTGTTGGAAGATGGAATTCAACCACTTTTTCCGTATACCCGTCCCAAGACCAAAGAAGGCTTTTTCGGAAAACACGAATTCGCATATGATGAATACTATGATTGTTATATATGTCCGGGAGCACATATATTGACATACAGTACAACAAACAGAAGTGGATATAAAGAGTATAAAAGCTGCGGTAAACATTGTGCTGAATGCCAATATCTTTCAAAATGCACAGAAAGTAAGGATCATGTAAAAATGATCACACGTCATGTATGGGAAGAATATATGGAAGTGGCAGAAGACATTCGGCACACGATAGGAAACAGACAGATCTATCAGTTAAGAAAAGAAACCATAGAGAGGATATTCGGTACAGCGAAAGAACAGCATGGATTTCGATATACGCAATATGTAGGAAAGGCGCGGATGGAGATGAAAGCCGGGCTTACCTTTGCATGCATGAATCTGAAAAAACTGGCAAAGATTCTGGAAAAACGAGGCTGGAATACAGCCACTTTTTTATATTTTGAGCTAAGAACAAGAGTAAAATCAAAATTTAAAGAAAAATGGTACTGGGCATAACACCCAGCACCAAGTTTGTCTACAGTCTGACTGCCGCATAGAATGCGGCAGCCCCTCTTAGTATAAAGTTTTAATTAACGATAAAACTTAAAATTATTTATTGTTGTTTAATCCTAACCAACCTTCAACAGCCTTAGTATCAGCCAGATTTGTGTAGGTATAAATATCGTCATCATACAGCTGGATGAACGGTACAGATACGATCTGATCCTCTGTAACAACATCTTTACCAAACTGAGCTTCTGCATCAGCAATCAGATCCTCAGCTTTGATTGTCCTACCGCTAGCTAAAGTAACGGATACAACTTTCTTGCCGCTGATCTCTACTTTTACATCATCCTCAGCGATGCCCTTGTTCTCGATGTCATACTTCTTGGAGGTCTTCTGAACTTTACCCTTGGTATTGGTCAGATAGATATCTCTATCATAGTAGTACAGTCTGTAGTCATCATCTGCATCCAGTCTCTTACCGTTGAAGTACAGATAATCATCTTTCAGACCATTGTAGCCAAGACCATTCTTACCATTCTTGGTGTTGAAGTAGAATGTGTAATCATCATCGTCGTTCTCTACAGATGTTACGCGGCCAGTCTTCTGATAGCCGTTGGCATCGAAGTAGTAGAATCCGCCGTCAGCCTGGCAGTACTGTAAGCCATCCTGCATCTGACCTTTTTCGTTGAAGGAGAAGTATTTACCTTCAATTTTGATTCTCTGAACGTATACAGCTCCGTCATCATCGTAAGTAGCGAAGTCTTTGGAACCGCCATCAGCGTATTTAACTTCACCGTCATCGATGTAGTACCAGTCTGTATCACCATCAGCATCCAGATCCTCAGCGCCGTCGATCTGATACCAGCCGTTACCTCTGGAACCATCTTCAACTTCGTTGTAGTATCTCATTACGCTGGTTGTAGCTAATTCGCCCTTAGCAAGGTTACCATCAAGCTGTGCGTTGGAACCCTGTTCAACAGCCTTACCATCAATCCACTCGTACAGCATCTGACCGTGCTCGTTGAACATATAGTATTTGCCGTTGATTTTCTTCTTGCCTGTGTCATGATATGCTTTACCAGAAGACTGGAACCAGTACCAACCCTCATCATCACAGTTGTCATCTTCAGAACAATCAAGAACTACTTCCAGATCATCATCATCATCCAGATCGTTCTCATTGTTACCGGATTTCTCAAGCCACAGCCACTGAGACTCAGCTCTCCAACCTTCGTCCTCAGTACCTAAGTAGTATGCGTTGCCGTCTTCCTCGTGCCAGCCATACTGCATCTCACCATCTTCGTTGAAGTAGTAGGTCTTGCCATTGATCTTCTTATCTGTATCGGTAACTTTTTTACCTTTGTTGTTGAAGTAGTACCAATGCTCGCCGCCGTCTTCCGGATCATCTTCATCCTCATCAGCCATGGTCTTTTTCCACTCGTTGGTCAGCATATGACCATCTTCAGCTACATAGTAGTCATCATCTACCCATGTATCTGTCTCCATCTCACCATCTTCGTCAAGATGGAACCATTTACCGCCATCTTTCTTCCACTCATCGGTTACCATCTCATCATCGCTGTCATAGTAGTGCCAAACTCCAGCGTCATCTTTCTCCCAACCAGCTGCGAAAGAAGTCATGGAAGCACCCATAGCGAGTAAAGCTGCTGCAGAAAGTACTGCAACTAATTTAGTCTGCTTTCTCATAATTAATGCACTCTCCTTTTTACTTTTTGAAATATTTTTCTCGAAATCCTAACTGCATTACCAGGTCATTATACTTCGGATATGGAAAATTATCAATAGTTTTTTTACAGAATTTCCAACTTTTTATTTTGAAGTGGAATATTGTCTGTATTTCCTATGTTTCTCTTCCCTGTGAAGTACTGCCTTTCTCCGATACACCCACATTATAATACACGTTTTTCCAAAATACCATAACATTTATCTGTGCATTTTCTTACGGATTTTTTACGAAAATTCTTTATAGTTTCGTAATTGTATTTATATTTGTACAATCATGTTTTAACCGCCAAAATGCCTATATTTCCAGTATTTTTTACGTTTCTTATTTCCCACAGACCACCTTATCAAGCCTTTCGTCACTGTTCACGCATACGTGCCCAGTAACAGTCTTTATTCTTCCCCCCGCAGCATTGCTTTTTCCGTTTACTTTCTCTGTGTTTATGCTATAATGTTCATATATCACTTTTAATTTTATTTTTTGAACACACAACAGCTAGAACCTATTTTCACTCTTATCCATCTATAATGATGACGAAATACGTGAATATATAAGAGAAAAATAAAAGAATTTAATAATTCAGGAGGTTTTATATGGATCGCTATGGACTGATCTGCCGGAGTTTCTATGAGAATCCGGATGTGACCCAGCGGGAGCTTGCTTCGATTTTGAATCTTTCCCTGGGGACTGTGAATAAATTGCTTGGGGACTGCCTGGAAGAGGCATTTCTCATGACGGATATGGATACGGGGAAATATCTGCTGACCGAACAGGGGCTTAAGTATCTGGAACAATTTAAAGTGGATGGCGCCGTCATTACCGCCGCCGGGTTTGGCTCCCGGTTTGTGCCGCTGACGTTTGAGACGCCGAAGGGGCTTCTGGAAGTGTTTGGCGAGCGAATGATTGAGCGCCAGATCAAGCAGCTCCATGAAGCGGGGATCACGGATATCACAATTATCGTCGGTTATTTAAAGGAAAAGTTTGAATATCTGATCGACAAATATCAGGTCAAACTCCTCTATAACCCGGAGTACGCCACCAAAAATAATCTGGCTACGATCTACCATGCCCGCGAGCTGTTCCGCGGTCGCAATATGTATCTGCTTGTCTCGGACAACTGGATTCGAAACAATATGTACCATAAATATGAGTGCGGCGCATGGTACTCTTCTGTTTACATGGATGGTGAAACGTCGGAATGGTGTCTTTCTTCTAATAAAAAGGGGCGTATCACATCGGTGCAGGTCGGTGGGCATGATTCCTGGGTCATGTATGGACCTGCGTTCCTCTCGCGTGATTTTTCCAACCAGCTGATTCCGCTCATTGAGGAAGCCTATCATCAGCCTGGCACAGAACAATGGTACTGGGAACAGGTTGTCGTCGATCATATCAAAGAACTGGATTTTTCGATGAACTGCCAGCCGGCGGATCAGGTCTATGAGTTTGAAAACCTGGAAGAACTGCGCCTGTTTGATCCGAAATATCAGAATCATTCGGACAATGCCGCCATGCAGCTGGTCGCACACGTTTTCAATGTAAAAGAGGAAGCGATACACAACATCCGCTGTCTCAAATCTGGTATGACAAACCAGTCGTTCCTGTTTGAACTGGATGGAAAACATTATATCTGCCGCATTCCGGGTCCGGGAACAGAATTTCTGATTAACCGGAAAGAGGAGGAGGCTGTTTACAAGGCGGTCACACCGCTTGGCATTACCGAACATATTTTGTATTTTGACGGAAAAACCGGCTACAAGATCGCCCAGTATTATGAGGGCGCTCGGAATGCGGATGCAAAGAACCCGCAGGAGATGGCCGCCTGCATGGAGATGCTGCGGAAGCTGCATCATTCCGGCGTGACGGTTCCGCACACGTTCCGCATCCGGGAACGGATTGATTTTTATGAGAGGATCTGCCGCGGACATGAGGAAATGCTGTTCGAGGACTACCCGGCAGTCCGCGCCCGGATGAATGAACTGATGGATCGGCTGGATACACTGGAACGTCCTTGCTGCCTCTCCCACATTGACTCGGTTGCAGACAATTTCCTGTTTCTGCCGGACGGCTCCCTGCGTCTGATCGACTGGGAGTATGCAGGCATGTGCGATCCGCTCATTGATATTGCGATGTGCAGTATTTATTCATATTATTCACAGGAAGAGCTTGACCACCTTCTGGAAGAATATCTTCAGCATGCCCCATCGGACGAGGAACGTTTTGTCACGTATGCCTATGCGGCGCTCGGAGGTTTCCTGTGGGCGCTCTGGGCGGTCTTCAAGAGTATGGAAGGACGCGAATTTGGCGATTACACGATCGTGATGTACCGGTATGCTAAAAATTATTATCGAAAAATTGTTTCCGAGGGCTTGTTAAAATTGTAATATTTCCGTTAGGTATTTTACATTTTTCTATGTTATACTTATAAAGTAATTTGATATGATACCAGGGTCAAAAGGTCAGAAGTTCGACGCAAGCTTGCTTGCAGGAGAATTTTTGCCCTTGGGACCCGCCAAAAACATGAGTAAGTAGCCATTTTTCAAAGAAAAATGAGCGAATTACGAATGTTTTTGAAGATTGCGGGAGCATATAGTGCGGAGCAATCTGGTATCAGAGGGGTCAAAATGCCTTTTGACCCCAACATCTTTGATATTAATTTCTACTGTAATCATAAATAACGATAAATCACATTGCAAGGGGGATACGCGATGCGGAAAAGATATGCAAAACTGCTTGGGCTTGCCTGCCTGATCGGTGCCATGGGGCTGCTTCCTTCTTCCCAGAGCCGTGCGGCCGGATGGCTGAAGGACGGAAACTACTGGTACTACATGACCGACGACGGTCAGAAGCATACCGGATGGGTACATATCGGAGAGAAATATTATTATATGGATGATTCGACCGGCAAGATGGTGACTGGATGGCGTCAGGATTCATCCACTTCCGCCTGGTATTATTTCAACCAGAGCGGCGAGATGATGACTAAATGGCAGAAAATCAACAACTACTGGTACTATTTTAACCAGTACGGTGTGATGCAGAAGGGCTGGCTCCAGCTTGATACGGTCTGGTATTATCTGGGTGAGGATGGACGGATGTTTACCAACTGGCAGAAGATGGACAACGGCACCTGGTACTATTTCGGCACGGACGGGGCGATGCGGACTGGATGGCAGAAGGTAAACAGCACCTGGTATTATCTCGACGAAAATGGAAAAATGCTGACCGGTTGGCAGCTTATTAAAAATGAATACTACTATCTCCATGATGGCAAGATGCTGACTGGCTGGCTCAATGACAGCAACGGAAACACCTACTACATGGACAAGACAGACGGCAATATGAGCCGCGGCTGGAAGCAGATCGACGGCACCTGGTACTATTTCAATGAGTACGGACACCGTCAGAAAGGCTGGATTAAGGTATCCGGCACCTACTATTATCTGGATGAGAACGGTAAGATGGCTTCGAACACAACCCGGACGATTGATTCGGTGAAATACACCTTTGCCAAGAGCGGTGCGTGCCAGAATCCACCGTCCAGTCTCTCCGGCATGAGCGACAGCTATTTTGACCCAAGTGCTTCACAGGGAACAGGGACTTCGTCTGGCATTTCTTCTTCAAGCAGCACTTCGGGGCCAAGCGGAACGGCTTCGAACAATTCCAATTCAGGGACCTCCAGTTCAGGTAACACCAACAATTCGAATAGTTCCGATCCTTCGACCAGTTTTACTGCACCGGGAAGTTCCAACAGCTCCAGCTCGTCAAATGGTTCTTCGTCGGGCACAACCGTTCCGATTCCTGGAAGCGGCTACAGCAGCTCCACTTCCACGCCGGGCGGGACTTCCAGTTCGTCAGGCTCTTCGAATAACCAGACAAGCAGCAGTTCCACCAGCGATACCGGCAATGTACCAAGCCGCATCTACAGCAACGGCACGACTTACACCGCACCGACGACATCGAACTCCAGCTCGTCAGGCTCTTCGTCAAATTCGTCCGATAAACGGATTAACGGATTTACCTCCAATCAGGGCGATACGATTCAGGAGGGACAGACGCAGGGTCCTGGACGGAAATAAACCGTATTTGCAAAATATATAATTGAAATAAAAAAGATTTTGACCAACGATTCATAGCCTATATCGATGGTCAAAATCTTTTTAATTAAAATCATACCTTCTAAAAGCTGCCTACACCTCAAACACCAAATCCCCATAACTCGGGAACGGCCATAACTCTTTATCTACCAGCATTTCCAGCTCGTCTGCCGGTTTACGGAGAGCTACCATCGCCGGGCATACCTCATGCAGATAGGCGAATGCTTTTTCTTTGTTATCCTTGATCGCAGATGCCTTTGCCAGGATATCTTTGAGTGCCGCCAATGCCACTTTCATCTCTGAGAGTTTATCAGAGGTCTCTAAAAGCAGTTCTTTCTGGACACTGACATCGGCCTCCTCACAGGCAGTCCGGACGGCTGTCAGGGAGGAAGCAAGCTGAGTCGTATATTTGACAACCGCCGGGATGATCTGCTTGCCTGCCATGTCGATCATCGTCTTCGCCTCGATGTTAACAGTCTTGGAATATGCCTCATACTCGATCTCGGCACGGGATTCCAGCTCGGTCCGGGTGTACACGCCAAATTCTTCAAAGAGCTTGATCGCTTTCTCGGTCCGGATTGCCTCGACAGAATCGATACCCGCTTTCAGGTTCGGGAGTCCACGGCGCTCTGCCTCTTTAACCCATTCCTCAGAATAACCATTTCCGCTGAAAATGATACGGCGGTGCTCTGCAAACAGACGCTTGATGATATCATGGACTGCGCTGTCAAAATCATCGCTGTTTTCCAATTCGTCCGCAGCCTCTTTAAACGCTTCTGCCACGATCGTGTTGAGCACGACGTTCGGGGATGAAACAGAATCCGAAGAACCAACCATACGGAACTCGAATTTGTTACCGGTAAACGCAAACGGTGAAGTACGGTTGCGGTCGGTTGCATCCTTGACGAAATCCGGAAGTGTCGCTACTCCCGTCTGAAGTACCTCGCCTTTCTTAGAATGTGCGGCTTCGCCCGTGCTGCACAGCTGATCGATAACATCCTCCAGCTGCTCGCCCAGGAAAATAGAGATGATCGCTGGCGGCGCCTCTGCCGCACCCAGACGATGATCGTTGCCCGGAATCGCGGTGGACTCGCGCAGCAGATCCGCGTGTCTGTCAACTGCTTTCATGATGCACGCCAGAACCAGAAGAAACTGTACATTTTCGTGCGGCGTCTCGCCCGGATTCATCATGTTGATGCCGTCGTCGCTCGTCAGGGACCAGTTGTTGTGCTTACCGGAACCATTGATTCCGTCAAATGGTTTCTCATGCAGCAGACAGGTCAGGCCGTGATGTCCTGCGACACGCTTCATCGCCTCCATGACCATCTGGTTGTGATCGACTGCCAGATTGACCTGACAATAGGTTGGCGCTAATTCATGCTGTGCTGGTGCAACTTCGTTGTGCTGTGTCTTTGCACTGACCCCCAGACGCCACAATGTCTCATTTAACTCTTTCATGAACGCACCGACTCTCGGACGGATGCTTCCAAAATAGTGATCATCCATCTCCTGTCCTTTCGGCGGCATCGCGCCAAACAGGGTACGACCGGTGTAGATCAGGTCTTTTCTCTGTAAATATTTGTTCTTATCAACCAGAAAATACTCCTGCTCCGGTCCCACATACGGAATCACCCGGTGGGAAGTCGTATTTCCAAACAGGCGGAGAATCCGGAGTGCCTGCTCGTTGATTGCCTGCATGGAACGCAGCAGCGGTGTCTTCTTATCCAGTGCTTCGCCGCGGTACGAACAGAATGCAGTCGGTATGTAGAGTGTCACGCCCAGCGTATCTTCCCGCAGAAATGCCGGGGAAGTACAATCCCAGGTTGTATAGCCGCGTGCCTCAAAGGTGGAACGAAGTCCGCCCGACGGAAACGAGGATGCATCCGGCTCGCCCTTAATCAGCTCTTTACCGGAAAACTCCATGATAACGCGTCCGTTGGAATCCGGTACGGAGATAAACGCATCATGTTTTTCTGCCGTAATGCCGGTCAGCGGCTGGAACCAATGGGAATAATGCGTCGCACCGCGCTCGATCGCCCAGTCTTTCATCGCGTGTGCGACAACATCTGCGATGGACGGATCCAGCTCAGCTCCGTCTTCAATGGTTTTCTTCAGTTTTTTGTAAACACTTTTCGGAAGGCGTTCCTGCATCGCCTTGTCATTAAACACATTTTTTCCGAAAATTTCCGGTACATTGATAATCTCGCTCATTCAATCCCTCACATTAATATGAAAACAGACCGGACCGCCGGTATGTATATCCGCGTTGCGAAATGTACATCCCTGCAGTCCGGTCATGAACCTTACTTATTCATCAGGCTTTTCCGATAGAACCGAACAGTTCCATCTTTGTCTTAACCGTCTCTTTGATCGCCTCAAAACCAGGTGCAAGAAGTTTACGCGGGTCAAATCCTTTGCCCTGCTGATCCTTACCAGCCTCGATATACTGGCGGGTTGCCTCTGCAAATGCCAGCTGGCACTCAGTATTTACATTAATCTTCGCTACACCTAAAGAAATGGCTTTCTTGATCATATCTTCCGGAATACCGGTACCACCGTGAAGAACCAGCGGCATATCGCCTACTTTTTCTTTTACGGCTGCCAGCGTCTCAAAGCTTAAGCCTGGCCAGTTTGCCGGATATTTGCCGTGGATATTGCCGATACCTGCTGCCAGCATATCAACTCCGAGGTCTGCAATCGCCTTGCACTCGTTCGGATCTGCACATTCGCCCATACCGATCACGCCGTCTTCCTCGCCGCCGATGGAACCAACCTCAGCCTCCAGGGAAATACCTTTCTCCGCGCAGACTTTGACTAATTCTTTGGTTTTCTCTACGTTCTCGGCGATCGGATAATGGGAGCCGTCAAACATGATGGAAGAAAATCCCGCATCGATACATTTGTAGCAGCCCTCGTAGGTGCCGTGATCCAGATGCAGCGCAACCGGAACCGTGATGTTCAGCTCTTCGATCATCGCTTTTACCATCGCAGATACTGTCTTAAAGCCAGTCATATACTTGCCTGCGCCCTCAGATACACCTAAGATAACCGGTGAGTTCTGCTCCTGTGCCGTCAGTAAAATCGCTTTGGTCCATTCAAGATTGTTGATGTTGAACTGACCAACCGCATATTTGCCATCTCTTGCCTTCTGAAGCATTTCCTTCGCACTAACTAACATATACAAACCTCCTCGTTGTCTCTTTTTGATCTAACCAGAGTCTATTATATACCATAATTCAGTATTTGCCTAGCCTGTCAAAAAAATAACAGGCAATTATTTTAATATTTTGTAACTTTTACTGTAAAATCTCCGAAACGGTCTTCTCCATCTCCTCCGGCTTGCACTGGCGGTTGTGACGGATCTCTGCCTTGCGGATCTCCTCGATCGCCTGCGGGATCTTCACGCCGGATGCTTTCTCCATCTCGTCGATAAGCTCGAACTCGCCCTTGCCTTCTTCGCTGCCGAAGATTGCCTCCATGACGCTGCGGGAGAATTTATATGGGCTTGCCGTCGATGCGATAACTGTCTTCTTGGTATCGCCTGTCTCCTTCACATAGTTATGGTATACGCAGGATGCAACGCCGGTATGCGTATCGATCATATAACCGGTCTCATCATAGAGACGCTTGATCTCGGCTGCATTTGCCGCCTGATCAGCATAACCGCCGACAAAATCTGCCATACGCGCACGCATCTCGTCG
The DNA here is from genome assembly GCF_003480955.1 of Clostridium sp. AM27-28. Lineage (NCBI taxonomy): Bacteria > Bacillati > Bacillota > Clostridia > Eubacteriales > Clostridiaceae > Clostridium > Clostridium sp. AM27-28. The sequence goes on from NZ_QUJT01000010.1 coordinate 12,110, forward strand.
GTAACCGAATATTTGCCATCTTTCGAAAGCTCTTCCATGCGTTTCTTGGTCTCCTCCGCATCGCAGCCGGTGGAGAGATAAATCAGACGTTCCAGGTTGCTGGAAATCAGAATATCCATCGACGGAGAAGAGGTCAGGATGAATGGACGGTTCTTGTCATATACGCCTGTCTTAAAGAAGTCGTACAGAACTTTATTGTCATTGGACGCGCAGATCAGCTTGTCGATCGGCACACCCATCTGTTTTGCAAAATAAGCAGCTAAGATATTGCCGAAGTTTCCGGTCGGAACGGTTACATTGATCTTCTCACCGTTCTCGATCTCGCCGTTTTCAAGCAGCTTTGCATACGCATATACATAGTACACAACCTGTGGTACGAGACGACCGATGTTGATGGAGTTTGCGGAAGAGAGCTGATAGCCTCTGCCTGCTAATTCTTTGGCAAATTCTTTGTCACCAAAGATTTTCTTGACACCGCTCTGTGCATCATCAAAGTTTCCGGAAATACCGACAACGCTTGTGTTCGCGCCCTTCTGGGTCAGCATCTGCAGCTCCTGCACACGGCTGACGCCGTCCTTCGGGTAAAATACGATAATTCTGGTTCCCTCAACGTCTGCAAAACCAGCCATCGCTGCCTTTCCGGTATCGCCGGAGGTTGCGGTCAGGATCACGATCGTATTCTCCGCATGGTTCTTCTTCGCCGATACGGTCATCAGATGCGGCAGGATCGAGAGCGCCATATCCTTGAAGGCAATCGTGCTTCCGTGGAACAGCTCCAGATAATATGCTCCGTCTGCTTTGACAAGCGGCGCAATCTCTTCCGTATCAAACTTACTGTCGTAAGCGCGCTCGATACAGGTTTTCAGCTCTTCCTCTGTGAAATCAGTCAGAAACTGCTTCATAACTGCATAAGCTACTTCCTGATATGTTTTATGGGATAATTCTTCCAGGCTGCAATCTAACACCGGGATATGATCCGGCATGAACAGGCCGCCGTCTGCTGCCAGTCCCTTTAAGATCGCCATCGAAGCCGTTACGTTGTTTTCACCGCCACGGGTACTGCTGTAATTGATTGCCATGATTTTCATCCTCTCTTTTTATCTTTCCCCATCGTCCCCATCTTTGCAAAGGATGCCGGAGTCAAACTTTCTGCCATGTAAGTGTTCTGTGTGGTTTTGCAGTTCTCCCGCAAAGTTACGGGACCCCCTGCTCACTTTAGTTAAAAATTCTATCATACTTTATGGCACAGCGCAAGAAAAATTCCCCCTTAATACGTGATCTTCCAGCGCCCAAACAATCCCTTCTTAAAATGGGAAAACCGCCGTGAAGCACTCTCATTTCCCATCTCGATCGCTTTCTGGTAGCACTGTGCCGCCCGCTCGAGATCTTCCGGGGATTCATTTTTCCGTTCGTAGATAAATCCAAGCTCATAGAGTGCATATCCGTCACATTCCGTCTGTGCCGCCCGCTCAAAAAGCTCCTTCGCCTTATTTTCATCGGCGGTGCAGCCTTCTCCCTTCATATAGAGATAGCCTAACTTGGATGCAGACTGCAGGCTTCCGGCTTCTTCGCACCGGTTCAGCCACTCAAATGCTTTTGCATAATCGCGGTCTACTCCCTCTTCGCCCTGGAAATACAGGCATCCAAGAATCTCCATGCACTCTGGATTTCCCTGCGAAGCGCCTTTTTCGTACCAGGAAACCGCCTGCTTCATATCAATCTCGCCGTTCAGACCATCCCGATAGATATTTCCAAGCGCCAGACTTGCCTGTCCGTCCGTCTCGATCCCAGCTGCCTCCCGCAGAAGTTTTTCTGCCCGGACGGTGTCCTGCTCGTCGGACGGGCGCAGATACAGGCGGGCTAACGGAAGCGCCGCCTCTTTGATGCCTGCCGCATATGCTTTTCCATACCAGTAAAACGCTTTTTCATCATCGCGCTCCACCAGTTCATCCTGATAGAACAGATTTCCAAGTTCTTCAAAGCTCTCCGCCTCGTTCCGCGCCGCGGCTCCTTCCAGCGCCTGGACGGCCGCCTGGATATCGCGCTCTGTGCCCTGTCCGTTTAAATACATCTGCCCCAGATACAGCATGGCGCGGGAAGACCCCTGCTTTGCCGCCGCATAGTCATATTGGAATGCAGCTTCCCAGTCTTCTTCCTGGCGGTAATGTTCCCCCATCTGGAAGAGTCCCCAGACCTCCCCGCTGGCGGCGCACTGATTCGCCCAGCGAAGTGCCTCTTTTTCATCTTTTTCCCGGTATGTACCATTCTGGCAGCATTTTCCCATCTTAACCATCGCCGGGATAATGCCGCCGTCCGCCGCCCGTTCGTACCAGAAGAGGCACTGCTCACGGGCGCTCTCAGTCTGCGGCATATAATCGGCCAGATCTTCCCACTCAACTGCCTCGCCCATCTGCCACGCGGCATAGACATCGCCCATCTCAGCGGCATCCCGCACCTGACGGTAACTTTCCTCGATGGAATAACGTGCCGACTGCTTCATCTGTTCGTCATACTGACCGGCGCGCAGCGCTCCTAACACTGCCCGGGCACTTCCCGCCGAAGCCCCCCGCAGGTAACATTCATACGCTTTTTTCTCATTGAACCCGACAGCCCCGTCCCCCCAGCTGTAACAGTGTCCTAAAAAGAACCATGCTTCTGCATCGCCCGCATATGCCGCCTCTTCCAGCCAGGTAACTCCCTGGGCGTACATCGCATCGTTACACTGTTTCCAGATCTGGTCTGCACCTTTCTCACATAAGCCTGTCATCAGGATTGTCATATATCATTCATCCGCCTTCCACACGAAATTGTATCAATTAAAACTTTCTGCCTCCGCCGCCGTGCATCCTTCCGCTGCTGCCCTGATGTATGGTCGTCCTTCCAGCCGAACCGCCCGAAGCGCCCGGACCCGGATTTTTCGGAATCCGTCTGGTCACTACCGACCGGTTTACAAACTGCTCCTCATTTTGGACAAAATGCAGCGCACTGTCCGCCCGGTATGCCATATGGAAACCCAGCGACTGGCGGTGTTCTTTCTGCATCTTATACTGGCGCATCACCGAAAAGCACAGGAGTGCCGCCACGATCGCTGCCGCGACCGCCGCAAACAGCGCCTCATACCATTCCAGGGAATGTTTTTTCTCCTCGCGCACCTGCGTATACTGTCCCGCCGGAACGCCCATCTCCAGATAATTTTCGATGCTGTCGATCGCCCCCAACGCGCCTTCCGCATAGTTTCCATCCGCCACGCTGTCATATGCCGCATCCAGCACCTTCTCTACCCGCGCATCCGTCAGCACTTTCATCGCATACCCGGTGGTAGAAACGTATATCTCCCGGTTGTCCATATCGATCGAAAGCAGAATACCACTCGCATCGTCCCCGACGCCCAGTCCGTGGCTGTCGTAAAAATCATCGGCATAGCTTTCCGCCGATTCTCCCTGTGCGTCCTCGACTGTCAGTACCGCCAGATCGGCATCCTGTGAGTCACGCACCTCATCGATCCGTGTCTCCAGCTCCTGCACTTCTTCCGCGCTGAACAGTCCCGCCTCGTCGAAGACGCGCGTGCCTTCCGCCGCCCATATAGGGCTGACCTGTGAAAATGAAATAAATGCTGCAACGGAGAAGCATATAAAATCTTTCAGCCGTCCATATTTCTTCTTTTTCTGTGTGACTCCCGCATTTTGATTCTCTATCATATCAGGTATCCTCCCAACAGCAAAAGTACAAACACAGGAATGAAAATCGTCAAAAACAGGCGCGCCAGTTTTTTCGAATCAACCGGCAGGACGCCGCAGACCTTTCCATTTTCCCCATTCATCGCAAAATAGTACATCTGACCGCTCTTCGGATCCGGATAGGTCATCATCCACACCGGAAGCATGGCATAGTTCCATTTTTCCCCCGTGATGGTCTCCCGATGGTTCCGGATATCCACATGATCGTAGCCGGAGACGCTATTTTGCAGGGATTCTCTCGTATACTGCTTGATCTCCTGCTCAATCTCCTGTGCAAATTCTTCCTTTTCCCGGTCGCGCCGCTCCGCCCTAAATCCCAGAAAATAGCCTGCCTGAAACGGGCGCAGCTTCTTCATATCAAACGGAAGCACGGTCTCGGCAAGGCTGCGGTCCGCCTGCTTTAACGCGTTGCGCGCCACATCCTTGATGGGAAGCTCCGCCTTTTTCTCCAGATGGTAACGGCTCGTCTCGATATACTCGATCTCCCCCGACACCGTCACGCGTTTCCGCAGCGCCTCCGCCTGCATCTCACCGGATACCTGGCAGCTATACATCCAATATGGATAATAAATTCCCTCCAGATACTCCATCTGACGCGGCGAGTAGAAATCATCCGGCACATACTTTTTCTTCTGAATCCAGTTTTTAAAGATTTCTTTTGCCTTTTTCTTGTCGATCTCAAACGGAATCAGACCGTCCGGGCGGTATTTACCGTCCAGACTTCCCGAAAGAACCACCGGATTGTGACAGTAACAGCAGTACGTGGATGCTGTCGTCTCCTGTGCCACAATCTCCGCGCCGCAGCTCGGGCAGGTATAGAGAACCATCTTAGACTCCGCCTGCTTCTGGCTCTCTATCTTTTCCGCTTCCGGCATTCCACCCGGCTTCGAAGCTTCCTCTGACTTTCTGGCTGCCTCTTCCATCTCTTTCAACGTCTCTTCCGTAAACGCTGAGAGGCAGTATTCACATTTAAATTTCTGCGTCTTCGGATCAAACACCAGTCCGCCGCCGCAGTTTGGACACTTATATGATTGTATCTCCATACGCCCTATGACCTCGGTTTTCCGCATTCGGAACAAAACTTACCTGTATTGACCGTTCCGCAGCTGCAGGTCCACGGACCGGCTGGTCTTGGCTTGCCGCACTCGGAGCAGAACTTTCCGTGGTTGACATTGCCGCACTCACAAGTCCAGGATTCTGCCGGAGCTGCCGCACTGCCCTGCGGCGCTGCGTTCTGTCCTGCCGGTTGTGCATAGCCGCCCTGTGGTGCTCCCGGCTGCTGTGCATAACCACCCTGCGGCGCTCCATTCGCCTGCCCCGGCGCATAGCCGCCCTGCGGTGCCGCATATCCCTGCCGCGCCGCCTGCTGCATCTGCATCTGCTGCAGGTTGGACGCCGATGCGGCGCCCATAAATCCGCCGCCGAAGTTCATGCCGGCGCCCATTCCCATGAAGCCTGCCATCGCACCGCTTCCGTTGGAACCGGCTGCCTCAAAGCCGCGTGCCATCGCGCCCTGCACATACCCCTCGCGCACCGACGGGTCGCCGAGCATCGCGCCCTGATTCCGCATATTGATGAGTTTCTGCGATTCTTCATCATAGGAAATGCTGGCGATACCGACTGACTGGATCTCCATGCCACGCAGACGGTTCCACTCCTCATCCAGCGTCTCCGCCATATAGCGTCCCAGTTCCCTGCCTTTGGAGGCTACAAAGGAAATCCGCACGCCATCCGCCGACATCTGGTTGATCGAGGTCTGCAGCGCTTCCAGAAACTCCGCTAAATACTGCTCATTGATGGAATCAATCTCCACCTGATCCTGATTTTTCGGAATAGCCTCCGCATAAAATTTCAGTGGATCCGTAATCTTGATGGAGTAAGTTCCATGTGCGCGCAGAAACAGCTCGGAATTATAGAATAAATCAAAATAGTTGATCGGCGTCCGTGTGCCGAACTTGATTCCCTTGATCTCCTGGAGATTAATATAGTAGACCTTCTGTGCATACGGCGTCTGTCCGCCATAACGCACACGGTTGAAGGATTCTTTCAGTGCATCGCCGAACTGTCCGTTAAACAGAGACGGCAGGGATGAATTCTGCACTGTATAATAACCCTCTTCCGCTGTATAATCAACGACCTTACCGCCGTCCACCAACATCATAAACTGATTCGGGTACACATGGATCACAGAACCATTGGACACCGTTTCCGGTGTTCTCTTCCGGTTCTCCCCGCGGCGTGTCTGCACACCCGCTGAAAATACGGTCTGTTCCCCCATATTTTCCGGTTCAATCACTTCCAGCCACTGATCTGCCAGCCCGCCGCCGACCGCGTGTGCCGCTGCTCTGATAATTCCCATACTCACTGCCTCCTTCTCCAAATTCATAGTTTCTCTGTTTTTCTGCTTTTTCTATCTATCGGTTATCATTCCCTTTATTTTTCCCATGCCGATTCCATTTTCCCGGCGTGATCGCCCATACTGCTGCCGCGATCAGCACCATCGCCAGCATACACTGCAAAATCAGGCTGCACGCCGTCCAGTGTGCTGTGATCGCATTGTCTGGAAATACGCCAAACAGTGGCTCGAACCATTTTCTCATGTCGCCGCTTCCCGCCTGTCCGTTAATTACATTATAAAACGAGACAGCCGGATTGAAAAGAAAGAGATAGCGTAAAATGCCGGAACTTGCCATTTCCGATGCATTGAGATTAGATGCATACGAATCTGCCGCCCGGAGCGCCATCCGGTATGCAAACAGATTGACCGCCATCGTTCCCGCCGTCAGCGCCACCACCGTCACATAGGAGCAGACGGTCGATACCGTCGAGCGGCGCAGCACCGATGAATAAAAGATCCCGATACTGCCCGTTAAAATTGCCACAACGCCGTGGCACAGGAACAGCATCCCGATGTCCTGCAGCGTAACGCCCCCGTAGACAAATACGAGCGCCTGTACCGGAAGCGCCGAGACCGCCAGCACCAGCATCGTCACCAGCGAGGACGCCAGTTTTCCAAGCACCATGTCACGCGGCTCCATCGTGGTCGTCAGCATCAGTTCCAGCGTCTGGCGTTCCCGCTCGCCGCTGATACTGCTGGCAGTCAGCGCCGGCATGATGAAAAGCAGCATGATAAATTCGATCGAGGAGACGAACGTGTAGAGATCCAGAAACTGCGAATACTGGATCTCCGCCGTCGTCCTGACCTGCTCCGCCACCGAATACATATTAAACAGCGCCACCGCCGCCAGAATACTGTTAAAAACAAACAGAATCGCCATCATGCGGATGCTGCGGCTCCCGACTGTCATTTCCCTCCTAAATACCGGATTCCATCTCATGTTTCAGCACCGCCCTCTCTTCTTCATGTCCTGTGATCTGCATAAACAGTGATTCCAGGCTTCCCTTCTCGCGCATAAAGCTGCTGACCATCACATCCGCATCGATAAGCTGCTGCAAAAGCAGCGCCTCATCCTGCCGATCCCCCAAAAAGCCCAGCTTGATCTCATCCCCCTGCACCGCAATCGTCTGCACGCAAGGATGGCTTTTCAGGATCGCAAGCGCCTTTTCTTTCTGGCTGAAAATCGAGATCAGAAGCGGATTGGACGAGTTGATCCGCGCAAAAATCTGATCCATGCTGCCCTGCAGGACCGTTCTTCCCTGCTCAATGATGCCGATCGAGGTACAAAGCTCTGACAATTCCGATAAAATATGGGAGCTGACGAGCAGCGTTTTTCCCTGATCGCGCAGTTCTTTCAGAATCGCCGTATACTCCACCCGGGTGCGCGGATCCAGCCCGGAAGCCGGTTCATCCAGGATCAGAAGATCCGGATCGTGGATGAGCGCCCGCGCCAGACAGAGGCGCTGCTTCATACCTCTCGAAAGCCCGTCCACAAAAAAGTCCTCTTTATCTTCCAGCCGCACCTGTTCCAGAAGCGTATGGCAGCGCGTCCGCGCCTGCAGCCCCGTAATTCCGTAGCAGGATGCAAAAAATTCCATATATTCCGATACTTTCAGGTTATCATATACTCCGAAGAAATCCGGCACATAGCCGATCCGCCGCCGGAGTTCTTTTCCGTCTGAGTAAACATCCAGTCCGCCGATCTCCACCTCGCCCTCATCGGGAACGAGAAGTCCCGCAAGAATCTTGAGCGTCGTCGTCTTGCCTGCCCCATTGGGACCCACGAATCCAAAGAGTTCCCCGTCCGCGACCTCCAGATTCAGCCCATCCAGCGCTTGAAAATTGCCATATCGTTTTCTGAGGTTTTTAATCGTCAGCATCACTCTCTCCTCCCTACGACATAGATTCTTGGAAGCTGGCTTTCCCAGCCATACTCTCCCGTCTGTTCCGGCACATATTTGACGGTCAATGTGTTCGACGGAGACAGGTACGGCGAAAGCTCCTTTGCCGAATACTCTGATTTCAGCTCGATCCGGTCATTGCGCCCGGTCTCATAGTTATAGAAATACATGCTTCCGGAGAAGGATGACATATACGGATAGAGCGGATTTTCCGAAAATCGCGGTGACAGAGTCTCAAACGTAAGCTTTTCAATGACAAGGTCACTTCCCAGCGAATATTCGACCGTCGCAGCCTCCGCTGTTTCCCCGCTATACATTGTGTTGTACGCCGCCTCATAATTTCCGGCGAGCACCGTTGGATCTTCCTCAAGCGCCGAACGGTAAAGTTTTCCGTCTTTTTCACGGTTCAGCGGAATTGACTCGGTCACCATGCAAAATCCTTCCCGAAGTGTCCTCGCATCCGCCAGGAAATCTTCCTCTCCCTGGCGCTTCCGGGTTGAAAATGCCACCAGGCACCCCTCGGACGGATTGCGCCCCGCGCCGGAATCCAGATAAAAGCTCAAAAGTCTCGTCTGCTCCTGCGCCTTTAAATAATCTGGATCCTCAATCTCCGCTTTCTCATACTGATCCGCCCCGGTCACCATCTGTGCTGCCGCATACGAATAGCTGACCGGATAATTGCAGGTCTCCTTTCCATTCAGAGAAATCGTCTGCCCAGGCTCTAATCTTCCCAGCAGCACTGCTTTCCCATTAATGAGCAGAGCCGCATTCTCCAGCGGTTCCTCAAAACAGTTTTTTACCGTTCCAGACACCACGCCGTCAAAATAGGAAATATTTCCCTGAACGCCCATCGCGTCCGTTTTCTCCAGCTCACGACGCAGGGTAAACAGATTCGGTGAAAATGCGACCGTATCCCGCATTTTAATTTCGACCCGTTCCGGCTGATAAACAAAGTTCGTATGATACTCTTCCTCACCGGTAAAGCGCACCGCCGAAACCGCATCGTAATAGTAACTGCGCGTCATCGGGCGCACCTCATAGCCCGGCTTTAAACTCACCGAATACGGCTTGTTATAAGGGCTTCGGATGTTCATATAAGTGGCTTCTTCCGCCTCTTCTCCCGAGGTATCCAGAATCGACGCATACGTCACAAACGGCTCCCGGAAGCGTGTCTTTACGCCCAGCGCATAAATAATGCCGGTAAACAAAAACGCCCCCAGTGTCACCGCCGGCAGATAATACCGGTAAATTCCCCGCTTTTTTAAGTAGAAATAGATGCCCGGACCAATCAAAAGCAGGTAGACCACCACGATCGCCGTGTACGCCGCAACCTTCGGAAGCCGCCCCGCATTACCGGTGTTGACCAGCCCCTGTACGCTGAAATACGAGCCCGAATAACCGTAGTAATCCTCCTGTGCCAGCTCGTCCACGGTATCACTTCCCAGCACCAGCGTATACAGCTTTTCAAATGAGGATGGATTGGTCAGGCACAAATCGCTGATCGCATCCATCGAAAAGGCAGCTGCCACGATCCGCCCCTGTTTGCAGTTCGTATGGGATAACAGCGGGAACACTTCCCCCGCCAGCAGAGTTCTGCCGTTCTTCAGGTTCACATCGACGCATTCTGCCTGAATCTCCCCCGTCTGCTCGCCCGGTGCCGTCTCCCCGCCCAGACTGACCGGAACGGTTACCGCATCCAGATACGGCGGCTCCAGCACCTTCTCTGCAAACCTGCCATAATTTCTCGCACAATCCACACCGCCGCCAAAGAGGATCGTACCGCCGTCTTCCACCCAGCGCCGCAGCGCCTCATACTGGACATCACTGAGCGAATCCAGGTCAAATCCAGACACAATTACCAGATCCAGCGGATCGTAACCCAGCCGGTCATCCGGTGCCTGCTCGGCATCCAGAAAAACCGCCCGCGTCCGAAGCGTCCCATATCGGATGCCCGCGCCGTCTAAATAAGAAAGTGCCTCCGGCGTATCCGTCAAAATTCCGATATAACTCTCCGCAACGTCCTCCTCAGAACCAAGTTTCAGACGTTTCCGGATGACCGTTTCCCCGTTTACATCCTGTACCGATACAAACATCTGATCCGCCCGCACACCCAGCGGGATATAATATTCTTGTTCAAACTTCTCCCCCGCTGCCAATGATAACGGATAGGAATACTGGTACGCCTCCAGACTGGACTGCGCGGTCAGAAACTCCAGCGTTCCCTCAAACGGCGCTGTATCATTATTCAGAAGGACCGTTACCCGAAGGTAACGGTCACTCTTTGCCGTATTGTCAAATCCATAGGAAACATCCATCGACAGCGGCGCATCTGCTTCCTTCTGTGAGGCATATGCGTACCCTGCAGGAAGGCAGAATAGTGCCATCCATCCGATCAATATCGCAAAAAAGAACTGTATTCCCCTCTTTTTCTGCATCCTTTCTCTCCCTATCTGTAACTGTTCACGCATACGTGCCCAGTAACGGAATTTGCCGTGGCTTCGCATTTAAATACGGCAAATTCCTGCTGCCACCATGTTTTCTTACGGCACTTTCGGTTCCAAAAGTGCCTACCTGTGAACAGTAACCAAAAATCCATTAAAATGTCTATCAGATTCTTTCCCACACTCGCCTTTACGGCGTCTGGAAATTTTCCCTGTTGATGTCAAAATTCGTCCGCAGGCGCACCGTAAACACCGTTCCATTCAGATCGCTCGTCACCTGAATCGTGCCGCCGTGCATATCGACGATATTTTTGGCGATCGCCAGACCTAACCCTGTGCCGCCCGTGTTGGTCGATCGCGACTGTTCCACGCGGTAGAATTTATTAAATAAAAGAGGCAGCTCGTCCGCCGGAATCACGTAACCGTAGTTCGTTACCGAGACAGTCACGACCTCTTCCTCCGCATGAATCTGCACCAGCACCCGTTTTCCGTCTGCACCGTATTTGATCGCGTTATTGATCAGGTTGTCAAAGAGGCGCGCCAGAAGATTTCCGTCTGCCGTGATAACCTTGCCCGGGACATTGCTCTGCAGCTCGTAGGAGAGGTTTTTGTCCTTGAAGCTCGGATAAAATTCCTCCAACAGCTGGCTGAGCAGTTTGACGATGTCCACCTTCGACACGTGCATTGCCACTTTTCCATAATTCATTTTGGTAAAACCAAACAAATCTTCGATCAGTTTTTCCAGACGTTTCGATTTTGCATAGGCAATATCAATATATTTTTTCTGCATTTCTGCAGGAATCTCCACCTTGCCGGACAGAAGTTCAAGATAGCCGATGATCGAGGTCAGCGGTGTCCGCAGATCGTGTGCCACATTGGTAATCAGCTCGTTCTTCGTGCGCTCCGCCTCGCGCTCCTTGTCCATCAGATTCCGGATATCCCCGACCATCTTATTTAAATTAACCGCCATCGCCGTAAACTCGTCATCGCCCCGCACCTCGATCGTCGTATTCAAATCGCCCTCGGAAATATTCTGAATCGCGGACGAGATCCGGCTGATATAGCGCATGGACCGCTCCTGGAGGGCAAAAAAAGTGACTGAGAAGATCGCGATGCCCGACAGAAGATAGACAAATGCCATCAGTGTCTCTGTCTCCGTCAGGCGCAGGAAAAAAGAATCCCGGTACCGCGTCTCCCGCAGATAGCTGCTGATCATCGAAACATTGGCAATCAGAAACACCTCCACCAGGCATGCCACCACGGTGCTGTAAACGATGTTCATGACCATCCGTGTCCGGAATCGGCGACTCATATCTTTTTTATTTTTCAATTTTGTATCCTACCCCCCAGACCGTTGTAATGATCTTGTTCTGTCGGGTGTCCTCCTTCATCTTGCCGCGAAGCCGTCTGATATGTACCATAACCGTGTTATTTGCCTCGTAGACTTTCTCATTCCACACTTTCTCAAAGATTTCATCTGTGCTGAAGACCCGCCCCGGATTGGATGCCAGCAGATACAGAATGTCAAATTCGATCGGCGTCAGCTTGATCTCCTCGCCGTACACCGTCACTTTATGATTATCTTTGTTGATCGTGAGTCCCTTGATCGAGATCTCATTTTTAACCTGGTTTCCTGCACCGCTCTGCGGATTTAACTGCGTGTAGCGGCGAAGCTGTGATTTGACGCGCGCCGTCAGCTCCAGCGGGTTAAATGGTTTCGTCACGTAATCATCCGCGCCGGTTCCCAGTCCCAGAATCTTATCCAGATCCGCTGAGCGCGCGCTCAGCATGATGATCGGGATATTGTTCGTCTCCCGGATCTTGCGGCACATCTCCAGACCATCCATCCCCGGCATCATGATATCGAGAAGCACCAGATGAATCGTCTCCTTCTCCAGAATCTCCAATCCCTCTAACGCATTGGATGCCTTATATACTTTATAACCATCACTGACCAGATAAATCTCCACCAGATCGGCAATTTCTTTCTCATCATCCACCACCAGAACGTGTATTTCAGACATAAAAAAACCTCCCTCATATGTAATGCAGGTTCCCGGTATCTCTATGCGAAATACCAGACGAATATACCTGTTTCCAGTTTACCATATGGGGAGGATTTATGCTTTAAAAATTTATTACATTTTTGGAGAATTTTGCTTATCTGCGAACTGCAATTTTTTTATTGTTCCAGCGGAATAAACACCCTCATCGCCGCCGGGTCCTGCTTTTTTCCAGCCTCCTTCGCCGCCTGTACTGCCTCCGCACAGAAGGTATCCTGCGCGCAGACCGGCTCTTTGCCGCGGCGGTTGCGTTTAGCGTAGGTTCCGTCCGGTCTCAGGTACTGCGCCTTGACATTGTCGGCAAGCTGTACCTCTAAGATGTGACAGATGCGTGCTTTCAGCTTCTCATCCTCAACCGGGAAGAGAATCTCCACACGACGGTCGAGGTTTCGCGGCATCCAGTCGGCACTTCCCATGAAAATCTGCGGTTCACCGTCGTTCTCGAAGTAGAAAATACGGCTGTGCTCAAGGAAATTTCCAACGATCGAGCAGACCGTTATATTCTCGCTTAATCCCGGAATCCCGGCGCGCAGACAGCAGATGCCGCGGACGATGAGCTGTATTTTTACCCCCGCATTGGACGCCTCGTAAAGACTCGCAATGATCTCACGGTCGCACAGGGAGTTCATCTTTGCCACGATCCGCGCTGGAATACCTTCGCGGGCGTTGCGCGTTTCCCGCTGGATCAGGCGCAGAAAACGTCCGCGCAGCCACAGCGGCGCCAGCGACAGCTTGTTCCAGCCAAGCGGCTCCGAATAACCCGACAGCATGTTAAAGACTGCAGTCGCATCCTCACCGATCAGCGGATCACATGTTAAAAGACCGCAGTCGGTGTAGAGTTTTGCCGTCGAATCGTTGTAATTTCCAGTTCCCAGATGGACGTAGCGGCGGATGCCTTCTTCCTCGCGGCGCACCACCAGCGTGATCTTACTGTGTGTTTTCAGTCCCAGCAGACCATAGATAACGTGGCAGCCGGCTTTTTCCAGCATCTTCGCCCAGAGAATATTGTTTTCCTCGTCAAAACGGGCTTTCAGCTCAACCAGAACCGACACCTGTTTTCCATTGTCCGCCGCTTCGGCGAGCGCCGCGATAATCGGGGAGTTGCCGCTGACACGGTAGAGTGTCTGCTTGATCGCCAGCACCTCCGGGTCGCGGGCAGCTTTCTTGATAAAATTGACGACCGGCTCAAAAGTCTCAAACGGGTGGGTCAGCAATATATCGCCTTTGCGGATATTGGCAAAAATATCATCCTCATTCATCAGCGCCGGAACCGGCTGCGGCGTATACGGCGGTGTCTTAAATTCATCAAAGCCCGGCAGACCGAACACCTTCATGAGGACGGTCAGATCAAGCGGTCCGTCAATCTCATAGATCGCGTGCCCGCCAACGTGCAGCTCCTTTTTGAGGATGTCTAAGAGGCGCTTGTCCGCCTTTTTCTCGATATCCAGGCGAATAACCTCGCCCCACTGGCGTTTCTTGAGCTTCTGCTCGATCTCCTTGAGCAGATCCTCCGCCTCATCCTCGTCGATGCTCAGATCGGCATTTCGCATGACACGGAACGGATGGCAGCTGATAATATCATAATTTAAGAACAATTTGTCGATGTTCCGCTCAATGACTTCTTCCAGATAAATGATAGATTTGCCCTCCTGGCACGGCAGCTCCACCACGCGTGGAAGCCCGCCCGGCACGCAGACCATCGCAAATTCCAGCTCGCCGTCTCCCTTTTTCTTGCGGACCAGCGCGGCAATATTTAACGATTTATTGTGAATAAGCGGGAACGGGCGGGAGGAATCAACCGCCATCGGCGTGAGGACCGGGTAGACCGATTCCTCAAAATACCGATCAACGTACACCGCTTCTTCCTTCGTAAGCTTCTCATGCTCGGTGACCACGCGCAGACCGTGCTGTTTTAAGAGCGGCAGGAGCATCCGATTGTAGGTCCGGTACTGATTCTCGACCAGCTCATGCGTTTTTCCATCGATCGCATCCAGCTGTTCCTGTGCCGTCATACCCGCAATATCCCGCTTCGTATAATTGGCGTGAACCATGTCCTTGAGGGATGCCACGCGGACCATGAAAAACTCATCCAGGTTCGACGCCGTGATGCTTAAAAATTTCAGGCGTTCAAACAGCGGGGTCGTCTTATCGCGCGCCTCACCCAGAATCCGGTAGTTAAATTCCAGCCAGCTCAGTTCACGGTTTACATAATTTTCAGGTTCTCCGTATTTCAACACTGCATCCGACATCCTTATACCCCTCTTTTCTGCCTGAGTACAGGCCGTATTCCAAAGACTTCCTCAAAGAAATCTGCCTTCTGGTCAAATGAATACTGCTCCAGCACGATACTCTCCGGACAGTCCGTCGTAATCACCAGACTGCCGTTCCGCACAGCGATGCGGCTGTCGCTCAGCTTCTGGCGGTGGCTGCGGTCCATCGAATTGGCCAGACGCAAAATTGCCGTCAGCTTCGCAATCAGAATCGTCAGCTCTCTCCGGGAGGTTCCAAGCCCCGCATACTGGGACAGATCCGACTCCAGGATGACCTCATCGTAGGCATATTCCTGAATGTTGTAGCGCACGATATTGGCTACAACCTCGCGCTCCAGATGGGAAATTCCGATGATCTCCGTATCCATGATGATCTGGTACGAGCTTTCCGAACCGCGCGTGATGCTGACAAACTTGCCGCAGTCATGCAGGGTCGCTGCGATCTTTAAAAGCAGGCGTTCCCGCGCTCCCAGACCATGGTATTTTTTCGTTGCATCAAAGATCATCTCCGCCGACCGCTCTACCTCGCGCACATGTGCGCCGTGGCAGCGGTAGCGCTTCGCCATCTGGCGCGCCGTCGAGAGAATATCTGCCTCAAAATCATGATGGAAGCGGACCAGACGGTTTTCCTGTGCGTACTCTGCCGCGATACCATCGCAGAGTGTCGTCCCCGGTGCCCAGATATAGGAAGCACCCGTCATGTCTAATATCTTCCGGTAGAGAATCGCACTTGGAATCAGCACTTCTGCGTAATCCTGCGGCAGCTCATAGCGCTCCTGAATCTCCTCCGAGGACATTCCGATCAGCTTCTCGCAGAACACGCCAAATTCCTTTGCCGTGAACCGCGCCCCGCCTTTTTCATGCATGCCTCGGCTGATCATATAGTTCATTGTCTCGCCGGTCGCAATCAGCGTCTCGATCTGATGCTCTTTTAAAAATATCTTCCGGAATGTGTATAATTCATTTTCTACCAGCTCGTCGATGATCGCCGGGATCTTTCGGTAATCGACACGCCAGTGTGCTGACATTTCGCTTAAACGCAGCACGCCGAGCAGAAGGTTCTGCGTCGATACCAGTACCTCCTCATCAAAGAGGGAGATCTGGGTGCTTCCGAATCCGACATCCATCAGCGCCGCGCCATTTTTCACGGTGCGCTGGAATTCTTCCTCCCTGGCTGCAACAGCTTTATAACTCTTAAAACGCAGCTCCGAGTTGTTCATCGTGCGGACCCGGAGTCCGGTACGCACCAGAATCCGGTCCAGTACCATCTGGCTGTTCCGCGCCTCCCGAAGCGCACTGCTCGCAAATGCCCGGTAATCCGATACCCGGTATGTTTTCATCACTTCCCGGAACTTATTCAGGACCTCGCACATTTCCTCCACGATCTCGTGGCTCAAACGTCCGTCATTGTACGTGTCTTTGCCAAGCGCCAGCGCATGGCGCACATGATCAATCTCGCGGATTCCGGCGGAAGCAGAAATCTCGAAAATTCCCAGCTCCAGTTCGAAGGAACCCACATCAATAGCGGCAAAGGTTTTAACGGTCATATTACTTGATCTCTCCTTTCAGCTTGCTGCGTAAGTTTGCAATAAACTGGGTGGCAGTACGTCCGGACAGCCCGCCGTGGCTTAACTCCCACTTGTTGGCTTCCAGAAGCAGATCTGCCTCCGGCATATGGATGTGGTATTTATCTGCCAGTACGCGGACGATGTTCTGGAACTCTTTCTTGTCCGGTGAGCCGTAGTAGATCGTGACGCCAAAACGCGCAACCAGGGACAGTTTTTCCTGCACCGTATCGTTGGAGTGCAGATCGTCGTCCAGCTCGCGCTTATCGCTGAATTTCTCGCGGATTAAGTGACGGCGGTTCGATGTCGCATAGATCAGGACATTCTGCGGCTTAATGCCGAGACCACCCTCTATGATTGCTTTCAGATATTTATATTCCAGCTCATATTCCTCAAAGGAAAGATCGTCCATATAAATGATAAATTTGTAGTTGCGGTCTTTGATCTGCTCCAGGACATCTGACAGTCCGCGAAACTGGTGCTTGTACACCTCGATCATGCGGAGTCCGCGGTCATAATACTGATTTAAGATCGCCTTGATACTGGATGATTTACCGGTACCGCTGTCACCGAAAAGCAGGCAGTTGTTTGCCGCGCGCCCCTCGATAAATGCCTCGGTATTCTCAATCAGCTTGGCTTTCTGCAGCTCATAGCCGACCAGATCGTTAAGCTTGATATGTTCCACGCGCGTGATCGGCTCGATATCGACCTGCTTTGCCTCCTCATCCATGATAATATGGAATGCTTTGTTAAGACCAAACTTGCCGACACCAAATTCTTTATAAAATTCGGTCACGATATCCTGAAATTCCTGATCACTCTCCGCATTCTCCAGGGAAACCGATAATTCAACGATCCGGTCGCGGATGCGGTGGTTGAACGCCTTGCTGTTTTCCAGCGCATTTTCGTAATGCTTCATCTCCGACCAGATGCCGTTCTCAGCCTCGTCCAGACGGGCAATATCCAGGGAAAAAAGCTCTCTGACCTGTGCAAAATCGTGACGGGCAAGCTCGCTTAAGCTGCCGCCGACCGGTCCGATGATCTCGCAGGATGTGCTGTAGGCATTTTCATTGTTTGCCATGCAGAACGCCAGGAAACAATGCCACAGGTTTCCGCGGAATCCATAGGTCACTGCCAGATCGATGAGCTGGCTCGCACATGCATACGCATCCGGACGTGCCCCGCCTTCCTCTGGTTTTAAGAGGCTGCACATATCGTCAAATAACTGCTGATACCGCAGGTTGCGATATAAAATCATCGTATTTTTTCTTCTTTCTTCCATCATTTTGCCTTTCCGGTTACCATCACATTCTTTTGCGGCACTTTCGGTTCCAAAAATGCCTCCCGCGGACAGTAACCCATTTCATCTTGTCCTAAGCTAAAGAGTCTAGTAATTTCCTAATATTTTTACATTTTTCGCTTCGCGCATGATTCCGTACAGTGCATTCTGCACACCGGCATCCTCCAGGTTTCCCTCGATGTCCACGAAGAAGCGGTACTGCCAACTCTCCTCCGGGATCGGACGGGACTCGATCATACGCATATTGACGTCATTGAAAATAAAATTGCCGAGCATACTGTACAGCGTACCGCTGCGGTGCGGCAGCTCGAAACAGAGGCTGATTTTCTCTGCACCCGCCTGATAGACGCGATCCTTCGCCAAAATCAGGAAACGGGTCGTATTGTCCGGACAGTTGTTGATCGGACCTGCCAGCTTTTTGAGCCTGTAAATCTCACCTGCCACCTCACCTGCGACTGCCGCCTGTGACGGATCCTTCTCATCGCGTACCTTCTGTGCCGCCACAGCATTATTTTCCATGCTGAGCTGCTGCCAGTCGTGCTGGTTTAAGAAGTCGCTGCTCTGCATCAACGCCTGCGGATGGGCAAAAACACGCTTCACATCGGAAAGTTCCGCGTCCGGTGTGCCAAGCAGGTAGTGATGTACCGGCAGAAATGTCTCCGCCACGATCACATTGTCGTATTTTAAAAGCAGATCATAGTTGTCCGTCACGGCACCGGCGGAAGAATTTTCAATCGGAAGCACCGCAAAATCGGCTTTTCCCTCCTGAATCTCCACCATCATATCCTCAAACCGGCGTACATGATGGATATCCGCGTCTTTTCCAAAGAACTGCAGCGCCGCCGCATGACCGTAAGCGCCCTCTAATCCCTGGAACACCACGCGTTTTCCGGCTGTTTCAAGCTTCTCCACCTTATGGAAGCCCAGATCCGGACCGCCGACGCGCCCTGCAATGGTCTGATACTGATACCGGCGGCTCAGCGTCATCATCTGCAAAAACAGTTCGGCAACCGCCTGCTTGTTGAACTCGCCCTCTGCCATCGCCTGAACTGACTCGATCTTCTGTTTCTCACGCTCGGCGTCGTAAACCGCCTTTCCGGTCGCGATCTTATACTCTGCCACCTCGCTGCAAAGGCGCATTCTCTCCTCAAATAACTTTTCTATCTGGGTGTCAATCTGGTCCAGACGCCCTCTTATCTCCAGCAAATCCATCTCTTAGTTGTTCTCCTTTTCCATCTCTGAAAGCATCCCTGCGATCTTTTCTCTCGTATATGCGCCGACAAACTTCCGGTTCTCCGGATCCAGCTCTTTCACGATGAACGGCTCGCCGAACTCAATCACGACATGGCTCGGACAAATAAGAGGAATATGCTTCTCAAAGACCTCCGCTGTTCCCTTGATCGCCACTGGAACAACCGGACAGCCAGATTTCTCTGCAATCTTCAAGCTTCCCTCTTTAAATGGAAGTAGATCTGAAAGCTGTTCATTTTTATTGCGGGTTCCCTCCGGAAAAATCCAGACAGAAACGCCGCGGCGCACCTTCTCGATCCCCGCCAGAATCGTTTTTAAACCTTCTTTTATATTATTCCGATCTAAAAACAGACAGTTGACATTGAGCATCCATTTTGACAAGAGCGGAATCTTCTCCATCTCTTTCTTTGCCACAAATCCCATCAGTCCCGGAACCGTCGTATAGCCAACCAGGATATCAAAATAGCTCCGGTGGTTTCCCACATAGAGCACCGGGCGATCCTGCGGAATATTTTCATATCCGCGCACCTCTACCGTCACACCTGCCATTTTGAGCAGTTTTTCAAAAATATTACGCACCATCTGGGTGCTTTCTTCCTCCACTGCGACCGGATCTACCTGTCCCTGTTTATCCATACGGTGCAATGTGCCGATGGAACCAACAAGGAAGCTGACGATCGTTCCTACTATCTTTATCGCGCGAAACATACTGATACCTCTCTTTTCTCTTGTATCTGTCCGAAACCGTCTGGTTTTTATCCTGCTATTTTCATTTCCAGACAGACTGCTTTACTGTCTCATTATATAGAAAGAAGCAGGGTTTTACAAGACTTTCCTTGTAAGACATCCTGCCTCTGTTACTGTTCACGCATACGTGCCCAGTATCGGAATTTGCCGTGGCTTCGCATTTAAATACGGCAAATTCCTGCTGCCACCACGTTTTCTTACGGCACTTTCGGTTCCAAAAGTGCCTACCTGTGAACAGTAACCTGCCTCTCTATTTTTTATGGATTCACAATCTCCGTCTTTCCGCTGATCAGCGCTTCCACCTCGATTCCACCTATCTCGCACAAGATTCCCTCATAGCTTTCCAGTGTATCGCTGTAATACACGCTGTAGATAGACACATCCTCAGAAATCTCTCCATCCAGATAGTTTTCCAGCGGATTTTCTCCCAGATCCCGGAAAGAACCACCCAGATCCATCATCAGCTCCCAGCTTTCCGGATGAATGTCCTGCTCATCCAAATCATGCAGATACATCCAGAGCGCCATGCATAGAATCCTCGCCTCGGCTTTCGCCCGCACTTCCTTCGCTTTCTGTACCTGTCCGGACATGATCGGGATCGAAACTGCAACGAGAATCGACACAATCCCGGTCACAATCAGCAGCTCTGCCAGCGTAAAGCCTGACCGGGCCCTAGCGGAACTGGTTCTTTTCTCTGTCATAGGTATATCCCACCGCCTGCAGCTTCTTCTCAAGCTCCGACCGTTCTGTATCAAACGCACTGCATAATTCATCTAAATCCGGGTAAAAATCTCTGAGCTGTGTGTTCACAAAACTCAGGCACATAATCGGATCGTTCGGTATTTTTCCTGCCATCTTTTTCCCTTTCTGTCCTTTTATTCATACTCAAACGTAACCGTCACATAGTAACCGCGGTCATTTTCCTCGATCGCCTTTACCACGCCGTGATCGGCGGGAATCCGGTCATTCAGCTTAAAAAGCCCCGACATCGCCACCGCCGGTTCAATCATATAATTGACATTAAACGGCGTCACCGACTCCGTCACCTCTACTGTCTGTCCGACTTCTACCAGTCCCGGACGTTCCATTTTAAATACAACATCTCTTGTCACGCCGTTTTCCCTCTTCTTTCTGGTCTGATCCCCGATTCTGGCTGCCGGCATATCCTCACGCCGTGCCTCTGATTTCAAATTTTTTTACACGAACCATAACCGCCAGCTTACCAGTTTTCTAGTATACGGCACTTTTTTCCTTTTATCAACTGCGCCCACATAACCTACCGTTCGTTTTTTTCACGCGCCATCCGCCGCAGCTGCCGAAATCCAAGCCATGCCAGTAAAAGCAGCAGCAGACTTACACTGATCGTCAGTCCGTAGTGAATCCACCGTCTCCAGAACGGAAGCGGGAGGTTTTCCACCGGCGCAGTCTCTGTTTCCACCAGAGTTCCCGGATCCGCTTCTATTTCTGTCATCTCTTCCACATCCGATTCCGCTTTTTCATACTCCATCCGCCTCCGGTAACGCTCATATGCCGGAAGTCTGACCGTTCCCCCGTACACTGCCCGGCAGTCCCATACGCGGCGTTTGGCCTGTACCGCCGCATTGCGGCACCAGATGCCAGCCTCATCCTGATAAGCATCTCCCTCCCAGCTTGCCGACTCAATCTGCACCTCATCCTCCGATAGCCCTGCACTTGCAAGCAGTTCTTTCCTGCACGCCTCCAACGGCGGCACTTTTTCATCATGCATCACGACAGTTCCACCCAGCCGGTATGTGTCCGCCCCGTATTCGTGAAATACGACCGAAATCTCAAATCCATCCTGCCAGTGTTCGTTCTCATAAGAGGTTCTTTTCAGATCCAACATAACCGATACGGTCTTCCGGCTCTCCCGATCCTCCACCTCCATCGGCGCTCTCGCCGGGATCTCCTGTTCCCGCGTCACGGATGGATAGACCATCTCCCCCGAAACCTCCCGCGTTCTGCCGCGCACCGGCACCGCCTCTATCTCTGTCCCCACAAGCCGGTAGGTAATTTCCCCCTCTTCCAGATATTCTTCCGGCGCTTCTGGTATCTCAGCCTCTTTCAAATAGGAAGAAGAATAACGGATCCGCCGTTCTCCCGCCTTATCTTCCTGTGCGTAAGCCTGTCCGCCGGTGCCCTGCAGGCACAGCAGCACAAATGTCAGCACTGCCAGCCTCCCGCCATATCTTCTGTCTTCTCTTTTCCCCATACATTCTCCCTTTCTGCCATTCCCCGGCAAATGTCTCCTGCCAGCCGAACCGCATTCTTTCGTAAGCACGTTCTAAATTTCCGTACTCCTCTCTCAACCTTCTCCATCCTTTCTAAAATTGTTATTGTTCACGCATACGTGCCCCGTAACGGAATTTGCCGTGGCTTCGCATTAAATGAACAGTAACCTGAAATTTTCTGTGCTGAGTTTAAATCAGCATAAAATACCGCATCACACACAAATATCATTCAAGATATAAGATGCCATGTTTTCTAAATGCCGATATGATACTTATATTCAGCACCACGAAATCATATGACTGCTTTTTTGTTTCATAGGACGCAGTTTCCCCTGAAACAAAAATTGCATTATGAAATTTCATAAATACCCGGATATTTCTGTGAATCACAGATGCCCTTTTTGCGGGCAGAATCATCGAATGCCGTCCGGAACCGGACTTTGAACTGCATCGTACCTTTATTATAGTCTGCCCTATCTCAAAATACAATTTATAAATCGCTCCCGCGGCATTTTCTACAAAAACCCCTTTTTATCCAGCATTTACTTATAAGTGTTATACAAAAAATCGAATACGAGTTTCTTTTTGGTACGGCAAAATGACTTGACTGGACAGCAGATTTTAGGTATACTTGCATATAGGTACATTTTACAAAATAAGAGCGGAGGAAATTAAACTATGAAGTGTCTTATCATTGACAAAGTATACGCTGGTATTGCTGAAGAACTCAGCAAATACATGGAAGTTAAAACTGCAGAGAATCTGCCGTCCACCAAGGATCAGTTATTAGCTGAAATCGGTGACGTAGACGTTCTGATCATGCGTGTAGATCCGAAGATCGATCAGGAGATCATCGACGCTGCTAAGAACCTGAAGGTTATCGGCGTTTGCTCCGTTGGTCTGAACCACATTGATATGGACTATGCAAAATCCAAAGGAATCCAGATCTTCAACGCACCGGGCTTAAACGCTAACGCAGTTGCAGAGCTGACCATTTCCAAGATGTTAGATATCTCCCGTGGTACTTTCACAGCTAACTACGATGTAAAAGTAAAACACGAGTGGAACAAATATAAATTCGAAGGTCGTGAGCTTCGCGGCAAGACTCTGGGTGTTATGGGCTTCGGTCGTATCGGTAAGAGAGTCGGCGAACTTGGTCGTGCATTTGGTATGACTATCGTTGCTTACGATCCATTCCTGAAACCGGAAGATTTCGAGAAAGAGCATGCAACTGGCATGTCCGTAGACGAGATGTTAAAGGTAGCTGATTTCGTATCTATCCACGTACCGCTGACACCAGAGACAAAGGATCTGTTCAACGCTAAGTCCATCGCTGAGATGAAGGATGACGCAGTTGTTCTGAACATGAGCCGTGGTGGTATCGTAAACGAGAAAGATATGTACGAGGCTCTGAAAGCTGGCAAGATCGGCGGCTACGCAGCAGACGTTATGGAGAACGAGCTGGCTGGCAGCGGTCTGACAGGTGATGATACATTCGCAAGCCCGCTGTTTGAGTGCGATAACTTCATCGTTTCCCCGCACATCGGTGCTCAGTCCGTAGATGCTTCCAGAGACATCGGACTTCACATCATTTCCAAGGTAAAAGAGGCTCTTTCCCTGTAATCAGGAAACCAGTCTTATACTCATATAGGAAATCCTGCGGAAATCGTTCTGCAGAAACTGCATAAAGACAGGAACCGGATGATACTCTCGCCGGTTCCTGTTTTTTTGTTTCATAGGAAACTACTGGAATACCACTGGCTCCTCCAGCAGTTCCGTCCGCAGCACAATATACGGATACGACGGCTCTTCCCCGGTCGGCTCGCTTCTCTCCGGTCCTTTTAACTCGGTCTTGACGATGATCGAATTGTCCGTCAAGTACAACTCCGGAACCGTAATGCTGTAGCCGCCGGTCTCCTGCTTGCCGTACCCGGCAGCTATGTAGAGGTCATTTCCGCTTGTGTAAGTCAGGCGGAAGGAATCGTTCTTCTTTTCTTCTATGATCTGCGCCAGCTCCTGCGGCGTCTCATCGGGACCTATGACGGCAAATTCCAGATCTCGCAATTTTTCTGCCTGTTTTTCACCGCCGCATGCAACCGCATAGACCCCCGCCAGAAAGATTCCCATCACAGCCATAAGGCTTAGAAGCCATTTTTTCCTGCTTTTCTTACTTTTCATCAAATAAAAAACCTCCCGCTCCCCTGCACGCAGCCACGCGGCAAAATGCTTTGATTTACTGCATTTTATGAAGCGGAAGGTTGTGATATTCAATCTTTTTTCCTTTTTCCCTGGCATACGCCAGCAGCCGGTCGTTCGCCGCCGCCCAGCCCCCATACTGCCTGCGGCACGCAATCACGCACTGGCACGCATCCAGACATTCTCTGGCTTCTTGTTCCTTTTCCTCTGATATTTCTTCAAATGCGGGGACTGCAATCAATCTGGACGCCAATGTACAAGCCGCCGGATAATCTAAGTCGGCTTCCGATACGATCCCTGCCGCAAACGTGGTTCCAGCTCTCTGAAGTTGCCAGAAGACAGCGCGCCCGCTTCCTCCTCCTGCCAGCACAAACACCTCTGGTGCCCCCTCCGGACGCGGAAGCTCCATACTGCCGCCTGTCTGACGGAAGCGCCCTTCCTCGATCTGGAAAAGCTCGGAAAGATGTTCCGGAGTCAGCATCTCTTCCGGGCGTCCAAACCGGCTTTCCTGCCCCGGGCTGACGCACAGCACCCAGTCAGAGACGCGCTCCGCCAGATCAAGTTCATGAATGGATAAAATGACTGCCACCTTCTTGCGGCGCGCCAGCTCCTGCAAGACCGACATAAATTCCAGCTTATAACGGATATCCAGATAGGAAGTCGGCTCATCGAGAAGCAGCAGTTCCGGCTCCTGGCAGAGCGCCCGCGCCAGCATCACCCGCTGCCGCTGACCGTCGCTGAGCGTCTGGAAGTCCCGCTCCCGAAGCTCTGATACCTGCACTGCCTCCATCGCCTCATCAACTGCCTTCCAGTCCTCCTCCGAGAGGACACCAAACCGTCCCGTGTACGGATAACGCCCGGCTGCCACAACATCCCGGCAGGTCATCCACTCTGCATGGACCTTTTCCGTAAACATGACCGCCATCCGCCGTGCGCGCTCCGTTCCCTTCATTCCCAGAAGGTCCGCGCCGTCCAGGTAAACCGCGCCTCCCAGAGGGGGAAGCTGCGCGGCGACACTCTTTAAAATGGTCGATTTTCCGGCTCCATTCGGTCCGACTAAAGTCAGGATCTCACCCTTCCTTATCCCGATCCGGACTGGATTTAAGATCTGTTTTCCACCGTATCCAACCTGTAAGTCCTCTGTATAAAAGTAGATCTTCTCCTCAGTTTCTGGATTCATGGTATTTTCTCCTCTGCTACTCTATGCTTCAGGTGCTCTTTCGATGTTTCCGCATCATCACAAAAATCACGACCGGCGCACCGAAGACAGCTGTTACCGTGCTGATGCTCAATTCCGTCGGGGCAAAGACCGTCCGCGCCAGCCAGTCGCTGAACAGGCAGAACACGCTTCCGCCCAGGAAACAGCCCGGAATCAGCACCAGCGGTCTTGTATCGGCAAACAGCCAGCGGATCAGATGCGGAACCGCGATTCCAACAAAGGAAACCGGACCGGCAAATGCCGCTACGCAGCCAGATAAGATGCTGGACAAAATCACCATAAAGAAACGCAGATGTGCGACATTGACTCCCATGCTTTTCGCATACGTCTCCCCCATCTGGTATGCGCCGATCGGCTTGGATAACAGAAACACCGCTGCCGCTGAGACAAAGGTCACGCCCGCCATGACTGCCACATTTTCCCATGTCATACCAGAAAAACTTCCGCGCGACCAGTTATGCAGGTTGACAATATCCGCATCGCTGGCGAAGGTCACAACAAAATCCGTGATTGCCGAGCAAATATAACCGATCATCACGCCCCCGACGATCAGCATCGCCATCTGTTCCATTTTCCGCGCGACCAGGAGCACAAACAGCATAGAGAGAAGCGCTCCGGCAAATGCCGCTGCCACCAGCATCCCCGAATTGATCGTAATATTCCATTCCAGAAATCCGACCATCACAAGTGCTACCAAAAGCTTTGAACCAGAAGAAATTCCCAGCACAAAGGGACCCGCGATCGGATTGTGGAAAAAGGTCTGTAACAGATACCCTGACAGTGCCAGCGCCCCGCCAAGAATCAGCGCCGCCAGCGCGCGCGGCAGACGGATCTCCCAGATGATCGTCCACGCCATTCCACGCAGCTTAGGCTCCCGCAGTTCCTGTAAAAATTCCATGATCGGAACCGATACACTGCCTGAACAGACACTCCAGATAAGCAACAGGAGCAGCAGCATAATCAGAAGCAGAAATGCGCCTGCGATCCGCACCTGTCTGCCTGCCTGCGCCAGGTTTCTTTGTTTTTTTTCCTGTTTTTGTCTGTTTGCTTCTGATACTGAACGCATCGTTTCTCCTATCTATCTTTATTACACTTTCCTTCCTCACGACTGCAATTTATACAGATATGTCCCATCTTCCTGGCTTCCGCTGAAAATCGCATGGATATCTTCCAGCATCGCTCCAACTGACATAGATTCCTGATAGAGATTCTTCGTCGTACACCAGACATTTCCCGCCTGTACCGCCTTGAAATCCTTGAGAACCGGCGCTTTTGCCAAAAGCTCCGAAATTGAGTGAATCTCCCCGTCGATTGTACTGTTATAAATCAGATAATCGGATTCTTTCGCGGCTGCATAAAATTCTTCCATCTGCATATTGACGGTCGAAGACCGCTTTCCATCATCCCCCAGATGCCCGAATATGTATCTGCCGCCCGCTAATTCTATCATTTTCGGTATATAATCAGAGGAACGGCGCACGTTCACGCTGCCCTGGTTCGTAATATAGAAAAATGCCGCCGACGGCTTTTCCGCCTGTGCCGTCTGTTCTGTTTTTACGCTCCCGCCTGCGTTCTCCGCATCCGAACCTTCTTCTGTAACACGCTGCAAAGCCGCTTCCTGCTTTGCAAATGCCGCTTCCGCCTCTTTTTCTTTTCCGGTCAGCACTCCATACAGGCGGATCCATTCCGTCCGCCCCAGCGGATGTGCTTCGTAGCTGGAATGATCCACAATCACCGGGATTCCGAAGCTTTCCAGCTTTTCTTTTACCTCCGGCGAATGGAGAATCATCGTATTTTCTATTGCCAGACCGCAGCCCTCCGAGACGATCCGCTCATAATCCGGTTCGCTGTACTTGCCTGCGTAGAGAATTGACCCATTCTCCATCGCCTCCTTTGCCTCCGGGATGTACCAGCCCGACGCATCGGTTCCCGAAAACCGGATATCCGGGAGCGCTCCCAGCATCCGGAACATATCCATGGTCGCGGTCGCTACCAGATAAATCTGTTTGACCGGGCGCTTAAGCACCTGGATCGAATCCGGAAGATCTTCCGGCACCTTTCCGCCCTCTGGAATCAGAAGAAAACGGCTTCCATCCGCAACCGAAACTGCTTCGTACTGCATCCCGTCCGCATCCTCATAGGTATCGACCGCAAACTGGGTCGCATAGGCAAGCTCCATCCGCGATTTCCAGGTCAGGGACGCACTGATCGCCTCACCCGGCTGTGGAAGTGATGCCTCCGCCACCTGTGCATCCACGTTTTCTGCCGGCTGGGACACTTTCGTACCTTTACCCGCCTCATTGGATGTCTCACTGGCGGATGTAGACGACGCTGCCGCCACCGCACTCTTTCCCGTATTTCCACAGCCACTCAAGAGCAGCAGCCCCATAAGCGACAGCCCTGCCAGCCTAAGTGCCATTTTCTTGTTACTGTTCACGCATACGTGCCCAGTAACGGAATTTGCCGTGGCTTCGCATTTAAATACGGCAAATTCCTGCTGCCACCACGTTTTCTTACGGCACTTTCGGTTCCAAAAGTGCCTACCCGTGTACAGTAACCTTTTCTTTCCCGTTATCCATCCTATTTTCTTCATTTTTCCCACTCTGCCTCTCTCACGTGCGCCACATACAGCTTCCGGATCGCCTCAACCTCTCCCAGTCCCCGGATGCAGCATTCCACCTGGTATCCGGCGCGTTCCAGGCGGCTCTTCCAGGAATCCTCCTCTTCACCTGCCATATCCTGATTCGCATGGTCGCCTGCAACCACCATGAGCGGCTGCAGCACTGCCCTCTGATAGTGTTTCTGCGCGCCCAATTTCTCGATCACCGCCTGTAAATCCGGCTGCGCCTCCACGGTTCCGATGTAATAATTTGCATAGCCGCCCGCGATCATCCTATCCTGCATCTTCTGATACACCTGATTGGAAGCAGCGTCCGTCCCATGCCCCATCAGGCAGAGTGCCGTTTTTCCATCGTCATATCCGCCCAATTCTCCTGTCATCGCCCGGATCACCGCATCCAGATCCGCTTCACTGGCAAGAAGCGGTGCTCCCAGCGCCAGCCGTTCAAAACGCCCCTGATTCGCTTCCACTTCCGCTTTTACATCCATGTATTCAAATCCATCCATCAGATGGGTCGGCTGCACAATCAGACTTTTAATCCCATCGGCTACCGCCCGGTCAAGTGCCTCCTTCAAATTGTCGATCGACCGTTGATCCCGCTTTTTCAATTTATCAATGATCCTCTGGCTGGTAAATGCCCGGCGCACCTCATATGCCGGAAATGCCTCCGCCACTGCACGCTCAACCGCTCCGATCGTCTTTTCTCGGCTGTCATTGTAGCTTGTCCCGAAGCTGACTACCAGGATTGCCTGTCTTGGTTCCATCTATCCATTCTTCCTCTTTGTTTTTTATCTTTCAATTCAGAATTTTCCCGTTCCTCCTACGCTGCCATATGCCTGAATCTAGCTGACATATAGCTTTATGAATCGAAGCTACTATAGCATATTTTGAAATAGTTTGCAATGAAGCAGAAAAAATGGCACTCCGCCCGTCCAGGCGGAATGCCCCTTTTTCTGCTTTCAGCTCCAATTTTACCAGCTTTTCTATTTCTCGTCCCGGCTGCACGCGCGCAGCTGGTGCTCATGCTCATATTTTTCTTTCGTCGCCATCCCGCCTCGGATATGGCGTTCCGCTTTGTTGATGTCCAGTACCACACGCGCCCGGGATGCAAGCGGCGGATTGATATGGGAAAGGCGCTCGGCCACATCTTTATGCACGGTAGATTTACTGATCCCAAATTTCCGGGCCGCCTGCCGCACTGTCGCATTGTAGTCTATGATGTAATTAGCGATCGCAACCGCCCGTTCCTCGATATATTCCTTCATGGGAGTTCCCCTGAGAACGTTTTTTACATCTTATTACATCTGTTTCCGGTTTATGCAAATTCCCTTTCCCAAACAAAAACACTGCCGATTAGTAGTTCTCCGCACGGCGGTGTTTCCGCAAGTCGTTTCTCTTCACGCCAGCTTCCCACTCTGCCTTCTCCTCATCGGTCTCGACAAGCAGTCCCGGAACTTCCATCGGATGCTCGTTTTCATCCAGCGCTACCATAACCACATAAGCGGTATTAACCAGTTTACGTGCGCCGCTTAAAGACTCTACGAATGTATCGACACGCACTTCCATGGAGGTTCTTCCAACGTAAGTCAGCTTACCCTCGATAATCAGGGTATTGTTCAGGTGGACTGCCTCTTTGAACTGCAGGTTATCAACCGATGCAGTTGTCGGATTGCAGTGCGCGTGGCGGCGCGCAACAACGGTCGCTACAACGTCGATCCATTCCATCAGCTGACCGCCAAACAAACGACCAGCACCATTTAAGTGACTATTTAATACAAGCTGTGTCTGGATAACAGCTGAATCCGCTACGCGGCGCATAATTCTTTCTTCCATAATTTATTTCTCCTTTCGAGAAGGATGCCTCTTCCAATCTCCCGCTTTCGAAGGACTTCCCTGTGATATGGTACCTAGTATACTGGCTTTCCCTCAAATTTGCAAGTATTCCGCTGCAAAAATTCTGAATCTTTTTAGTTATACATCCTATTGGCAGTAAACTATAAATGTAAAAAAACGACCGAAGAATCTGGGGGCAGCGTCTGTTGTCTTTCGCTGACTCCCATCATCTTCAGCCGTTCTCTTATTTATCCTCTTCCCGCGCCGTGATCATCCGATAGATGAAATCCACGGTTCCATCGATACCGTAGCTGGCACTGTTGATACAGAGATCATAGTTGTTGGAATGTCCCCAGTTTCGGTTTGTATAGTAATGATAGTACTGGCTGTGGACATGATCCAGATGCTTTAACATATGGCGTGCCTGCTTGACCGTCAGGGAACTGTCAATCTCCATCGCACGTTTGATACGCTGCTCAAACGGCGCCGTGATGTAGATACTGATATGCGGGATGTTGTTGTTTGCCATGATGGCATCTCCGCATCGTCCCAGAATAACAAAATCTTCCTTCTTCGCCATGTCAACCAGAAGGTCGCTCTCGTTGAAGAAGACCGCATCACGCTTCGGCAGTCCGTGGAAACGGCTGAACTCGCGCATGTGCTGGCGCAGGGTCAGATGGCGCTCCGGGATGAATGCCTCACTCGGGTTTACATTGGCATCCTGATCGTGCGCCTGCTCTTTCTTGATTCCCGGCTTGATTCCGTAGCTGACAG
This sequence comes from Clostridium sp. AM27-28, assembly GCF_003480955.1. Lineage (NCBI taxonomy): Bacteria > Bacillati > Bacillota > Clostridia > Eubacteriales > Clostridiaceae > Clostridium > Clostridium sp. AM27-28. Next base: position 42,674 of record NZ_QUJT01000010.1, read on the forward strand.
AATCCTGTATAGAATCCTTCTGAGCCTCGAGACGTTTCAGAACCGCTTCAAAGATCTCCGCGTCGTAGAAATTGATTTTCAGCTTATCTGCCAGCTTAAATCCGATATTTACACCGCCGCTTCCGTAGGTCCAGCTGATACATACGATCAGGTGGTCATTTTCGGAGAAACGGTTTTTCAGGTTAAATGTATTCAGCTTCGCCAGCTCTGCGTTGATAACGTCGCCGCTCGCGAAACTGGTCGGCAGACTCATGACTTCGGTCAGAATCCGGTTGTACTCGGTCATGACGAGCTTCCGCTCTTCCTTATTCTCGATGGTACGCGCCATGTTTCCGATCAGGGCAATCTCACTTCGAACCAGGTTACCCTGCGGGCGTGTCAGCATCAGATGAGTCAGCTCATCCACGCAGCGCTTCCGGTCACGGTTGAAAACACGTCCCAGAGAAGAACCTAACTGTGCATAAACCTCCGCATCCAGATCGTAAATACTCTCCGCCAGTTCACGGATTCGTTTTTCATCTCTTCCAGGCACCGTGCTGCCCGGCTTCTTCCCTGCCGAATCCTTTTCGGCTGCATTTTCCGCACCCGTTACTTCATTCGCATACTGGGCGCTGTCCTTTTCAAGCGCCTGCTGCGTCTGATTTTCCATATTATCTGTATTGGTATGTTCCTGATTGTTGCTCATCGTCACTCACCCCCTATAAAAAGAATAACAGCATATCAAGTGCAAAGACCGGAACCAGAATACCGAACGACCAGAGCAGATATCCGAAGAAGGACGGCATACGCACACCGTTTTCATCCGCAATCGACTTAACCATGAAGTTCGGTGCATTTCCGATGTAGGTGTTCGCACCCATAAATACCGCACCACAGGAGATCGCCATCAGCATCTTGATCGGAACCGTTCCTAACGTCGTCACCATGCCCTCCGTAAATCCAAGCGCACCTGCCGTTGTTAAAAATACCAGATAGGTCGGCGTGTTATCCAGGAAGCTGGACAGCAGACCGGTCGCCCAGAACATTTCAAACGGCTCGGAGATGCCCAGGTTCGCGCCATTTGCTTTCAGAATCATCAGGGCTGGCTGCATCGTGATGAAAATACCGATAAACAGAACCGCAACCTCCTGAATCGCGCCCCAGGTAAAGTGGTTCTCACGGCGGATCTCAACCTTCGTGGTCTTGAAGGACAGGAAGGCCGCCACCAGAATGATCACAATCTCAATGATGGCCGGATAGCTTAATTCTACCTCTCCAAACAGATGGATGCCAAGCACCTTTCCGGCTACATCCTGGAACTGCGGCATGGACGGTAAGGTACCGCTTAAAATAACGGCTGCCACGATCATAACCAGGAAAATCAGGTTGTGCGCACCGCGCAGCTTTACTTCGGTACCCGGTTTACTGATATCCGGTTTCAGACCGCTCGCGATATCCTGACGATATGCCCTCTTATCAATAAAATAGAAGATTGTCAGCAGCACCAGCATATTGAAGAATAAGATCGGCGCCAGATGTAAGCTCCAGAAGAACGGTACGCCGCGCATGAAGCCCATCAGCAGAGGCGGGTCACCGATCGGGGTCAGACATCCGCCGATGTTGGATACAAGGAAAATAAAGAAGATAATGATATGACGTTTCTTCTTTCTCCATGCATTCATCTTGACAACCGGACGAATCATCAGCATACTGGCACCGGTCGTACCGATCCAGCTTGAAAGCAGGGTTCCCAGTGCCAGTAATCCCACGTTGACACGCGGAGAACCTGCCAGGTCACCGGACATCGTGATATTACCGGCAACGCAGAAAAGTCCAAATAACAAAATAATAAAGGTCAAATAGTCATTGACCAGGCATTCCAGAACCGTTTCCAGTGCTGTTCCCGCACTGTAACGCATCGCAAACGGAATGATAAAAAGAATTGACCAAAGAGCAACCGCATGAGGCTGGTGCTCTTCCCACCATTCTGCCTTCACAAGCGGCAGAATCGCAATACAGAGAAGCAGTCCCGCAAATGGAATACACATCCAGAGCGGCACAGAGGATGCCGATGCACCGCCTTCCTGTTCTGCTGCCAGAGCCGTCATCGGATTTGCCATCAAAAATAATCCCAGGCTCGCGCAAAACGCACTCAATCTTTTCACCTTCGTAACCTCCCAACTTTTTTCTTTTTTGTTTTACATTTTCCATTTCAGCCACTCATTATAACAAGTTTATTTCCTAAATACAACCGTGTTTTTCACGTTGTAAGCGTGATTTTCCGCAAATTTTTCGTTAAAAGTACCTTATATTAATTCTTATTAATAAGTGTTGTAAGCCTGTGCTCATAACATAAACAAATACCTCTTTTGTATATAGAAATTATGTATAATACTGTAATTTCACAAATGATATATTTAATTCTACTATGAAACAAAAAACCGCCCGCCGATATCCCGACAGACGCTTCCTACATTCACATATAACTTTTTCTTGAACTATACTCTCTTTCCAGAGTTCATATTTCAATTCCATATCTTCCCCGCCATCTTCCATCTTTTTCCTGCAGCTGTTTTCGCGCTTCATTTTAAGCCAGCCGCCCGATCTCTCGCGGTATTCTTTCGTGGTTTCTCTTTCGATATGTGCCAGTTGGCAAATCTGCCGCTGTATAACCTGCTCTTTCGCAGCGTTCACACATATTCTCTCTTGAACCTGTTTTATTATAGCGCTTTTTTGTAAAATTTATTTCCGCTTTTTTGTCAAATCTTTGTAAAAAAATCAAGCAGCAAATTGGAGAAACTGTCTCATTTACTTTTTATCTTCTTTATGCTATAGTTAGCCTGTATTTTGCATTCAGATGTATTACGAATCCATTCGGAAATTCCGGTGTCATCCCGTGCTGGAATACTCAATGTCTTATCGTGTTTTATAAATATCAGAAGGATTTTCAGGAGTATTGTATTCATGCAGGCGAATATATTTAAGATCAAACGAAATGAATTGGCTGACGGTTCCGGGCTGCGGACTACGATTTATTTTAAAGGATGCCCCCTGCGCTGTGTCTGGTGTTCAACACCGCAGGCGCATGAGCGCCCGACCCGGATTCTCTGGGACAGCAAGCACTGTCTCTACTGCAATCTCTGTGTCAGCGAATGTCCCACCGGAAGTCTGGCATTTTCAGATAACCGTCTCACCTTTACCCCGGACACCTGTACATTCTGCCGTGCCTGTACGGATCACTGTCCGTCCCGAATGCTTCATTTCGTCGGTCAGATGATGAATATGGATGAAATCATGGAAAAAATTCTTGCCGACCGGGAGCTCTATGGAAATGGCGGCGTCATTCTCTCCGGCGGCGATCCGCTGATGCAGCCGGAAGCAGCCACCGCTGTCCTGAAAAAATGTAAAGAACACGGCATCCGCACCGCGATTGAGACGACCGCTTTCGCCAAACCGCTGGCTTTCTCCCGCTTCATCGCCAACGCGGACATGATTATCATCGATTTAAAACATTATTCTGAAAAGAAATATGTCCAGTTCACCGGTGTCTCAAATCATTCGATTCTGGAAAATCTGGACTTTGCCATCGCTATCGGCAAAAAAGTGGCGGTCCGCATTACCATTACCCCCGGCATCAACGACACGCTCATCGATGCCCGCAGGTATGCCCACCTTTTGTCTGAGCACCACATCAGACATGTAATTCTGCTCTCCTATTCAAATCTGGGAATCATTAAATATGAAAAATACACGCAATCTCCGGCGCTTGCCCGCGAGCAGACCTTCTCCGGTCAGGATATGGAGAATTATGCGAACATGCTGCGCGGACTGGGATTTGATGTGCAGATTGAACAGTAGGGAGGCGGCAGGATTTTTCCATTGCCGCCTCCCATACATTTTTCTATCGATTCGTTACTGTTCACGCATACGTGCCCAGTAACGGAATTTGCCGTGGCTTCGCATTTCAATACGGCAAATTCCTGCTGCCACCACGTTTTCTTACGGCACTTTCGGTTCCAAAAGTGCCTACCCGTGAACCGGTAACATCTATTTCCTTGTTTCTCTATTTTTTCCCAAATTTTTCATTGATTTTTTTTCCACCCAATGCTATAATGTGTTCAATATTTAATTTATTTACCAAAAAATGAACATGAACCATTTGCAAAAATCCTCATTTTTACAAATGATTTAAAAGGAGGTTTCCCATGCAAAATCCACAATCCCAAACAGCGCCAGAGCCAAAACGCCTGGACTGGACCACGATGGTCGTCCCATTTCTTCTTATTATAATACTCTGTCTCTGCTTTCTGGCTGCGCCAGATGCATCCAAGGCAGTGTTGGAAAATCTCCGGAGCTTTCTCGGGGAAAACTTCGGTGTCGGCTATCTTGCCATCGGACTCGGCATTTTTCTTCTGTCAATCTACATCGCCTTTTCCCGCTACGGAACCATCCGGCTCGGAAAACCGGATGAGAAGCCGCTCTATTCCAATTTTGCCTGGGGTTCGATGATGTTTACCTCTGGACTTGCGGCGGACATTCTCTTTTACTCCCTGTGTGAGTGGGTTCTCTACGCCAATGACCCGCATCTGGCAGAAATGGGCAGTATTCAGGACTGGGCGAGCACATACCCGCTCTTTCACTGGGGTCCGATCCCGTGGAGCTTCTATGTCGTGCTCGCCGCTGCCTTTGGCTTCATGCTTCATGTGCGCGGCTGCCATAAACAGAAATACTCCGAAGCCTGCCGCCCGATCCTCGGAAAACACACAGACGGGCTTGCCGGAACCCTGATTGATCTGATGGCGGTCTTCGCACTGCTGGCCGGCACAACCACGACTTTTACGCTGGCGACCCCTCTGATGAGCCAGATCGTCTCCGAACTCTTCGGATTCAGCGACACCCGCCTCATCACCATCGCGATTCTGGCAGTCACCTGCCTGGTATACACCGTTTCCGTCGTGAGCGGCATGAAGGGCATCCAGAAGCTCGCGGCGTCCTGCGTCTACCTCTTCTTCGCTCTTCTGGCATATGTGCTGCTGTTTGGCGGTGAAGCACGCTATATCATCGAAACCGGCTTTTCCTCCATCGGAAATCTGGTACAGAACTTTATCGGACTGTCCACCTACACCGACCCACAGCGCACCACCTCATTTCCGCAGACATGGACAATGTTCTACTGGGCATATTGGATGGTCTGGTGCGTCGCTGCCCCGTTCTTCATCGGAACCATCTCTCGTGGACGTACGATCCGGCAGACAATCCTCGGCGGCTACGTGTTCGGACTTGGCGGCACGTTTGTGAGCTTTATTATCCTCGGAAACTACAGCCTGGGACTCCAGGTGTTCGGAAAACTGGATGTCATGGGGCTTTATGCCGCCAGTGGCGACCTCTATTCCACAATCACTGCCATCATCCGCACGCTTCCGCTCGCCCCGATGGTCCTCGTTCTGCTCGCGGCGGCGATGATCGCCTTCTATGCCACCAGCTTTGACGCGATCGTACTGGTTGCCTCCGCCTACTCCTACAAGAACCTGACAAGCGAGGACGAACCGCACATGGCGATCAAAACCTTCTGGTCCCTGAGCCTGATTCTACTGCCTATGGTCCTCATTTTCAGTGATAATTCAATGGCAAACCTGCAGACCGTGTCCATCATTGCAGCATTTCCGATCGCGTTTATCATTCTCCTGATCGTGGCGGCGTTTTTTAAGGATGCGAAGAAATATCTTTCAAGCTACCATGGTATTTGAACGAATTGATTGAGTGTTGTTAAAAATATCCCGAATGTACGTTCCGATGCATTCGGGATATTTTTCTTTATTTATAAGCTCTCCCGCAGATACTCCCGCGTCACACTCCGCTCCGCTTCCAGCATCTCCTTCGGCGTCCCGGCAAAGAGCAGGTCGCCGCCTGCGAGGCCGCCGCCCGGTCCGAGCTCCACAATATAATCGGCGTCCTTCATCACATCCAGGCTGTGCTCGATGATAAACAGTGTATTGCCCTGATCGGTCATCCGGTTGAAAAGCTTCATCAGACGGCGGATATCGTCGAGATGCAGCCCGTCAGTCGGCTCATCCAGAATAAATATCCGTCCCCGCTCATCCAGCTTGCTCGCCAGCTTCACACGCTGCAGCTCGCCGCCGGAAAGCGTCGTCATCGACTGATTCAGATGCAGGTAACCGAGTCCGACCTGTACCAGCGTATCGAGTTTCTTCACAAAATCCGCATCTTCAAAGAACTGGATCGCCTGACGGACGGTCATATCCATGACTTCCGCAATATTCTTTCCCTTGTACTGATATTTCAGCACTTCCTCCGAATACCGCGTTCCGTGGCAGACCTCGCAGACCGTCTCGATCGAGTCCATATATGCCATATCCGATATAATCACACCTTTACCCTGACACGCCGGGCAGGCGCCCTTGGAATTGAAACTGAAATATGCCTGTGCGACATGGTTCGCTTTCGCAAAAAGCGCCCGGATCGCATCCGCGATATCCAGATACGTCGCAGGGGTCGAACGCAGATTGATACCGATATCCTTCTGACGGATCGAGATCACCTCGCCTGGATACTGGCTCGTAAAATATTCCATCAGGGAGCTTTTTCCCGAACCAGCCACACCGGCGATGACCGTCATCACGCCAAGCGGCAGTTTTACGCTCAGATCTTTTAAGTTATGAAGCTTCGCGTGCTCGACCTGATACCATCCGGTCGGCTTGCGGTACTCCATCTTCATCGGCGTTTTCGTCCGCAGCATCCGCCCGGTCACAGTGTCCGCTTTCAAAAGGTTCTCGTAGCTTCCCTGATACATAATCTGTCCACCGTTTATGCCCGCTTCCGGTCCCATATCCACAATGTGATCCGCCAGAGCGATGACTTCCCGGTGGTGTTCCACAATCATCACGGTATTTCCGTGCTCTTTCAGCTTGATCAGCGAATTTTTGAGATTCTGGATATCGCGCGAATGCAGTCCGACGCTCGGCTCATCCAGCACATACATCATATCGGTAAGCGGCGAATTGATGTAACGCGCGATCTTGATACGCTGCGCCTCGCCGCCGGAGAGAGTGTCGGTTCCACGGCTTAAAGAAAGATAGCTGAGTCCGATCTCAATCAGCGCATTCATCCGCTTCAGGATCTCGGTCTTGATATCGCGCGCCAGCGGATCGTCGATCTGGCGGATAAACTCTGCCGCCTCCGGGATCGGCATATCCGAAACCTCGCAGATATTTTTTCCGTTAATCAGGCAGCTGCGGATCTTCGCATTCAGTCTCGCCCCGTGGCACTCCGGACACGTAAAGGTGCTGACAATGCGATCCAGCTCCTTCTTGTGAAGCTGTCCTTCCTTAGATGTAATGATACTGCGGTACATACGCGGATAAATGCCCTCGTACTTCGCGGACTTCGGCCAGTTTGCCGGCGGGTTTTTCAGGCGGATCTGCGGCGAATAGAGAAATAAATCCATCTCCTCCTTCGAATAATCCTTGATCTTCTTGTCCAAATCAAACAGACCGCTGTACGCGTACCGCTTCCACCGCCATGCACCGGTCGTGAACGCCGGCCACTGGATAACGCCCTCATCGTTTAGGCATTTATCAAAATCCACCAGCTTGTGGATGTCCAGCTCCGTCACAACGCCCAAGCCCTCACAGCGCTCACACTTGCCGCTCGGATGGTTGAAGGAAAAGCTGTCTGAATAGCCGACAAACGGTTTGCCCACACGCGAGAAGAGCAGGCGCAGCAGCGCATAGATATCGGTGTATGTGCCGACCGTCGAGCGGGAGTTTGCCACCGGCTTTTTCTGGTCGATTACGATCGTGACCGGAAGATTCTCCATGCGCTCAACCTCCGGACGACCATATTTCGGCAGAAACTGCTGGACAAAACTTGGAAATGTCACATTCAGCTCCCGCCGCGACTCTGCCGCAATCGTATCAAGGCAGAGCGATGATTTGCCCGAACCGGACACACCGGTAAAAACCGTGATTTTCTTTTTCGGAATTTTCAACGACACATGTTTCAAGTTGTTTTCCGTTGCATTCACAATGCTTATGTACTCCTGATTTTCTCGTTCCATCTGGCATTTTTCCTTTCTTAAGCTGTATTTTCCCGTCCCAGGTTCCTTAATTTTAAAGGTACTCAATGCTATCCTGATCTGTACGCGGCTATCACGCACAAAAGCAGACAGAAAATACCCCTAAGAAGCATTTTCCGTCTGCTTTTTTATTTGACTTCCTGCTTTACACGCACTCCGCCGAACAGCAAAGGCATTGTCTTTCTTGTATACTCTCCAAGCGCATAGCCACCGTCTGAAATGCAGTAATCATAGATGATTGCCCTCTCGCAGAGTGCATACATATGTGCAATCTCGTAATATGGCATACTGCGGGTAATCTGACCCCGGCGCTGCCCCTCATCGACCAGCTGATTTACCATCTTATAGTAAAAACGGTTCTGGTTTAAAAGATGCTTATCCCCCTTTGTCACCACCTGTGAGGAATAGAGTGACGCCAGAAGCCCTACCGGGATATCCGACTCTATCAGATCATGTACACTGAAGCAGAGCGTCATAAGCTTGTCAAAGCTGTCCATCTCCGGATCCAGCGCCTGCATTACCTCTTCATACTTTGCATCAAAGATCTCTGGGAGAGATGCCAGAAGCTCATCCTTTCCACTATAATAATGATAGAAGCTTCCCTTTGATGTTCCAGACTGCAGGATAATCTCATCGATCGTCGTCTCCTCATATCCCTTCTCATGAAACAATTTCCATGCAACACGGGCAATTTTTGCTTTTGTGTTATTACCCTTCGCCATTTACCTTTTACCTCTTAACTTCTCAATAATCGTAATTTCAGGGAAACATTCCTGGTTATCTAATTTACCTTTTTGTTTACCTGAATCCAGCCGAAAGCAGAGTAGATAATCTTCCTCATCTGCTTTCGACAATTTAATTTATTTTATCATTCTTTTCCTGTGAAGTAAAGAGATTGTTCATAGTGTCTATTTTTAATATCGTTTTCACGTCCGGTGAACTTTGGTATGTGTATGGCAGCTGCACTGGGGATGCACCGGAACTTCTATCAGATCCGTGGACCACGTTTTGGCATCAATGAACAGCATTTTTCCAATCAGCGGCTCTCCCTTGCCCAAAAGAAGCTTCAATACTTCTGCCGCCTGCATACACCCGATCATGCCGGGAATCACGCCAAGCACACCATAAGCAGCCGAATTCGGGTTTCCGGATGGATCCTCTGCCTCCGGACAGAGACAACGCAGACATGGTCCGTTCGATGCGAACACGGTAACCTGTCCCGCAAATTCACAGATAGCTCCATATACATCCGGCTTTCCCAGCTTCATACATGTGTCACTCAGCAGATAGCGGGTTGGAAAATTATCTGAAGCATCCACAATCACATCAAACTTTGCAAGAATTTCTTCTGCATTTTCAGCTGTAATCCCCTCTGGGTATAATTCTACCTGCACCGAATGGTTCCGGCTCTGAAGCTGCTCCGCCGCCAGTTCTGCTTTTGCCTTTCCAATGTCCTGTTCCCTGTAAAGGATTTGCCGCTGCAGATTGCTGACATCCACCCGGTCAAAATCAGCAATCCCGATCGTACCGACTCCTGCTGCTGCCAGATAGAGGCTGACGGGAGATCCAAGTCCCCCCGCCCCTACTACCAGCACCCGGCTTTCCGCCAGCTTTTTCTGTCCTTCTTCTCCTACCTCCGGCAGGAGAATATTTCTTTTATAGCGTTCTTTGTCTATCTCCAAACCAGCGTCTCCTTTCTGAATCAACCGCCCCCCAGTAAATGATAAATCTTCAAATCATCTGCTTCTTCAAGTGTTACTTTATCATAGTCTTCTGGCCAGACCAGCTGTCCATTTACCTTCACGACCAGCTTGGGCCAGGTAAATTTCATGTGTTCCATCACACCCCTGATTGTCAGTCCTTCATGCCAGTCCGGATATGGACGGTTATTCAGTACCATTATATCCACTTCCCTTCTGCAACGTATTAATGAATAGTCTTACTGAAGCGGCTCAACTACTTCCAAAAGCTCCGGAAGATCCATGCCAAGCTCTTTCAGGTGTGCAATTGTCGGAACGCCGTTTAAATTCCAGCCGCGCTTCGGATATACCGCATCAATCAGCTTCTCATATTCCCCTTCTCTGTGCTTTCTGGTCGCAGCCATCTTTTCCTTTAAGGACATTTTTTCGACTTCTTCTTTTGTAAAACCAACCAGCTCTACCAGCTGACCATCGTAGCGCTCCTGACGGGACAGATATTCTTCTTCCGTAACCGGTCCCTGGGAGCGGTATGGAATCGCATCGTCCGCACGCAGTCCCTTGCCCAGACGGATGTTGAAAACACGCTGGAAATTGTAGACACGCTCGGACATTTTAATCATCTCATCCCTATCAATCTTGACCCCAGTAACACCATAATAAAGATCCAGATAGTTATCTACGTGCTCCGGTACCTTCGCCGGTTCATCGGTCAGGCTGTTGTCAGCCGGTACAATATCATTCCACGGCAGCTTGCAAAGTCCCAGAAGACCAAACCAGGTTCTAAACATCGGATAGTAATACAGCGCCTCCGCCTTATCCTCAAAGGTAGGGATCTGGTTATTTACCTGATCCATGAAAATCAGCCATGCCTCATCATGCTGCGGTCCCTTATTGGTCAGACCATAGCCGCCCTGCTGCGCCAAGGATTCTTTGGAAGCATACTCTGAATATTCAAGTCCCTTCTGTTCCATCGCAATATCATTCATGAAATCCATATCGCCCCAGCCCTGCGCTGCAAAATACTCTTTCTGCTTGTGGCTTCCCAGTGCCGCAATCTTGCCAAAGCCTTCGTTTCGCGCCATCTGGTGCAGCAGCTCCAGCTCCGCCTCTGCATTGCCCCATACAAGCTCCAGACCGCCGGTTCTCTCCTTATTCAGGATACCATTTTCATAGCATTCCATCAGGAAGGCAGTCATGGTGCCAAAGGAAATCGTATCAATGCCATATGTATCACAGTAGAAATTCACTTCCAGGATTACCTGCGGATCGGTTACGCCGCAGTTCGGACCAACACCGGCTGCTGTCTCATACTCCGGACCATCCACACATACTTTATGTCCCTTATACGGACCTGTCTTTAATTCAAACTGATCGGCTGTTTTAGCACACGCCATCGAACATCCATACCAGCATCCGTCCGCTCCGCCCTGGGTCAGCCATTTATTTCTCCATACCTCCGGTGCCATCTCATCGATCTTATCCGTTCCGCCATATTTATAATTGCGCGTCGGCAGAATATCATAATCGCTCATGATACGCAGGGAGTATGCTGTTCCGGATTTACGCATTGAATTCTGTTTGTCATCCTGTGTCGCCACCTCACGATGGAATTTCAGGCCATCCCGGTTCAGGATACTGATATCATATACATGGTTCAGATTTGCTTTTACGCCTTTAAAATGGCATACCAGCGCTTTAATGTGCTTGTCCGCAAAGACACGTCCGATACCACCACGTCCAGCCTGTTTTAAGCGGACTACATTTCTTTTCGGATCATAGAATGTAAAATTCAACATAGAGAGGTTGCAATGATCCGCCGCTGAACCAGAACATACGACCGCCACGTTTTTGCGATCATTGTCATCCTCCGCATACATGGTTGTCAGCTCTTCTCCCAGTACATGTGCATCTTTATGCTCTAACGGTGCTTTTTCAATTGAAACGGTTCCCTTATTGCCATCGATGACAATAATCACGTCTTCCTCCGCTTTTCCAGTCAGCTCGATCACATCAAATCCGGAGAATTTTAAGAATGGGCCAAAATATCCGCCGACGTTTGAATCAATCGGGATATCTGTCATCGGTGAAATGCTGCATACCAGGCATTTTCCGGTACCGCCGTACTGCGTAATTCCGGCAATCGGTCCTGCCGACATGGTAATGGCATTTTCCGGAGAGTTCCACTTTGTATCTGGATTCGTTGCATCCCACAGATAACGCAGGCAATAACCTTTGCCGCCGGTAAATTTTTCTTTGACCTCCTGAGGAATGTCGATCATATCGATGGTGTTATCTGTCACATTGATTCGAAGGCGCTTATCCGTATATCCATGATACAGCGGCTTTGGCTCGTATGTAACCTGATTGAGAACCGTGTGGGCCTCTTTCATTTTTTTGATTTCTTCCATATCTGCGTCCGCATAACGCGGAAGATCACACATTTTAATCATGCCTTTCTCCTCCTTTTACTCTTCTACCAGACGGATCGCTCCGGTCGGACATGCTTTTACGCACAATCCGCACGCCGTACATTTGGACGGCTCCAGATAATCATCACACTGTACCATAACATTCTCCGGACAGAATCCAACGCACATCAGACAGCCGGCACATTCTTTCTTATTCAGCCGGTAAACGCCTCTCGCATCCTCCGTAATCACACCCGTATTGCATACTTCTGAACATTTTCCACACTGTGTGCACACAGCAATATGATGGCTTCCATCCTCCTTGTCGGTAATGCGGATGCAGGATTTCATTGGATCCGAAACCTTGTAAAATGCCTTCGAACAGGCTTCTTCGCACTGGTGGCATCCAATGCAGAGTGATTCATCTTTCTCTAATCGTCTCATCACAGTTCCTCCTTTTTGTTCAATTTCATTATTTCATCCGAAACAGATACATATCCGTCCCGAATCACTTCCAAAAATATGGCTCCTGCCGAAAGGCGGCAGAAAACTCCTTTTTCATGGTAAATACACTCTGGAAAACACTTTTTTCCATACCCGGAGACACGGAATACCGCCCCTCCCGCCGCCAGAAGATCCCCCGTATTTAACTGGGTGGTATCTATTCCCTCCGTTATCAGGTTTGCCTTGTAGCGGCGGAAGCAGAGTCCCGGTTCTGTCTGCTTCTCCATCCAGTCCCGGGCTTCTCCCGCCAACAGCGAAGTCTGCCTTTCACCTCCCGCTGCATGCCGGTCACCCTCCATTCCGATCCCCCTTCGGAACCAGGCGCTCTCCACGGCTTCTCCCGGCTGTCCCCTCTGCCGGAACACATATAATTCACGCACAACTGCTCCCATCTAATCCCCTCTTTTATAAATATAAAATTTCTCCGGTTCTTGCCAGCCCATAACCACCGAGCTTCTCCACTCTCTCTGCAAACTCCCGGCTTTTCAAAACCGCCAGAAAATGCTGTACCGGTGGAAAATCCAAAAATCTGACTGGAATCGCAAAGTCATACTCTTCCCGTCCAATCTCAATAAAATCAAGTCCCATTGCCCTGGCTGCCGACTGGATTCCCATGCCCGCGTCTGCATCGCCGCCGGACACGGCAGCCGCCACTGCCATATGCGTTGCCGCCTCTCTGTCATATCCGTGAATCTCTTCCGGTGAAATACCGGCTTCCTTCAGCTTATAATCAAAAAGGACTCTTGTCCCCGCTCCTCTCTGTCGGTTGACATAATTCAAACCACGTAGATCTTCAATTTCATGGATTCCAAGCGGATTTCCTTTTTTTACGATAATTCCCTGAATTCGCTCAACGCCCTTGACAAGTGCCATTTTTTCACCCGCAAACAGTTTTTTCAGGATCGCAATATTATATTCTCCTGTCTCTTCATCCAGCAGGTGGGTCGGAGCCAGATGCGCCTCTCCCCGCTTTAATGCCATTAAACCGCCCATACTGCCTACATGCGTACTGGAAAGGTAATTCCCCGGGTACATACACGGCAGCAAATCTGCCATCACATCCAGAATCAGATCATGGCTTCCGATTGCCACTGCCGTACTTCCAATTTCCTCCAGGGAACGGTATAGCTCTACGTCAACGGTATCTCCCGCCTCGACCCCCTCGCTGTTCTGAGGAATCACACAGAACCCGTCTGCCCGCACCAGGCTCATCGCTGCTCCCGCCCCGCGCGCCAGTGGAGAAGCGACGAGCTTGTCGCCCACTTCTCCTACCTTCACCCGCACATACTCTTTATGTTTCAGGGATGATACAAGGCGTTTGGATATGACAGCCCGCACCGTCGTGCCGGCTGTTTCTGTACGTCCTGCCAGTTTCTGCAGCACAGGAATCACAAAATTTTCAAAGTTGATATAGGCGGATACCGGATATCCCGGAAGTCCAATCACCGGTTTTCCATTGACAATCGCCAATATTACCGGTTTTCCCGGCTTGATTGCCACCCCGTGTACCAGAACCTCCCCCAATTCCCGAAGTACATGAACCGTAAAATCTTCGGTTCCTGCACTGGAGCCGGCATTGACAATTACCATGTCATAGTTTTCAACTGCCTCTGCCACCTTTTCTTTCAATGTTTCATACTCATCCGCAATCGGCGGAAAACGATGGGGCACACCGCCATGTTCCGTTACCAGCGCCTCAAACACTCTCGAATTCGATTCGATGATGTCCCCATCCTTGGGTTCCTGTCCCGGCTCTATGATTTCGGTTCCCGTCGGAAAAATCGCTACCGACGGCTTTTTCAATACCTCAATCTCTGTAATTCCGCCAGACAGGAGAACACCTATATCAATCGGGCGTATCTCATGATAACCGGGCATCAGCATCTCACCCGCTACGATATCTTCTCCGATCGGGCGCACATGCTGCCATGATGCAGCTGCATCCGTAATCTGCACCGATCCATCTTCCTGCTCCAGCAGATCCTCCGCCATGATAACTGCATCGCATGGTGCGTGAATCGGATCGCCCGTATCCACCACTGTAAAATCTGTACCTGGATATAGGGTAAGTGGTTTCCGCTCCGATGCTCCTTTTGTTTTCTCTGCCTCAACCGCGATTCCATCCATCGCCGCCGCATTGTAAAGCGGAGAACAATATTTCGCATAGACTGCCTCTTTTGTAATCCGGTGCAGACTTTCCGTCACGGGAATCCATTCTGCCTTGGGTCTTAATAATTTCCCCAGTGCTTTCTGGTAAAGGGCTTTTGCCTCCTCCACCGGTGTATTATTCAGATATAAATTTCTCTTTCCCATCTCTGCCTCTATTCTGTTTCCACCAGGCTCTGCCGATCCTTTATCCTCCGCCGCCCTTCTGGAAGCAATTCATTTTAAAAGCGGTATACCTTCACCTGCTCACCCTTCTTCAGCCCCTCCTGATTCATATCAATCAGAACGTAGCCGTCTGCCTCTGCCATCGTCGAAATCAAACCTGATTTTCCAAATACCGGTTCTGCCTCCAGCCCCTGCGGAGCCATCTGAAGCTTTACCAGCAGGCAGGTTGTTTTTCCGGGTGCACCCGCCAGGTTCGTTGTCATAAAGGCTTCTAACGGAGGTTGATCCGGCTGACCGGTTACCTGCTTCCAGAGCCACACAAATAATAAGTGGAAAACGGCAAGCGCTGCTGCCGGATGCCCAGGAAGTCCTCCTAACAGCGTATGTTTCTCTTTATCATATCCCAGAATCGTCGGTTTTCCCGGTTTCAGTGCCAGCCCATGGGTAAATACTCCCTCCTTGGAGATGCGGTTTAATATCTCCATAGTCATATCTTTCTTTCCCTGGGAACTTCCTCCGGAGATCAGAATCAAATCACAGGCTTTGACCGCCTCCCTGATTTTCTCCTCTAAAAGCACTTCTTCATCCTTCACTGCCTCTGCCGAAACAAGCTCCAGACCTGTCTTCTTCACATAACAGGACAGCGCCCATGTATTAATATCCCGCACCTGCCCCGGTCCAGGAACCTGATCGATCCTGACCAGTTCGTCGCCCGTCGATAGAACTGCCACCTTCCACGGTTTAAAAACCGGAACCTGCACCACGCCAAGCGCTGCCAATGTTCCCGCCTGCGCCGGACCAATCCGGGTTCCCGTTTTAAGGACTATATCCCCGGTTTTTACATCTTCTCCCGGAAGCACGATGCATTTCCCATACGGAACATTTTCATACAGGGCAACCTCATCTGTTCCGAACCGTTCACTGTATTCTACCATCACCATGGCATCTGCCCCTTCCGGAACCATGCCGCCGGTCGGCACATAGGCACAGGTACCCGGTTCAATCTTTGATACCGCCGGATGTCCTATCTCTACTTCTTCCAGCACCTTCAGAAAAACCGGGATACTTTCCGTTGCGCCCGCCGTGTCCTTTGAACAGACTGCATACCCGTCTACACTGGAACGGCGGAATGCCGGAATCATTTCCCCAGAGACAATATCTTCTGCTAAAATACGGTCAGATGCATCTGCAAGCGCAACCTGCTCCGTTTCTGGCAGGCATTCTTTTGCCGCTTTAAGCAAACGTTCCCGCGCCTGCGCCAGCGTATCAACTTTCAATAACTTCATAGTTCCTCCCTTGCGGCATGATTCTTCTTTGCGAAGGTACGCATCCACGCGAAGTGCTTTGGATTCATAGACCGCCCTCTCCGAATGAAACAAAAAAAACGAATACAGAAAACCTTCCGCTCTCTGTATCCGTTCCTGATGATGCAGTCTGCCTCTTATGGCTTTCTGCTGATATGCACTTATCTACATCAGGCTTTGCTTGCGCTGGCGGAATTTACTGCCCTTTTCCAGAACTTCCGGGTCTTCATCCCGGTCATCCGAGAGCTATTCCTTTCCAATGCATCGTCTGATGCGGGGAGGCACCCGCGTTTCCCCGGATACCCATTGGCTTTTCTTCCATCCTGTCAATCGGTTCACAGCTTAGGCAGAAAAGCTCGAAATCAACTCTGTATAACTGCCGCTCTCGTGCGACAAATCTCTTTTTCATGATTTTCTACCAGAAATTATACCACATTTTCACAAACTGTGTCAATCATCCCAAGCAAAACTCTTCCCACTTTTTTCATGTTCAGCGCAATCATCTCGCTTTTATATTCATATTTCTGAATTTTTTTCATTTTCACGATATGAAACCTCCGTATCTGCCAGATATCGGCGGATGGACGGATGCGACGGGTGAAGAAGGATTTCTTCCGGTGTTCCGGACACCAGAACATTTCCCTGCTCCATAAAATGTACCTGGTCACAAATCTTGCGGACATGCACCAGCTGATGGCTGATTAGCAGCCATGTCATCTTATTTTTCGTCTGCTGCTCCCGCATCAGCTGTTCAAACAATTCTGTACTATCAGGATCCAGGTTGGAAAGCGTTTCATCAACAATCACAAACGCGGGGTCAAATACCAGCGCCCTGATAAATGATAATTTCTGCTGTTCTCCGCTGCTCAGGGAACGAGCATACTGATTTTTTTTCTGCAAAAGCCCACATCGTTCCAGCCAGGCATCCATCTTCGCCTCATCTGGGCGGATTCCCCGTATTTTCAGCGGATAGATCAGGTTCTGATACACCGTATCATGCAAAAGATACGGTCTCTGTGTTGTCATCGTGATATCCCGGGGTGTCAGTCCCTCGTAATCAATCCTCCCACCATCCGGAACCAATATCCCCTGTATCAGCTTGGAAAGAGTTGTTTTTCCGCAGCCATTGGTTCCTATCAGACCATGGACCTTCCCGCTCTCCAGATACAGTTCCTCGATTTGAAGCGTAAACTGACCTATCTTCTTTTGCAGCTTAGAGATTTTCATCCGGTGTCTCCTCCTGTCTGAAATGTTCTGCCAATGTCTGTACCGCAAATGCCAGAAGCATCAGGATCACTCCCAAAAATACCCCTTCATAATAATCGCCTGCACCTTTCAGGGTTGAAATCGCAGTTGTCATTGTCCGGGTGCTGTTTTTTATATTTCCACCTACCAGAAAGACCGCCCCGACCTCACTGATGGAACGCCCATATCCAGACACAACCGCAAAATAAATTTCATTTTTCATTTCACGCAGCAGAAGCCGCGCGGTCTGATGCCGGTCAGCTCCCATCGTCCTGGCAAACGCCCGGATCGAAGGCGCCGTGCGGACCGCATATGAATATACCATTCCACAGACGATCGGAGTGATGATCAGAACCTGGGCTGCCACCATTCCTTTGATCGTAAATACCCATCGAAGCGCCCCAAACGGACCTTTTTTTCTCAAAAGCATATATGTAAGCAGTCCGATGACGACCGGAGGTGCTCCCATCAAGGTCCGGTTCACGCGGACTACCAGCTTTTTTCCTGGAAATTTCGTCTGCTCCAGCACAAGTCCCAGAAAAATTCCAAGCATGGACGCAATCAAGGTTGACCAGAAAGACATCACCAGCGTTACCCGGATAGAATCTATCACTCCGACCGTACCAAAAAATTTTGAAAACAGGTTTCCCATATTTTTTCTCCCAGCATATCCACTGAAACACCTTATGTTCTGCAGGCGTTCTCATTTTCTCAATTCTTAATGACAGAAAACCGGAAAAAGTGCATCCTCCCTTCTCCGGTTTCCTGTTTATACATTATAAATTCTGCAAGGTTCAACTGCCTGCTTTATTCGTTTAAATACGCTAATCCCTGCACTGCCGCATATCATCCGGCAGTATTCTATTTCTGCTCTGCATTCGGGAAGAATAACGGCTCGCCGTACTCCTTTACGCCGTATTCACCGATCAGCGTCTGGATTTCCGGAGAACAGATCCACTTGATAAACGTATTCGCCGCCTCGTTGTTGACATCCGGATATTTCTCCGGATTTACTGCGATAACGCCGTACTGGTTTAAAAGTTCCTTGCTACCTTCACATACAATATCCATATCCGGGAAATCTGCCTTCTTGGCAAGCCAGGTACCACGGTCAGACAGGCAGTAGCCGCCTTTTTCATCTGCCATCGCCAGTGTATCAGCCATTCCAGCGCCTGCCGATACATAGTTTGGATTGCTCTCATAATCTGTAATTCCCAGCTTCTCCCAGATTCCGGTCTCCTTGTTATGGGTACCAGAGTTGTCTCCACGGGACACAAATGTCAGTTGCTCGTCCATGATCTGTTTAAATGCAGCGTTGATATCATCCGTCTTTGCAATCGGACCATCCTTCGGTCCTACGATCACGAAATCATTATACATAACCTGGAAGCGCTCTACACCGTAGCCGCTCTCCACGAATTCTTCTTCTTTTGCTTTGGAATGAACCAGTATCACATCGACTTCACCATCTTTTGCTTTCTGAATCGCATCACCGGTTCCCACTGCCGTCCACTGTAAGTCAATACCCGTATCCTCTAAAAAGATTGGCTTTAAGTAATCCAGAAGACCCGTATTATCGGTACTGGTCGTCGTTGCCATCAGAAGCGTCTCTCCGGATGCTTCCTTGGTCTCCTCTGCACTGCTTTCCTCAGCAGCCTCTGCGGTTGTCTCTGCGGCGCTTTCCGCCTCCGTCGTCTCTTTTGCACTTCCAGAGCAGGCTGTCATAGACAATGCTGTCATAGCCGCCATTGCTAATGCAATGATTCTGTTTGTCTTCTTCATAAAATTGTTCTTCTCCCTTCTTTTGTTTAAGAATACGCTGAAAAACATTTCATCGGAACGAGACTCTGGCAGAGGATGCGCCGCCTTTTACCAGCTGCCTTTCTTCCTAATAAGCAGCAGGTCCTACTTCTCTTTCCAATGCATTTCTTTCCAAATGCGGGAGGCATCCGAGTTTCCCCTGATACCCATTGGCTGTAAACCCTGACAATATACTGTGTTAGGTTTTTCAGCTCGAAATATAGTTTTCCTGGCTTCTGCTGTCCGGGTTCTTCTGATACTTCCCGAAACATCTTTATACTTTTTTACTATAACATGGCAAAATTCTTCTTGTCAACCGGGCAACTTTCACATAAGCGAAATTATTTCATTTTTTTCAAACTTCGTATTCATTTTGTTTTTGTTTTCTACTGCTCTTTTCTACTGTTATTCCAGATTTTTAGTCTTTTTTCACTTCTATCTTGATTTTCCCTTTTCATATTTGTGCGATACTCTTTTAACTGTGCTTAATTTTTTGTTTTTGTTTTATATATTATGAATATTCAAACCATTCTATCTTTTCTACAATTTTCACTTTCTTTTCATGCATAATATCCTCACTTTTGCCGATTGTAAGCCCCCTTTTTCTATGATATCTTATATGTTATATTAATTTTCTTTTATAGTCATTCCGCATTCCGCTTGTTTCAGCGTGATCGGATGATTATTTTTCAGATTCGTCTGTTAAAAATTAAATTAATACATTTTTTTCAATTTACTCTTGTATTCTTGAGTTGGTTGTAGTATTATAGACTCAGAACTAGAACACAGTCTAGTTTTTGCAAAGGAGGGGGAAAGGATGGCAGAAACTCCTTACATATTTAACATCCAGAAATTTTCAACGCACGACGGCGATGGTGTCCGCACCACGATTTTCTTCAAGGGATGTCCCTTACGCTGTATGTGGTGCCACAACCCGGAGAGTCAGCATTATTATAAGGAACTGATTTTTCATCATCACAAATGTACCGCCTGTGGTCGATGTGTTGCAAAATGTAAACAGGGAGCCAATTCCATCGTAGACGGCAAGATTGTATTTGACCGTTCCAAGTGTACCGCCTGCGGCGTCTGTACCGACTGGTGCATCACAGAGGCCCGGGAGTTAGCCGGTAAGGAATACACGGTAGATGCACTCGTCAAGGAAGCGATGAAGGACAAAATCTTCTATGAGCAGTCCGGCGGCGGTGTGACACTCTCCGGTGGCGAGGTTATGGCATCCCAGCATATGGACTATGTGGAAGAGGTCTGTCGCAAGCTCCACGAGAACGGTGTCAGCGTTTTCATCGACACCAGCGGCTACACAGACTATGAGAATCTGAAGCGGATTCTTCCTTATGTAGATGTTTTTCTCTACGACATCAAAGTGATGGATCCGGAAGACCACAAGAAATATATTGGCGTTGACAATTCACTGATTCTAGAGAACTTAAAGAAATTAAGTGATGACGGCGCAGGTCTTTATATCCGGCTTCCGATTATCCAACAGGTCAACGCAACCGATGAACACATTGAAAGTGTCATCCATTTCCTGAAAGAAAACAATATTCACGCACGTCAGGTAAACCTTTTACCTTATCATGACATCGGAAAGGGTAAATACGCCAGCCTCGACATGGAGTACCATGATGATGAGATGAGCGTACCGGTGTCCGAGCTTATGGAACACTTTAAGTCCATGTTCGAAGAACAGGGATTCAACAAAGTCAATATAGGAGGATGATTTAAATGGCAGAGAAAATTGATACTTCATTCGTAATCAACACACCAGAAGGTCTGTTAAAAGACAACGACCGCGGATGTACCGAAAGAATTAAAAGACTGAGAAGACTCAGCCATTCTACCCAGCCGCATCTGGATCTGGAAAGAGCTAAAATTGAAACCGATGTTTACAAAGAGTACGAAGGTTCCGTATCTGTACCGGTTTTAAGAGCTCTCGTTCTGAAAGAGTACTTCTCCAAGAAAACTCTTTACTTAGGCGATGATGAGCTGTTAGTTGGTGAGAAGGGTAAAGACCCGCAGTGTTCACCGACTTTCCCGGAGCTGTGCTGTCATACCATCGAAGATATGCACATTATGAATGATCGTAAACTGGTTAACTTCACCGTTACCGAAGACGATCTGAAGCTTCAGGAAGAAGAGATCATTCCGTACTGGAAGAACCGTGCAGTCAGAGAGCATCTCTTAAAAGCTATGACCCAGGAATGGAGAGACTGCTATGAGGTTGGTATGTTCACCGAGTTCATGGAGCAGCGTGGACCGGGTCATACAGCCGGCGGCAAGAACTTCTACATCAAGGGCTACGGCGACTACAAGAAAGAGATCGAGCAGGCTATCAAAGAGCTTGACTACTTCAATGATCCGGAAGCTTATGACAAAGAGCAGGAACTTCGCGCTATGGATATCTGCTGCGATGCTATCATTATCTTAGGTAAGAGATATCACGATCTGGCTCTTGAGAAAGCTGCTGAGGAGAAGGATCCGGTCAGAAAAGCAGAGCTCGAGCAGATCGCAGCTAACTGTGCCGTTGTTCCGGAGCACAAACCGGAGACCTACTGGCAGGCACTTCAGATGTACTGGTTTACACACCTTGGTGTTACAACCGAGTTAAACCCGTGGGATGCATTTACACCGGGTCGTCTGGATCAGCATCTGATTCCGTTCTATGAGAAAGATACCGCTGCAGGTACTCTGGATGATACAAGAGCTCTTGAGCTTCTTGAGTGCCTCTGGGTTAAACTGTTCAACTCTCCGGCTCCGGTTAAGGTTGGCGTAACCTTAAAAGAGTCCGGTACATACGTAGACTTCGCAAACATCAACTCCGGCGGTGTGAAGGAAGATGGTACTGATGCAGTTAACGCTGTTTCTTACTTAATCCTTGACTGTATGGAAGATATGAGACAGAACCAGCCGAACTCCAACGTACAGATTTCCAAAGTTACTCCGGATAAGTTCTTAAAGAGAGCTTGCGAGATCGCTCGTCAGGGCTGGGGCCAGCCGGCATTTTACAATACCGATGAGCTGATTCAGGAGCTGGTAAATCAGGGCAAATCTCTGGTAGATGCAAGAAACGCTGGATGCTCCGGATGTGTTGAGACAGGTGCCTGGGGAACCGAGGCTTACTGGCTGACCGGTTACTTAAACATCCCGAAGTGCTTACAGCTCGCTCTGTATGATGGCTACGATGTAATGTTCAAAAAACAGATCGGACCGCACACCGGCAAGGCAGAAGACTTCAAATCCTACGACGAACTGTGGAACGCATTCAAGACACAGCTTGAGTACATCATTGATGTTAAGATGCGCGGCAACCTGGTTATCGAGAGAATTTACGCAGAAATGATGCCGGCTCCGTTCCTTTCCATCTGTACCGATGACTGTATCAAGAAAGGTAAAGACTACAACGCAGGCGGTGCAAGATACAACACAAGCTATATCCAGGGTGTTGGTATCGGAACCATTTCCGATGCACTTTCCTCTATCAAGTTCAACGTATTTGACAATCAGAAGTTTACCATGAAAGAACTCATCGACGCTATGAATGACGACTTCAAGGGTCATGAGGATATCCTGAACCTGGTTAAGAATAAGACTCCGAAATACGGCAACGATGATGATTATGCAGATGACATCATGGTAAGCGTATTCAACGAGTACAAAGATTATATCACCGGCAGACCTACCACCAGAGGCGGTGTATATCATGTAGATATGCTTCCGACCACCTGCCACGTATACTTCGGTGATGTTATGATCGCAAGCCCGAACGGACGTCTGGCACATATCCCGCTGTCTGAGGGTATTTCCCCAGAAAAAGGCGCTGATATCAACGGACCGACCGCAGTTGTTAAATCCTGCTCCAAGATGAATCACTGTGAGACCGGCGGTACTCTGCTGAACCAGAAGTTTACTCCGGCTGCTATCGCAGGCGAGAAGGGTATTGACAACCTGGCTGCTCTGATTCGTTCCTACTTCGCTATGAACGGACATCATATGCAGTTCAACGTTATCGACCGCCAGACTCTGATTGAAGCTCAGAAGAACCCGGAGGAATACAAAGAGCTGATCGTCCGCGTAGCCGGATACAGTGACTACTTCCGTAACCTGGATAAACCGCTTCAGAACGAGATCATTGAGAGAACCGAGCAGAGCTTTGGAGGCTGTGGCTGCTGTTAATTGCTCGCAACCGTTTGACAACTCTAAAAGTCTTCATTGTAACCTATTAATGCCTTCTATGAAAATGATATAGCCCTAAAAGGGCGGAAAGCCCCGGCAGCGAAACTGCCGGGGCTTTCTTATTTCTTTCTTTTTCTATCTATCTTCCCATTCTTATCGCAATATCCGATTCCTTACTGTACTTCCTGTCCAGCTCTACTCTGCTAACATTTTTGACCTTCTCAGACAAATAACCGCCAGGGCAACTGCCAGTCCGCCTGACAGCACCTTGCTGATCATATAGGCTGTTACCCAGTTTCCCGGTATCAGGGAGGCTACGAAGGTCATCTGACCGCCTACCACATAGGCACCAGCCACAGAGAAAGCGGCATTTAATACTTTTCCGCGCTTATCCATCTTGGAAAACAATGGCAGCATCGCAAGGCTCTGTATAAAGGAAAGGAACAGTCCGACAACTGCCTCCTCATTGATACCCAGGATCGCCCCAATACGCTGGATCGGCTTTTGGAGACGTTTTAACGCCACCTGCGACAGCACCAGACCGCCGCACGCTGCGATGACCATGCGGAGTACCATAAAAAGCATTTCCTCAATCAAGGCATCCTCGACAACCGCATACTTCGGCATAAAAATTCCGAAGACCGCCACACCAAACAGGAGAAAACTAAAAATACGGATCGCATTTCCGAGGAAAATCATGATCTTCATCGTCAGCGCCGGAACCAGCACAAATGCCGCAATCAGCACCATGCACAGCACCAGCACCGGGATCATATTAAAAAAGAGCTGACGGACAGGCAGACCCAGCATCAGACCTCCGACCGCCAGACCAGACGGTATGGCAATCAGACCGAAGATGAATCCTCGCATCAGCTCTCCTATTTCATCTTTTCGAACAGCTGCCAGAAAGACCGGCAGCTGGTATCCGACCGTCATTCCCAGACTGCCTGCTACCATCGCACCGGTAAATGCCGCCAGCGCCGGTGTCGCCGCCAGCTTCTGTGCCATGCCAAGCGCCCCCATATCCGGCGCCAGAAGGCAGCTTGGAATGAGCGCCGGATCAAATGGCATATGCTTTGCCGCCTCCGCAATCGCTTCCGCGTGCGTCTGCACATATGTAACTCCGATCGCATAAAATCCAACCGTGGACATCGCCAGACCGCCCATCGTGGCAAGCCCCTTTTCAAAGTTCGGCATCAGCCCCAGCTTTCCTCCCAGTATCTCATCCAAAAGCCCGGCTGCCGCAAATACAAGCATGATCGCAATGAATATGTTCATAAGCCCTACCTCCCAGCTTTTCCCTATTTCTCTATTCCCCTGTTTTCACTTATTTTCCCTCTATCAGGCACATTTCTCTGTCAGTCACAATTCTTTTTTACCTCACCAGCAGCTGTATCAGCACGCCCCCGATCGTCAGCATCAGTGCTCCGCAGGAACGCGTCACAATCTGTGCAAATGGAAGCAGTTCCATCCGTTTTGAACTGCTGAGCACCGCCACATTTCCGGAACCGCCCATGTTCGTCGTACACATCCCCGCTGCGATCGATGATTCCAACGGATAAAATCCCATCTTGATGCCGATCAGTCCGGCGGTCAGTGTGATCGCCCCGACAATCAGCACGACACTGAGCAGATAAAACGGAGTGATCGTGTGTAAAATCGTCTTTAAATCAATCAGCGTCGCCCCGATTCCGGTCAGCGCCGCCGCTGTCCAGCTGTGGATCGCGAACTGTCCCCACTCTCTCGCCGCGTCCTCCAGCCGCTCTGAAAGGATTCCCGTTCCCTTCACAATCACAACTGCTACAATCATCCACGCATACGTCGGTACAATCGAAATAAAATGATGGCAGAGCGCCCCCAGTTCATAAAATGCCATTGAAATAAAAAGCCCCGTACATAAGAGTGCGAAGGTCGGTTTCATCGGAGGCTGTTTCTTCACTTCGTGACCGTCATTGACAAGGCAGCCATTTCCGGTCAGGGATGGCTTTCGCTCGCCGATATTATTGGCTAAACCGCCAAAAATGATCGCCACACAATTTCCCAGCACCGTCGCCGGTGCGATCCGCGTCAGGATCTGTCCGGCGTCCGTCCCCAGAACCGACGAATACATTGCCGACAGAGGCACTGCTCCCGCCGTCATGCCGCCGCTCGTCATCGGAATACCGATATACAGGATGCCTTCCAGAAAACTATCCCCCATCACCATACCGAGCAGACCTGAAAGTATCACGCCGACTGCCAGCGATATGACAGCTGTCGGAAGCAGTTTCACTGTTGCGCGGATCAGAAGCCCGCGGTCGATATTGAAAAGACTTCCTGTGATCAGCGCTGAGATATAGAAGACCAGAAATCCTTCTTTGTTGACAAAATTGTCCAGGATCTCATGCGTCTGCTCCGGAATCAGCCCCAGCGCCTGGATGACCGCCGCCCCCAGAATACAGATGACCGAGCCGCCCAGGTACGTTTTCACAACCGGTGTATGATTTCCTAAAAAATTGAGTCCCTCGCCCAGCACCATCAGCGCAATCATGCCGCCGACCAAGCCTGCCGGAAGACAGTCCATATACATACAGACCACCACCAGCGCCAAGATGCCTAGATACAGAGGGATGGAAAAACCAGCGATCGTATTAGCTTTGCCAGATATTTCTTTCCTCTCTTGCTGCATTTTTCATTTCACCTCTGAGTATTAATTTCTTCCACAACACTTCTTATATTTCTTCCCAGATCCGCAAGGACACGGATCATTCGGATAAATCTTCTCCACCTTTTTCGCGGTTACCGGTGCTGGCTGGGACATTTCCGGCACCATCGCCGGCATGCCGCCGATCATACCTCTCTCACTTAATTCCCACGGTTTATTTCCGCGGTTTTCTTTTGTTCTCGTATTGTTGAACGCATCCATGAGAAGTCTTAAAAATTCGCCCATCTGCTGCTCGCTCTGGAAGACAATCCCTTCTTCATGCATCTTATTCATCAGTTCTGCCGGTGATTTTCCTTCATAGCTGCTGGTCCACGTCTCAAAGCACCATCTAGCCGCTTTCTCATACGACACATCCAATTTTTTTATGAAATAGGACTCCAGCTCCTTATAAGCCAGTACCCCTGCCTCATACCCTTTCTGACAGATTTCATCCAACTGCTGTGCAGACGGAATATAGAATTTTTTATTCTGCTGCTGTTTCAACAAAGCAGTGAGTCCATCCCCCTCAAAAACTGGAAGATGTACATACAAGCCCCTCTCGGAATAAAGCGGATTCTCTTTCGGCAGGTCCTGCATTCCCAGTTTCTCCATCGGGAAAATGCAGGATTCTGTGATGTCCTCCGGCATTTCCTCCAGCATCCCGATCATTTTTTCGATCGTGCCTTTCACCTTCAATTTGTACAGTTCATACAAAATTTCCAGCGGCGCAATCTCATAATAATCGATAAAGAAGCTGATACACTTCATCAGCCAGCCTTTTTTGCTCTGAACCGCCCGGAATGCCTCATCGTCAATCCCGCTAAAACCCTGTGCAATCTCTTCAAAGACAGTAAAGCAGTCACTCACTTCCTCAAAACTTCCAAGTACGTATTTATATAACTGCATTCCATCCATAATCTCTTCTGCAGAAATTTTCTGTGGCTCGGTACAGGCTTTGCGGAAAAGCACCATCTGCTCTTTCGTCAGGCATGAAAGTCTGCCCCGGAGTGCCTCTTCCGTCGTTAAATATTCTACAATTCGGTCAATCAGGTCATCCTTTTTAAGCCGGGAACAGTTCTTTAACTCGTAGCTTCTTGCTTCGTTTAATAAGTCTTCTTTGGTCCATTCTTTTAAATATTCTCTTAATAACATACCATTTCCTTTTCTCATCTTACATCGTTTCATGCTTCTCTTCATATTTTTTTATTATACTTTTAAATGCACATGGATTGCAAGATATATCGTTACATATTTCTGCTTCGCGCGAGTGCGCATCATTGGCATTACACAAAAATACAGCCTGTCTCCAAGCTTCTCAGAAAACAGACTGTATCGATTAAGGATTATGGTAAATAAAGGATTATCGTAACTGTTCAGTAGGTCTGCGCATTTACTGCGCTGACCGTACGAAAACATGGGCCAGCAGGAAAAAATCCCATTGCCGCAGGCAATTTTTAATGGATTTTTGCGCGTGACTGTGAAGGTACTGAACAGTTACGGATTGTCTATATTTTACAGAAATACCGCCAGCTCTTCTAGCGGCTTGCGATCTGCATGCAGCCTGGACGGATGAGCTGTCTCTGCCGGATATCCAAGCGGCAGATAGGCCGTCGGCTGTAAGCCCTTCATCTCTGGGAACTGCTCCAGCAATTTTTCTGGATTAAACATACCAACATACGTTGTTCCCAGTCCCAGTTCTGCTGCCTGCAACATCATCTGGGAAACCGCCAATGTCACATCGATCTCTCCATGGTTTTTCCCGTCCTCTTCCCTTTTCCAGGAAATCTCTGGATCATAGGCTGCTACAATCACAACCGGCGAATGAAAATGACACGCCGTACATGCATCCGCTTTCGCCAGAGCCTCCTCACTCTGCATCACGAAAAAGCGCTGTGGCTGTAAGTTATGTGCCGTCGGGGCTTTGCGTCCTGCCTCCAGCACTTTCTGTAATTTTTCCGCCTCAACCGGGCGGCTGTCAAATTTACGAAGTGAATAACGTGCATCGCATAATTCTTCAAATTTCATAGTAATCAAAACTCTCCTTTGTATTGCAACTAATAACTACGAATCCGATCCGAATCCTCTTCTCCCGTTTTCTCGATCTTCCGGATCTCTACCACATAGCTGCTCTTATCGTTGACCTTCACTTCCACCTGGTCACCCACATGGTGTCCTTCGATCGCTTTTCCGAGCGGCGACTCGATGCTGATCCGGTTTTCCAGGGAATTGCCCCGGATGCTCGTTACCAGACGGTATACTTCTTCCTCGTCGTCATCCTCAAAATACAGGGTAACCGTATCATTCATTCCGACCTCATCCGGGCGGGATTCTTCCGATACGATCTTAGCGTGCTTCAGCATATTTTCCAGATAGCGAATACGGCTTTCATTCCGGTTCTTATCCTTCTTAGCAGCATAATATTCAAAGTTTTCGCTCAAGTCACCCTGTGCGCGCGCCTCCTTGACCGCCTCGATCGCCTCTTTGCGGACCACCAGCTTCCGATGGTCGATCTCTTCCTGAATCTTCTTTACATCACTTTCTGTCAGCTGCTCTCTCATGTCTTACTCTGCCAGTCCCTTTTTTTCTATCATTTCTACAACCTGTGCTACATATTTTCCGCAGATTTCATCCGTCGGTGCCTCGACCATCACGCGGATCAGCGGCTCCGTACCACTCGGACGAACTAAGATTCGACCGGTATCGCCCAACGCATCCGATACCTTCTGAACCTCCGCCTGCACGTCGCGGTCTGCCTGCGCCGCCTCTTTATCCTTGACTCTGACATTTTTCAGAACCTGCGGATAAATCTGCACCTCATCAGCCAGCTTTGCAAGTGTCTCTTTCTTCTCCAGAATCACTTCCATCAGCTTTAATGATGTTAAAATGCCATCTCCGGTCGTCGCGTGCTTGCTGAAAATGATATGGCCCGACTGCTCGCCTCCCAAGCAGTGACCGTTCTGGGACATATTTTCATAGACATACTTATCACCAACCGCCGTCTTCTCATAGGAAATGCCCTCGCGCTCAAATGCCTTGTAAAGACCGAAGTTTGACATAACCGTGGTGACAACCGTATTGTTGACCAGCGTGCCCTGTTCTTTCATGTATTTTCCGCATACATAGAGGATCTTGTCGCCATCCACCAGCTTGCCTTCACTGTCCACTGCCAGGCAGCGGTCCGCATCTCCATCATAAGCGAATCCAACGTCCAGATGATTTTCAACCACGTATTTCTGCAGTCCCTCGATGTGGGTGGAACCGCAATTTGTATTGATATTCAGACCGTCCGGCGTGTTGTTGATGACGTGCGTCTCCGCGCCCAGTGCATCGAATACGTTTTTCGCAATCGCGGAAGCGCTTCCGTTTGCACAGTCCAGACCTACCCGCATATTTTTGAAAGACCGTGTTGCAAGGGAAATCAGATAACCGATATAGCGGTTGCGTCCCGCCGCATAGTCAACGGTGCGTCCGATTGCATCGCGCTTGGCAAATGGAATCTCGCCCATCTCGCCATCCAGATACGACTCAATCTTCTCGATCGTCTCCTCCTCCAGTTTCTCGCCGCGTCCGTTGATGACCTTGATTCCGTTGTCATAGTATGGATTGTGGCTTGCGGAGATCATGATACCGCAGTCAAACTCCTCTGTGCGTACAACATACGATACACTCGGAGTGGTTGTCACGTGAAGCAGATAGACATCTGCGCCGGAAGCGGTCAGTCCCGATACCAGCGAATATTCAAACATATAGCTGCTGCGTCTCGTATCCTTGCCGATCACGACCCGGCAGCGATCTGCTTTCGTCTTCTGTCCATAGTACCAGCCCAGGAAACGACCTACTTTATAGGCGTCCTCCACGGTCAGCGTCACATTTGCCTCGCCGCGGAATCCGTCTGTTCCAAAATATTTACCCATTTTGAGAGTTCCTCCTACATCATCAAATACAGAGTCCAAAGGTCATGTACATTTATGGAAATACCCCACTAACATACATGACCTTCTACGATTTTGATTCCAACCTGAAGAAAATCCTGCAGCCAACGGCGCTTCACACTTTCTGCCGCTGCTGCTTTCTATGTCTGATTGCACATTTTTTACTGAATTTCTTTCAGATAGCGACCTACCGCATCCTGCCAGGACGGAAGGCGCTCAAATCCGTTGTCCGAAAGTTTTTCTTTGCTGATCCGGCTGTTCATCGGGCGTTTTGCCTGACCCGGATAAGCAGCTGTATACTCGGCAGTGCTGACCGGCGTCACCTTGACGTCCATGCCCGCCTGTTTAAAGATCTCAACTGCAAATTCATACCAGCTGCAAAGTCCCTCATTCGTCGCATGGTAACGACCATATTTGTCACTCTGAATCATATCAACCAGCAGACGCGCCAGATCGTATGTGTAAGTCGGGGAACCGATCTGATCATCCACAACACTGACTGCCCCGCGCTCTTTGCCAACGCGCAGCATCGTCTTGATGAAGTTCTTGCCGTTCACGCCAAATACCCACGCGATACGGACGATGAAAAACTTCTTTACCAGCTCCTCGACTGCCAGCTCGCCCTCATACTTCGACTGACCGTAGGCGTTGAGTGGTTCCCGGTGGTCATCCGGCTCCCACGGGCGGGTACCCTGACCGTTGAATACATAATCGGTGCTGATGTACATCATTTTGATGTCCAGACTTTTGCAGACCTCAGCGATATTTCTCGTTCCATCTGCATTGACTTTACGGCAGAGTTCCATGTTCTGTTCCGCTGCGTCTACTGCAGTATATGCAGCGCAGTGGATCACTGCATCCGGCTTTGCCTCGGTGATCACGCGGCGGCATGCCTCTGCATCGGTAATATCCATCTCATCGACATCCACACCGATGCCAGTAAGACCCTGTTTTTTCAGCTCATTCATCACGTCATAGCCAAGCTGGCCTTTAACGCCTGTCACTAATACTCTCATTATAATCTATCTCCATACATTTTTTCGAAGTACTGGCTGTACTCACCGCTTAAAATGTGTTTCCACCAGTCCTGATTGTTCAGATACCAGTCGATCGTCTGACGAATGCCGGTGTCAAAATTGTATTTCGGCTTCCAGCCAAGCTCCGTCTCGATCTTGGTCGGATCGATCGCATAACGGCGGTCATGACCCGGACGATCCTTGACGTAACGGATCAGGCTTTCCGGCTTGTCCAGCGCTTTCAGGATGGTTTTGACAACCTCCAGGTTGGTCCTCTCATTGTGTCCGCCGATGTTGTAAATCTCACCGACGCGCCCCTTGTGGAGAATCAGATCGATCGCCTCACAATGATCGGATACGTGCAACCAGTCGCGGACGTTCGCGCCGTCGCCGTATACCGGAAGTTCCTCGTCTGCCAGCGCACGGCTGATCATCAGCGGAATCAGCTTCTCTGGAAAATGATATGGACCGTAGTTGTTGGAGCAGCGGGATACGGTCACCGGAAGTCCGTAGGTTCTATGGTATGCCAGTACAAACAGATCCGCACTCGCCTTGGAAGAAGAGTATGGGCTGGAGGTATGAAGCGGGGTTGTCTCCGTGAAGAAGAGATCCGGGCGGTCTAACGGCAGATCGCCGTATACCTCATCGGTCGATACCTGATGATAACGTTTGATTCCATAGGTGCGGCACGCATCCAGCAGGGTGGTCGTTCCCATGACGTTGGTACGGACAAACGCCTCCGGGTCCGTGATGGAACGGTCTACGTGGCTCTCCGCTGCAAAGTTTACAACGACATCTGGTTTTTCCTCTTCAAACAGCTTGAATACAAAGTCGCGGTCTGCGATATCGCCGTGTACAAACTTGTAATTCGGCTTATCCTCTACCGGTTTCAGTGTCTCTAAGTTGCCCGCATAGGTCAGAAGATCCAGATTGATGATCTGATACTCCGGGTATTTATTTACCATATGGTGTACGAAGTTTCCGCCGATGAATCCGGCTCCGCCTGTCACGATAATCTTCATTGTTTTAACTCCTTTTAATTCTGATGTATTTTATCAACATATTTCCCATCCAGTACGTCTTTCAGATATTTGCCATACTGGTTTTTCTTGTATACCTCGTATGCCTCCAGCACTTCTTCCTTGCTGATCCAGCCATTTAAGTACGCAATCTCCTCCAGGCACGCGATCTTGCGATGCTGGTGGGTCTCTACTGTCTTAACGAAATTGGTTGCCTCAACTAAGGACTCATGTGTACCGGTATCGAGCCAGGTAAAGCCCTGTCCCAGAAGAATGACATCCAGATCGCCATTTTCCAGATAGATGCGGTTCAAATCGGTGATCTCAAGCTCGCCTCTGGCAGACGGTTTTAACTGTTTCGCATACTCTACTACCCGGTTGTCATAGAAATACAGACCCGTTACACAGTAATTGGACTTCGGTTTCTCCGGCTTCTCCTCGATGGAGATCGCCTTGCCCTGATCGTCAAATTCTACGATACCGAAGCGCTCCGGATCATCGACATAGTAGCCGAATACAGTCGCGCCCTCTTTCTTGGCAGAGGCAGCACGCAGGCGTTTCACAAGTCCCTGACCCTGGAAAATATTGTCCCCCAGAATCATCGCTACGGAATCATCCCCGATGAACTCCTCGCCGATGATAAATGCCTGTGCCAGTCCATCCGGACTTGGCTGCACGGCATAGCTTAAATGTAAACCAAACTGATGTCCATCGCCCAACAATTCCTTAAAACGCGGTGTGTCATCCGGTGTCGAAATAATCAGAATATCCCGGATTCCCGCATTCATCAGAACGGAGATCGGATAGTAAATCATCGGTTTGTCATAAATCGGAAGCAGCTGTTTGGAAGTTACGCGTGTCAGCGGGTAAAGGCGTGTGCCTGAACCGCCTGCTAAAACGATACCCTTCATATCTTGTTCTCCTCATATGTTTTATTTTCACGCCTCTTTTCTAAAAAAAGGCAGATCTCATCACTATAAGTAATATACCACATTTGCCTGCTGCTTGCAAATTTATTTGCTTTGCACTTCTTTCTTGCATTGTACAATCGTAACTGTTCACGGGTAGGCACTTTTGGAACCGAAAGTGCCGTAAGAAAACGTGGTGGCAGCAGGAATTTGCCGTATTTAAATGCGGAGCCACGGCAAATTCCGTTACTGGGCACGTATGCGTGAACAGTAACGTACAATCCATAAGCATCATTCATCCACTGCATACACAATCGTCCGCGCATCCGCAAATTCATAACTGCACGTCACAAAGGAATACAAGTGGGAAACCTCCTCGTCCGGAAGTTCGCGAAACCAGCATCCCTGCGTCATTTCTTCTATATAAGGGTGCATCTCCGACTGATCCGCAAATTCCGTCCTACGCCGTTCCCCCTGACTGCCCGCAGTGAGCGCTGCAATCAGACGGAGTGTCCGCCTTTTCCCATCTGGGAAATAGAGATACGCCGTCCGATGCTTCTGGAAGAACTCTTCGTCTTTCAGGCGGATCAGCTCGGAAAACCGGCTTCCGTCCTTCATATGATGCCCGTAAAAAATCGAATGAAAATCCGATGCATCCGGTGCACTCTCGCAGTCCAGAAAGACAGTCCCGGCTGGATCTGGTTTTCCATCCAGCCCGATGCTGCGGTACGATTCATTGTCGGTTGTCTGGACAATCGGTTCGTCGATGTGAGTACCGGGAATGCGAATCCAGGCGATGACGTCGGCATTCTGACATTTTAAGGCTGCGAAATCTGGCTGCCATATCGGCTCTGACGCATCTGAATCAGATTTTCCAGATAAATTCTGCTCTACATTTCCTTCAGATTGGGAATCTCTGTTTTCCGCCCTTCTAACCGCATCCCCCACACCATCCGCCAGAACCAGACATCCAATCACGATCAAAAAAGCACAGAAGATGCGGCGTGCCCAGCGGGCAGCGCCGTCTCCTGTGCGCTTCTTAGTACCCAAATTTTCCTTCCAGCGATTCATCTTCGCGGATCCAATCTTCTACATCGACTTTTCGGTACTCATTTTTCGTATCACGGATATAGACATGTTCAATTCCGGCATTGATTACCATGCGCTTGCACATCGAACAGCAGCTCGATTTTTCCACATACCCGCCGGTTCTCGCATCGACACCGGTCAGATACAGCGACGCGCCGATCATGCGCTCTCTGGAGGCACTGATCAGGGCATTGGCCTCGGCATGGACACTGCGGCACAACTCGTACCGCTCGCCGCGCGGCACATGAAGCTCCTCGCGGATGCAGCGACCGATATCGGAACAGTTTTTCCGTCCGCGCGGGGCACCCACATAGCCGGTCGAGATAACCTCATCGTTATTCACAATCACTGCCCCGTAGTGCTTTCGCAGACAGGTACTCCGCTGCGAAACCATTTCCGCCAGATCCAAATAATAATTGACTTTATCTCTTCTTTCCATATAGGATCCCCCTTCCGTTTTCTCTAATTCTTTAGATGCCCTCATTCATCTTCGCCAGCTTCGCCGCCTGATCGGCTGCAATTAAGCTGTCAATGATCTCATACAGATCGCCGTCCATGATCGAATCGATCTTATACAAGGTCAGTTTGATGCGGTGCTCGGTCACACGTCCCTGCGGGAAGTTATAGGTACGGATCTTCTCGGAACGGTCACCGGTACCAATCTGGCTGCGGCGTTCTGCCGCTTCCTCGTTCTGGCGTCTCTCCAGCTCCAGATCATATAGCTTGGAACGCAGAAGACGGAACGCCTTTTCCTTGTTCTGTAACTGCGATTTCTCAGTCTGGCTGTAGATCACGATACCGGTCGGAATATGGGTCAGACGTACCGCGGAGTCAGTCGTGTTGACACACTGTCCACCGTTTCCGGACGCACGCATAACGTCAATACGGATATCTTTATCATCGATGACAACGTCCACATCCTCTGCCTCCGGCATCACGGCAACCGTCGCGGTCGAGGTATGGATACGTCCGCCGGACTCGGTCTCCGGCACACGCTGTACGCGGTGGACACCGCTCTCGTACTTCATCTTGGAGTAAGCGCCCTGGCCGGTAATCATGAAAACGACCTCCTTGAAGCCGCCGATTCCATTTTCACTGACGCTGACAAGCTCAGTTTTCCAGCGGTTGCGCTCTGCAAAGCGCACATACATACGGTACAGTTCGGACGCAAATAATGCCGCCTCATCGCCGCCTGCACCTGCACGGATCTCGACGATAACGTTCTTTTCATCGTTCGGATCCTTCGGAAGAAGCAGAATTTTTAATTCCTGCTCCAGATCTTCGATGCGCTTTTTCGCAGCATTTAACTCTTCCTTCGCCATCTCGCGCATCTCCTCGTCGGATTCCTCATCCAGAAGCGCCAGACTGTCCTCTACGTCCTGTTTTGCCTTCTTATACTCTTTATATGCCTCCACAATCGGAGCCAGATCCGACTGCTCCTTCATCAGCTTGCGGAAACGATTTGTATCGCTTGCCACTTCCGGGCTGCCGAGCTCTTCCATCAGCTCTTCATAACGGATCAGCAAATCATCCAATCTGTCAAACATGATATCCTCCTCTATCGTCTAACGGTTCCACCGTGCCTTTACCACGCGGTTAAGCCCCGGCTCATCCTTTATCACTTCTATCTCCCGATACCCGGCGATGGTCAGTATCCGGCTGACCGCCTCCGCCTGGTCATATCCTATCTCAAAATATACGCAGCCGCCCTTGTTCAGATGTTTGCTGCACTCCAGCGCCAGAACCCGGTAAAAATACAGACCGTCCTCGCTGCCGTCCAGCGCCAGCCGCGGCTCATGGTCGCGTACCTCCGGTTCCAGACCATCGATCACCGCCGATGGGATATACGGCGGATTCGACACAATCACATCGTACATGACATCCGCCTCCACTGCCTGAAACAGATTGCTCTGCAAAAGTGTCAGGCTGTGTTCCTCGATCTCTGCCTGCAGGCGCGGTCCCTTTGCCAGCCACGTTTTCAGGCGGATGCACCACGGATCCTCCGATACCTGAAACGATTCTGACCGCGCAGTTCCCTTCTGAATCAAAAAGAGACGTCTCGCATTTTTTTTTGCCACGCGCAGCGCCGCCTCGGAAATATCCACCGCCGTCACGTTCTGGTAGCCGCCAAGCACGGCAAGGCTGATCGCGATACAGCCGGATCCGGTACACATATCCAAAAGTTTCAGATCCTTTTCCGGGTAATCCCGAAGAACCCGCTCAACTAACGTCTCCGTATCCTGGCGCGGAATCAGGACATTTTCATCGACAGAA
Source organism: Clostridium sp. AM27-28 (assembly GCF_003480955.1). Taxonomy (NCBI): domain Bacteria; kingdom Bacillati; phylum Bacillota; class Clostridia; order Eubacteriales; family Clostridiaceae; genus Clostridium; species Clostridium sp. AM27-28. Next base: position 79,152 of record NZ_QUJT01000010.1, read on the forward strand.
AATGTCATTCCCATAAAATCCTGCATTCCCAGAATCTGCTGCAGTGGAATGCGCTCTGCCCGTTTCTGAAGCATTTCCTGATAGCGCCCATAGCCCTTTTCCAGGCGTTCCGCATGGATCGGACGGTTCTGATCCAGATAATAATGCACCCGGTCAATCCCGAACGCCGCTTCCATCAGATACCAGGCATCCGTTCCTGCGTCCGGCACACCCGCCTCACTTAAGCGCGCGCCGCCCTCATCCAACAGCTCTCTCCAGGTCAGGTCTGTTCTTCCGTTTTCCTCGCTCATCGACTCATCCCCTCTGTCGTACCGTGTTCTATTTATGACTCTTCCAGCTGCTTTTCCCAGCCTGGGAAATTCTCCGTCAGGTATTCTCTCCAGTCAAAAACTGCCTCGGTCGCCGCGATCGCCACCTCAATCATCGAGTCATCCGGCTCCTTCGTCGTCAGACCCTGCATCCACATACCCGGACGGCTCACCAGATCCATAAACTTCGAATTGCTCCGTCCGGCGCACTGCAATACCTCATATGATATACCTGCAATGACCGGAACCAGAATAATACGGCTCAGAATCCGCATCCAGATCGTATCGACCCGGATCACCATAAACATCAGAATACTGATCACCATGACAATCAATATGAAACTGGTACCACAGCGCTTGTGCTCCTTCGAGCTCTCGCGCACATATTTTACCGTCAGCGGATGTCCGTGTTCCACACAGTTGATGCACTTGTGCTCCGCCCCGTGGTACATAAATGTCCGCCGGATGTCCTCCATCCGCGAAACGAGTTTAATATAGATAATAAAAATCGCGATCCGGATCACACCTTCCAGCACTGCCATCAGATGATCCGATGTGATAACTCCCTTAAACAGGTTCGCAATCCCCAGCGGCAGGAGCATAAAAATACCAATTGCCAGGATAAACGAAATTACCAGCACTGCTGCCATGATCGCACTCTCCAGCTTCTCGCCGAACACACGGTCTAAAAGCTGTTCGAATTTTCCCGGCTCTGCATCCTCATCATCCTCAAAAAAGCTGGCGGAATACGACAGACTCCGCATGCCGATGATCATCGAATCTGCAAACCGGAACACGCCGCGCACAAACGGGAGCTGTAAAATCTTCGCTTTTTTCGTGATACTCTGGTATGTGTCTTTTTTTACTTCTATCTCTTTGTCAGGCCGGCGGACTGCCACTGCATAGTCCTCGCCTTTCATCATCATGATTCCTTCAATTACCGCCTGACCGCCAATTCCTGAATACTTCATGCTGTCCTTTCAAAATAAAAAAAGAAGAAAACAAAAAGGCTGAGTTTAATGTCGCCACTAAAACCCAACCTTTACATGGTTCAAACTTATTTGCCTGCGTTGATGCCGTACTTGCGGTTGAACTTATCGATACGTCCGCGGGCAGCGGCTGCTTTCTGCTGGCCTGTGTAGAATGAATGACACTTGGAGCAAACCTCTACGTGGATGTCTTTCTTGGTAGAACCAGTTACGAACTCGTTACCACAGTTGCAAACTACTTTTGCCTGATAATAGGCTGGATGGATTCCTTCTCTCATTTCTTTCACCTCTCTGAATTTTTCATTGCGATTTCCGACCGCTTTTTTAATTGCAAGCCGTCTTAAAACGGCTCTATATAAAGCTCCGCACATCCAGGCACGCTATTCCATCATTTAAGCGTTCCTTCCACTCGTAAGGACGACTCACGCAGATGTCAGAACTACCGTCTGTTAATACAGCCTTATAATTATATCATGGTGTGTACTTTTTAGCAAGCAATTTTATCTATTTTTCAATACTATTTTTCTTCTTACAGTCCTGTTTTCCTGCCTGGAAGAAAGTCCTCACAGATGCGCTATTGATGAAACATGATTTTTAGTAAAATGACCCCTTTTTCCGCGTGATCTCCACAAATTCCGCATTGTTCTTCGTCTTGGCAAACAGATCCAGGATTCGCTCGACGGTATCCTCCGGTTTCTGCGTGTTGGTCGCCTTGTGGACGATATCGACCGCTTCCGCCTCGGCGGACGAAAGAAGCAGATCATCTCTTCGCGTACCGGAACGCAGGATATCGATCGCCGGGAAGATGCGCTTCTCGGAAAGTTTGCGGTCAAGCACCAGCTCCATGTTGCCGGTTCCCTTAAATTCCTCGTAAATAACATCGTCCATACGGCTGCCCGTCTCAATCAGCGCGGTCGCCAGAATCGTCAGGCTGCCGCCCTCGCGTATATTTCTCGCCGCACCGAAGAAGCGCTTCGGCATATGCAGCGCTGCCGGATCCAAACCACCTGAAAGAGTTCGTCCACTCGGCGGAACCACCAGGTTGTAAGCCCTTGCCAGACGGGTGATACTGTCTAAAAGAATCATAACGTCCCTTCCGTGCTCGACAAGGCGCTTCGCCCGTTCTACTACCATCTCCGACACACGTTTATGACGCTCCGGCAGCTCGTCAAACGTCGAATAGATGACCTCGACATTTTCTCCCGTTACCGTCTCACGGATATCTGTCACCTCCTCCGGACGCTCATCGATCAGAAGGATGATCAGGTGCATTTCTGGATGATTCTTTGTGATGGTCGTCGCCACCTGCTTTAACAGGGTGGTCTTTCCGGCTTTTGGCGGGGATACGATCATGCCTCGCTGTCCTTTTCCGATCGGGGACAGCAGATCCATCACGCGCATCGCCATGGAAGTCTTAACCCCCGGATATTCCAGGTGCAGACGTTCATTTGGGAAAATTGGCGTCAGATTTTCAAAATTCGGACGTTTTTCCACCACGCTGGTCGGGTATCCATTGACCGAATTAATATATAATAATGCTGCAAATTTCTCCGTCGCCGACTTCACACGACGGCTTCCGCGCACGATATCACCAGTTTTCAGATTAAAACGGCGGATCTGGGACGGCGCCACATAGACGTCATTTTCACCCGGCAGGAAGTTTTCACAACGGATAAATCCAAATCCATCCGGCATAACCTCCAGGATTCCGTTCGCCTCGATGCCGCTGTCCAACTCCTGAAATTCATTTTTCAGATCCTCCATGCGTGCATTTTCCACCTCGGTACGGGTGCTTTCCATCTGCTGCACCGGCGCGGTACGTTCCGGCTGACTGTACTCGGAGGCTGCTTCTGCCATCTGCGGTGCCGGTGCGGTATGTTCCGGCTGGCTATACTCGGTTCTTGCGCTCATCGCTTCATTGTAATTGTTACGCGGCACATAGGAATTTCTCTGATACCCCTCTCGCTGCGTGTACTCGCGTCTGCGGTTATCCTGATAACGGGTGTTATTATTCTCACGGCGTGTATAGGAGCCGTATTCATTCCGGCGGTATCCGCCTTCGCTGCGGCGCTCATAGCTGGAATTCTGCCCTCCCGCAACCCGTTCTCCGTTGGCAGATCTCCGCGGCTGCGAATACGTCTGTGCCGATGTATTCTGCCCTGCATCCGTTCTGCGCGGCTGCACGTGCATTTCCATTCTCTCTGCCGGTTCCGCCGATCCAGCCGGATGCTCACTGACAGAAGCCTGGGGCGTTTCTTCTTTCTGTCCCCCTTCCGCCGGCTTCTCAAGTTCGCACAGCCTGTCTATGATCTCCGCCTTTTTCAGGGTGCTGATCCCCTTTAACCCCTGTGCCTTCGCCATTTCCCGAAGCTGCACCAGAGGGAGTGTCTTTAATTTTTCTCTCATATAATTCTCCTTACCCTGTTTAATTGTGTCATATTCTCTGGGATTCAAAAATCAGAAATAAGAAACGTGTGGATGTCTTCCAGGTACTTACACGAAACCGGACAGGCAGATACCTGCCCGGCATACCTTTTTAACATAGCCTTTTATGCTGTGACTGCTCTTTATCCGGCAGCCACCTTGGTTTTATTATAAACGGTTTTCATAAAAATTCAAGTAAACATTTTCTTCATACATATCAATTCAGGAACATAGTAACTGTTCACAGGTAGGAATTTTCTGAACTGAAAATTCCGTACGATACAGTTCCGGCAGCAGATTTTGCCGATTTGGAATGCGTAGCATCGGCAAAATCCATCTAAAAAGAAGCTTTTTCTCATTCAGAGCCCTTCAGAAAGTGCAGCCACTCCCCAATCTTCTTCTCATACCCATTTTCTGACGGGCGGTAAAATGTGCTGCCCTCCAGTCCATCCGGCAGGTACTGCTGCTTCACATAATGGTTCGGATAATCATGTGCATACTTGTACCCGTCACCATGCCCCAGCTTCTCCGCCCCGCTGTAATGGCAGTCGCGCAGATGGGACGGCACCGTAAAGTTGCCCTTTAACCTGACCGCCTCCTGTGCCTCATCGACCGCCACATACGCCGCGTTGCTCTTCGGCGCGCTCGCCACATAGGTAGCCGCCTGCGACAGGATAATCCGCGCCTCCGGCAGACCAATCCGCTCCACTGCCAGCGCCGCGCTGACCGCAACCTGAATCGCCTGCGGATCCGCATTGCCGACATCCTCCGATGCACAGATCATGATACGCCGCGCAATAAATTTGATATCCTCGCCTGCATCCAGCATCTTCGCCAGATAATAAACTGCCGCATCCGGATCGGTACCGCGCATACTCTTGATAAACGCTGAGATCGTATCGTAATGGTTGTCCCCCGTCTTGTCATACTTCACGGCGCGGCGCTGGATGCACTCCTGGGCTACATCGAGTGTGATGTGAATCAGCCCATCTTCACTCCGTTCCGTTGTGAGAATACCAAGCTCGATCGCATTGAGCGCCGCGCGCGCGTCTCCGCCTGCCATATCGGCCAGAAAATCGAGCGCCTCGTCCGTCGCCTCCGCGCGATAGCTTCCCATACCCTTTTCCTTGTCATGGAGCGCCCGCTCTAAAAGCTCGCGGATATCCGCATTTTCCAACGGTTTCAGCTCAAAAATACGGGATCGGGAAATCAGCGCCCCGTTGACCTCAAAATACGGATTCTCCGTCGTCGCACCAATGAGCAAAATCGTACCATCCTCAACAAACGGCAGAAGATAGTCCTGCTGCCCCTTATTAAAGCGGTGAATCTCGTCGATAAACAGGATCGTGCGCTTTCCGTACATCCCCAACGCATCCTTGGCATCCTGCACGACCTGTTCCATATCTTTTTTCCCCGCCACCGTCGCGTTGAGCTGCTCAAAACGCGCGCTCGTCGTGTTGGCAATCACGCGCGCCAGCGTCGTTTTGCCCGTTCCGGGCGGTCCGTAAAAAATCAGCGATCCGAGCTTATCCGCCTTGATCGCCCGGTACAAAAGCTTATCCTTTCCTATGATATGCTTCTGTCCCACCACCTCGTCAAGCGTGGACGGGCGCAGCCTGGATGCCAGCGGTGCCTCCTGCTCGATCGTATTTTTCCGCATATAATCAAATAAATCCATCGTATCCTCTCAATCAATCAGACATTCTTCTATTGTAACAAAAGTATATCCCTCCGCCGTCAATGTGTCAATCGTCTCAAGCGCAGCATCAACCGAAGTCTGATATGCATCATGCATCAGCACCACCGTGTGCACCGCCGCATTTTTGCAGATATGCTTCACAATCCGCGCCGTATTCCGGTTTTTCCAGTCCAGCGTATCGACGTCCCAGAACACCGGCGTCATCGACACCTTCTCCTGAAGCTCCGTACTCCATGAACCATACGGCGGACGTATGTATTCCGGACGTTTTCCCGTGACCGCCTCGATCCGATCGGCCGTCTCCCGAATCTCCTCCACGCTCTTTTCAATCGGCTGGCGTGCCAGATCCACATGCGCCATGCAGTGAACCCCGATGAGATGACCATCTTTAGCCATCTGGCGCACCAGTTCTTCATTACCCGGAATATTTTCCCCGACCAGAAAAAAAGAGGCTTTCACGCCCCTCTCGCGCAAGCCGTCCAGCAGCTTTTTCGTGTACACCCTGTGCGGCCCGTCGTCGAAGGTCAGCGCCAACTCCCCGCCGAAAAGAGATTCTGGGGAGAAAACCGTTTGGTCCGCCTGCTCCACTTTTGCCAAATCTTCCCACTGCATCCCCACTGCCAGCCTGCACACGATTCCCAAAAAACACAGATCCAGCAGCACTGCCGCGCACAGGCAGAGCAGTTTTTTCCTCATGGAACCCTTATTTTGAATGATCCGATTTACCATTTTAGATGTGTCAGCCCTGAACTGTGACAGGACATCCCCTTTATATTTGCGCTCCCGCTTCCATGTATTATATGAACGTAAAAAAGGATCCAGACCTCCGCATTTCTGTCAGGTCTGAATCCTCTTTTTCTATTTAATGTACTCTCAGAATCTTTCCGCCAGCCGCAAAAGCAAGTGCAGGAAAGACTCCGAGCGTACATTTTAACCTACTAGCGCCGAAATACCAAAGTAGGACAGCACCACGATACCAAGCACAATCCGATAATATCCGAAAAACTTGAAATCATGCTTGCGGACATATCCCATCAGGAACTTGATCGAGTACACGGACACGCCAAATGCGACCACCATACCAAGAACCAGATAAATAAACTCCGCGAAAGAAAATCCGCCGCCCTGAATGAAAAATTTCACAATCTTTAAAAAACTCGCACCGAACATAACCGGAATCCCAAGGAAGAATGAAAATTCTGCCGCCGCCGGACGTGAACAGCCGATCAGCATCGCGCCCAGAATCGTCGCGCCCGAACGGGAAGTACCCGGAATCATCGCCAGCACCTGGAAACAGCCGATCAGCGCCGCTGTCTGGAACGAAATCTGCGTCACGCGCTCAATCGGAAAATGACGGTGCACGTTTCGATTTTCCAGTACGATAAACAAAACGCCGTAGAGAATCAGCATCGCTGCTACGACATAGCCGTTCATCAGCTTATCCATGAAATGGTCAAGCGGAAGCCCAATCACCGCTGCCGGAATGCAGGCTATAATAATTTTTATCCACAAACGAATTGTACCGCGCTTCTGCGCCATCGATTTGTGCGGTGAAAACGGATTCAATTTATTGAAATACAGCACCATAACCGCCAGAATCGCACCCAGCTGGATGACAACCATAAACACTTCCCGGTACGCCTCGCTGACATCCAGATGGATGATCTCATCCACCAGAATCATATGCCCGGTACTGCTGATCGGAAGCCATTCCGTGAAACCTTCCACGATTCCCAGTACAATTACCTTTAAAATCTCAACAAAACTCATGTCTGCTCCTTCCTACACGTTTTCTATCTGCCAGTCGATCGGGGCAACACCATGTTCTTTTAAAAATTCATTGGTCTTGCTGAATGGGCGGCTGCCGAAAAATCCGCGGTACGCAGACAGCGGGCTCGGATGCGGTGCTTCGAGAATCAGATGCTTCGGATTATTAAGCATCGATTTCTTCGCTTGTGCCGGACGTCCCCACAGAATAAATACCATCGGACGGTCCTGCTCATTTAAGATCTTGATCGCAGCGTCCGTAAACTCCTCCCAGCCGATTCCACGGTGGGAATTAGCCTGATGCGCGCGGACGGTCAGAACTGTGTTCAGCAGCATGACTCCCTGCTTCGCCCATTTCGTCAGATAGCCATTGTTCGGGATGTAGCAGCCGAGATCATCGTGCAATTCCTGATAAATATTCACCAAGGACGGCGGGATTTCCACATCCGGCTTTACCGAAAAGCAAAGCCCATGCGCCTGTCCCGGACCATGGTAGGGATCCTGACCTAAAATAACCACCTTTACCTCGGAAAGAGGGGTAAAATCAAATGCATTGAAAATATCATTCGCATCCGGATATACAACATGCGTCTCATATTCCCGTTTCACAGTATCGTATAACTTTCTGTAATATGGCTTTTTAAACTCTCCGCTGAGCGGAGCCAGCCAGTCATTACTGATTGCTCCCATTGCCCTATCCTCTCGTCCATGTCATTTTCTGTCGTTTTCTGTCAAACGATGGTTCCATTTTAGCACAATCGAAGCGGTTTCTCAAGTTTTGCTTCCCAAATGTCCCCTCCGCAGATAAGTGGACGTTACTGTTCACGCATACGTGCCCAGTAACTAAGTGGACTCTCAATCGCAGGAAGCAAAATTGCGGATAAAGCCGACCGAATTCTGCGGAATCGATACGGTCCTCTCCTGAATATCTCCGACAATCTGGTAAAACTTCTGGTTTATCCGATACATATGCGATTTGCGGTTAAAAAAGACCGTCTTTTCAAAGGGCCAGCGGATGACGGTCGGCGTCTTGAAATCCACTCCCAGCTCGAGAATCAGAAGCGCATGGTTTAAGGTTCCAGCCAGCCATTCCCGGTAGAGATTCCAGCTTTTCAAATAACCTTCCTCGATATACGGATTCGCCAGAACTGTGTTTTCTGTCAGCGGCGCCCCACAGTGCGGGCAGATACCATCCGCCACCTCGCCGCGCTCCCAGATATCCTTCGTACAGCCTTTCGAACACTGAAGCCAGTTCACATTACCGCACGGCGCCGTGATTTTCGCTTCATCCAACGGGCTTTCAAAGATGCGCGCATCCTTTGCGGTTGTCACGATAAAATAATCCTTCCCCTCTGTCATCGATGCCAGCGCCCGGTATGCCTCCTGTACCTCCGCGCCTCCCGCCTTCTCCCATTCGCTTCCAAGCCCAATCAGCAGAAATTCGCACGCCTTAAGCCGTTCCCGAAGCGTTTTAAGTTCCTCATCTGCTGCCGTTTCATTTCTTATCTTCTCTGCCATCTTGATTTGATTCCCCCGTTTAAAAAAGAGTCTGCATCTTCGCGGAGCGTTTTTTATTTCATAGGACGCAATTTCCTATGAAATAAAAAGAGCCCGGCATGCGCTCACGCACACGCCAGACTCCCCATCTGTAATGCAATTAGCTCTATGCGAAATTACTTAAATTACTTTAAGGTAACTTTAGCGCCTTCAGCCTCTAATTTAGTCTTGATGTCCTCAGCCTCTTCCTTGGAAGCGCCAGCCTTAACTACCTTCGGAGCACCGTCAACTACTTCCTTAGCCTCTTTCAGACCAAGACCTGTAGCTTCACGAACTACCTTGATAACTTTAACTTTGTTCGGGCCAACCTCTGTCAGCTCTACGTCGAACTCAGTCTTCTCTTCTGCTGCCTCAGCTGCACCTGCTGCTGCTACAACAACGCCTGCTGCTGCGGATACACCGAACTCTTCCTCGCAAGCTTTTACTAAATCGTTTAACTCTAATACGGATAATTCTTTGATTGCCTCAATGAACTCAGCTGTTGTTAACTTTGCCATTTTAATATTCCTCCTGTGATTGAATTTTAAATCGGCCTTATGCGGCCTCTTGCTTTACTATGCGGCTCTCACGCACCTTACACCCTGCTTTGCAGGTAAGGGTCTTATGCCTCCTGCTGCTCTGCGATCTGTTTGATAACACGAGCGAAGTTTGTGATCGGAGACTGCATGCTTCCAAGAAGTTTTCCAAGAAGAACTTCTCTGGACGGGATGGTTGCGATAACCTGCATGCCCTTTGCATCGTAGTAAGTATCCTCTACAACGCCGCCCTTGATCTCAAGCTTGTCTGCTTTTTTAGCGAACTCAGCTAAAATTCTTGCCGGAGCTGTAGCATCCTCTTTGGATACAGCCAGAGCGGTCGGACCCTCCAGATTCGGCTCCAGAGCCTCGAACGCGGTACCCTTAGCAGCGAAACGAATCATGGTGTTCTTATATACTTTATAAGTAACACCAGCTTCTCTTAACTGCTTACGGAGCTGTGTGTCCTGCTCAACTGTCAGTCCACGGTAGTCAACTACTACTGCGCCCTTAGCGCCGTTGAATAATTCTGCGATTTCAGCAACAACCGGCTGCTTTAATTCAACTTTTGCCATGATTGGTTTACCTCCTGTTTTATTTCTATAACCGCCTGGTAAACGTTTTCTGTAAAATAAAATCCCTCCGTCACTCGCAGGACAGGGGGATAGAAATATACAACGATATCAGTTCCCTCGGCAGGCGTATTAACCTTATGCCTTTCGGCACCTGCTGTCTTCGGCAGTTAAACACGATAAGTACTATAACATAGAAGTCAAGGGTTGTCAATAGACCTATTAACTTTTTTTATTTTGTAAAAATGCAGCCGCGACCTCCATATCCTCCGGTGTTGTCACCTTGATATTCCGGTAAGAACCTTCGGTCAGGCGTACCTTGTGATCGGTCATCGTCTCGACCACCATCGCATCATCCGTCACTCCCTGCTGGTACTCTTCCCGACTCATCATCTTGTCATACGCCGCGCGGATCAGCGGGTAAGTAAATCCCTGCGGTGTCTGAATCATCCAGACATGCGCCCGTTCCGGCGTCACAGAGGCAAATCCGTCCGCATCCGCCAGCTTGACCGTATCCTTTGACGGCATGCCTGCCACTGCTGCGCTATAACTTCGTATATCTGATACGATACGTTCAATCATCGTCTCGTCCACAAACGGACGCGCCCCGTCATGAATCAGGACGCAGTCCCCCTCCCCATAGGAAAGCTGGCTGCCGAGCGCCTTTAAACCCTCGTAGACCGAATGGTAGCGCTCTTTTCCGCCCGCAACGATAGCGCGCACCTTGGAAAATCCATATTTTCCTACAATCTCGTCCCGGCAGTACGCGATCTCATCCGCCCCGGTCACCAGAATCACATCATCGACCCGGCTCTCCTCAAACGCGTGAAGTGCATACCAGATGACCGGCTTTTCCTCCAGAAGGAGAAACTGCTTCTGAATCTTGCTTTTCATCCGTTTTCCCTGTCCGGCTGCCAGAACGATAGCGGCGGTGCGGGTCGGATGCGGTGTAATTTTCTCTTTCCCAAATTGATCCAATGTATGTTCCATCTCGTTTCTCCTCCATGCCAGAACGATCTCTTAAAACACTCTTTTTCCACTTTTTGTCAAATCAATATTTTAAAAAAAACTAACCGCAAAACAATTCTTCCTGAAAAAATTTGTATTATCTCTCGCCCAGCTTCAAATTCGGCACCGCATTCAGATCCCAGCCTGCGCGCGCGCCCTTCTTATATTCATAGTACGCCGCCGCGCCGATCATCGCCGCATTGTCCGTACAGAAGATCGGTGACGGATGGAAGAACTGGATGCCCGCCTCTTTACAGGCCTTCTCCATGCCCGCCCTGAGAGCGGAGTTGGATGCCACACCGCCGGCGATCGCCACGCGCTTATAGCCGTGCTGTTTCGCCGCCTCGATCGTGCGCGATACCAATACTTCCACAACCGCATTCTGGAACGAAGCCGCCAGATCCGGCACATGGATCTCCTCGCCCATCATTTTCGCATGGTTAATATAATTTAAGACCGCCGATTTTAAGCCGCTGAAGCTGAAATCATATGGATTGTCGCCCACTTTTGCCCGTGGAAACTCAATCGCATGTGGATTCCCCTCTTTTGCTGCCTTATCGACCTTCGGGCCGCCCGGATAACCGAGCCCGACCGCGCGTGCCACCTTGTCAAACGCCTCGCCTGCTGCATCGTCTCGGGTGCGTCCCAGAATCTCAAATTCGCCATAATCTTTCACAATCACCAGATGTGTATGTCCGCCTGACACGATCAGGCACATGAACGGCGGTTCCAGATCCGGATTTTCGATGAAATTTGCCGATACGTGCCCCTCGATATGGTGTACGCCGACCAGCGGTTTCTTCGCCGCATACGCGAGTGCTTTGGCTTCCGCCACACCGACCAAAAGCGCGCCAACCAGCCCTGGACCGTAGGTAACTGCAATCGCCGTCATCTCCTCCAGACTCATATGTGCCTCTGTCAGCGCCTCTTCAATAACCTGGTTGATCTTCTCGATATGCTTTCTCGACGCAATCTCCGGCACAACGCCGCCAAACAGCGTGTGAAGATCGATCTGGGAAGATATGATATTGGAAAGAACGGTACGTCCGTTTTTCACGACTGAAGCTGCCGTCTCATCACAGGAACTCTCGATTGCAAGAATGTAAACATCTTCTGATGGGTGTCCGTTTTCTGTATCATGCACGGAAATCTCTGCCCCCGATACCGGAGCTTTCCCTGATCCCCGTTCCAATGCTCCTGAAACTGGCATTTCCATCCGTTCTTCCTTCTTTTCTTCTATATTCTCTCTCTTTTCTTCCGTCTGCATCGCCCTTACTCCTCATCAAATCCCAGCTCTGCCGTCCAGCCATCGCGGGCGGCTTTCGCTCTCGGGAATATCTCACGCACTTTATCCATATAATCATCCGGACGGATGAGCGACGGGCTGTAATGAGTCAGCCACATTTCCTTCGGCTGGGCCTCCTTCGCCAGGTGCGCCGCCTCCTGGAATGTCATATGCTTGTATTCTCTCGCCTTGGCTTCTTTCCCGTCCTCGCCGTACATGCCTTCACAGATAAACAGATCCGCATCCTTCGCGTACTCCGCAATTACCGGAAGCGGTCTCGTATCGGTACAGTATGCCACCTTGATTCCCTTCCGGTCACCTCCGAGCACCATATCCGGTGTCAGCGTTCTGCCTTCCTCCTCGATCGTCTCCCCCTTCTGCAGGCGGCTCCAGAACTTCTGCGGAATCTCCTGCGCCCGCGCGCGTTCCACATCGAACCGTCCCTTTCTCGGAATCGAAATCGAGTACCCATAACAGGTCACATTATGGTTGACCCGATACGCATCGATCACATACGGTCCAATCTGAAGCTGCTGTCTCGGCTCCGTCAGCTCGATAAACTCAAGCGGAAACGGCAATTCCGGCGCGATCGTCCGCAGTGCCGTCACCACGCGTTCCAGTCCCTTCGGTCCAATCATCGTGATCGGCTCCGTCCGCTCCGCATTTCCCATCGTCAACAAAAGTCCCGGCAGACCGCTGATATGATCCGCGTGATAATGTGTAAAACAAATCACATCCACCGGCTTCGGGCTCCAGCCCTTTTCTTTCAACGCAATCTGCGTGCCTTCCCCGCAGTCTATCAGCAAATTGCTGCCCGAGCAGCGGACCATCAAAGCCGTCAGCCACCGATACGGCAGCGGCATCATCCCGCCCGTTCCCAGCAAACATACATCTAACATGAAACATCCTCTTTTCTATTAAATAAATGATTCATAATAAATCTTTTTAATTAAAAGTCATGCAAAAAGCTGTCAAAACAGCTTTCCCCCTAACTCCCATATCATTTAATAATATCATAAAGAAATACTATGTTGCAAGCCAGAAATTCAGCAATCCAATTCACTGGAGAGACGCAGATGGCGCACCGCCTGTCCCGCGTTTCTCCGTCCCCCTCACGACTCTACAATAGTTCCGTCCTCTCCTCCTTATCTGCCTCAATCAGAAATTCCCGCGTCACTCCATCATAGCACTCCTCGCACAGATCAAAATGATGCACCTCCCCATCTTTCTCCGAAAAATAGTCCCATGCCACATCAAAATGCGCCGCTCCTTCGCGCAGAATGCCATCTTTCACCGCCAGCTTCTTTCCGCACCGGTTGCAGACAACCGACAGAAGAATGCCGCTCTCTCCATATTTTCTCATGCTCTCCTCGCCTTTCTCTTCTATATACGCAAAATGGAGAAGCCATGTCCTCCACAGCTTCTCCATCATTATACTGTTTTTTATACCGGTTTTTAAGCGGAAAGTGCTGGAAATACTTACAGTACCTTATATCCCTTCGATGTCAGGCAGATGCTGACCTCCCTCACATCGTCCGTGTGAAGCACCATAACCGGCTTGCCAGAATCACGATTGAAGGAGAGATACAGGTAATCTACATTGATATTGCTCTCTTCGAGGGAAATTAACAGACGGTTGAGTGCTCCGACCTCGTCATCCAGTTCGACGCCAAGCACCTCTGTCAGACGGCAGAGATAACCAGCTTCCGCCAGCACTTTCTCCGCGTGCTCTGGATTAGAAACAACCATACGGATAATGCCGTACTCCGCACTGTCATTCGTGATCGAACCCCAAATGTTAATATTCTCCTTCTGAAGAAGGGATGTAATATTCTGTAAACGTCCTTTCTTATTCTCTGCAAAAATAGATACCTGACTCAGCATATGAACCTCCTACCGTTCTTTTCTTTTGATTTAACACTGTAAAGTGTTACGCTTTTATCTGTTAAACAGTATACTCATTTCCATTTCATCTGTCAATGCTTTTTCCGCTTCTTTTCCAATAAATCAGCGCATCTTCCGTCGGCCCGCTGTAATAATTCTTCCGAACCGCCTCTTTCTGAAAGCCATACGCCTCATACAGCGCAATCGCCGGGGCATTGGATGCACGCACCTCCAAGGTAATATCCTCAACGTTTTCTTCCTCTGCTTCCTTTAACAGCCGTTCCATCAGAAGCCGCCCATAGCCGCGCCCCCGGCACGCGCCGTGAACCGCGATCCGCATCAACTCGCCTTCCCCGGCAATGACGCGGAAATTGCAGTAACCACGGACGGTTTCATCCTCTTTCAGCACCCAGTTTTTATCCCAGCTGCTCGTCAGCAGATCCTGTAAAAGCTTCTCCGACCATGCATCCGAAAAGCATTCCAGTTCCAGTGCCCGGACAGCAGGAAGATCCCCCGGCTGAAAATCCACTATCTGAACACGAAGCTTTTTTTGCGTTCCCGTTCCTGCCGCCATTATTTCTTCTCCACAACCACAATACCGGCTGCCAGCTTATCCATCTCGCCCTGGCGCTCTGCGACCTCGCGCTCGCGCTCCGCCTGCGATTTCCGCAGATAATCCGGCTTGTGCTCGGCTGCCGTCTCGGTCTTTCCCTCTGCCAGATACACTGCGCCAAGCGCTGCCACCGCCGAAGCTCGCTGACGGCTCGCCTGTGCCGGTGCAAACGAATACAGCACCTTCATCTCTTCCTCGATCACCGCCCGGTTGACCGGCACACCGTCCCCCAAGAAAATCACGCGCTCGCCGCGCTCATTTAACTCAGCAATCAACGCATGGATATCCGTAATGTACTGTTCTTTCACAATCTCGAACTTCTCTTCATACCGATAGAGTCCCGTGTACACCTGCTGCCGTCTCGCATCCAGCATCGGGCAGATGAGCGCCGAAGCTCCGTACAGACAATATCCCATCGCATCCATCGTCGGCACATGGATCAGCGGCTTCCCAAGCGCCAGTCCCAGTCCTTTCGCTGTCGCAGAGCCAATCCGAAGCCCCGTAAAAGAGCCCGGACCGCCGGATACTGCGATTGCATCGATGCTTTCCAACGGCACCTCCAGCATTTTCACAATCTCATCAATCATCGGAAGAAGTGTCTGCGAATGCGTTTTTTTCAGATTCACCGTATATTCCGCCGTGATCACATCATCCGTAACAATAGCAACCGATGCCACCAGGGATGCGCTTTCGATTCCCAAAATTCTCATTTTCTCTTTCCTCCTGTCGCCGGCTACTGCTCGTTTACTGAAATTTTCCGGTAATCAAAGCCCTTTTCCAGATCCTTTTCAATCGTGATCTGGATCGGATGTTCCGGCAGGATCTCGCGGATGCGCTCCGACCATTCGATCAGGCAGATGCCCTCGCCGTAAAAATAGTCCTCATAGCCAATCTCATCCATCTCGTCCACATCGCCAAGACGATATACATCAAAATGGTAGAGCGGCAGGCGCCCATCGTCGTACTCCTGCACGATCGTGAAAGTCGGGCTGTTGACCGGTTCCTGAATTCCAAGTCCCGCGGCAAACCCCTGGGTAAAGACCGTCTTTCCTACGCCCAGATCACCATTCAAACAATACACCTGCCCTGCCTGCGCTTCCATTCCAAGCTTTTTTCCAAACGCATACGTCTCTTCCGGGCTGTTTGTTTCTATCATCATGCTCGAATTCCTCTTCTCTTTTCCTGCGGCAGATTTCTTGTAAGCATACTGAGAAAAATCTGCTCCTCCGAACCTCTGAACACGCGCTTCGGCATCAGGTACGCCTTGTCTCGACCCAGGTAAAGCACATATATTCCCGCGATCTTTTTCACTTTTACCAGCTTATCCCAGCTGATCTCACCCTTGCCGTTCGCCTGGCGGGCACGGATGCCCTCGTCTCCAATGTGAAATACAATCTCAGCTCCCGTTTTCGCATCCCCGGCGGTGCGCTCTGCCTGTTTCCAGATTGCAAAAATCTGAAAGCCTGTCAAGGCAATCACTCCCAGAATCACCAGATTCGTCACCTGCGTTCCCAGACGTTCCTCGCTGGCTGCCGCTGCAATAATAACGAGCACCGTCAGTATGATGCATCCGATTCCACGCAGTCCCGCCCAGAAATTGTACATCGAATAAATAAAAATCTCTTTTGGCTGTATTTTTACACGTAAGTCCATTTTATCTTCTCCCTAATTTTCTATGCCTTATCCGCCGCCCCATTCCAGTCAGCGCTCCTGCATCCTATAACCAACGGCTGAATCTGCCGTGGTTTACTTCGTCTCCCGGATTTTCATCGTCAGCGAAATGCGCTTCTTCGCCACATCAACCGCCAGCACCTTGACCTCCACGATATCCCCGACGCTGACCGCCTCCAGCGGATGCTTGATATAGCGGTCTGTCATCTGGGACACGTGAACCAGACCATCCTGATGCACGCCGATATCCACAAACGCACCGAAATCAATGACATTCCGCACGGTTCCTTTTAAAATCATGCCCGGCTTCAAATCCTTCATTTCCAGCACATCCGTGCGGAGAATCGGCTTCGGCATCTCCTCACGCGGGTCGCGCGCCGGTTTTTCCAACTCGCTCACAATATCGAGTAAGGTCGGCTCGCCGATCGAAAGCTCTTTTGCCAGCTTTGCCGTATCCGCGATCTCCTTGCGGATATTGCGGATGCCACCCGCCGCGATCTCCTTCGGATCATGTCCAAGCTGCTTTAAAAGTGCCTCCGCTGCTTTATAGCTCTCCGGGTGCACACTCGTCGCATCGAGCGGATTCTTGCCGCCCTGGATCCGCATAAATCCGGCGCACTGTTCATACGCCTTCGGTCCCAGCTTCGCCACCTTCAAAAGCTCACGGCGCGTTGAAAATGCGCCATTCTCCTCCCGATATGCCACGATATTTTTCGCAATCGTCTTGTTAATGCCGGAAATATAGGCGAGCAGAGGCGCCGATGCCGTATTCAGATCCACGCCGACCTTATTTACGCACGTTTCCACCACGCCCTGCAGCGCTTCGCTTAAATTTTTCTGGTTCATATCATGCTGGTACTGACCGACTCCAATGGATTTCGGATCAATTTTTACCAGCTCCGCCAGCGGATCCTGCAGGCGTCTCGCGATCGATGCCGCACTTCTCTGTCCGACGTCAAACTGCGGAAATTCCTCCGTCGCCAGCTTGCTCGCCGAATAAACCGACGCGCCCGCCTCATTGACGATAACATACTGAACCTTCTCCGGAATTTCTTTTAAGAGTTCCACGATGATCTGCTCAGATTCTCGGCTTGCCGTACCATTCCCCACTGAGATCAGGGAAATGCCGTACTTGCGGATCAGCTTTTTCACGATCTCCTTCGACTCTTCCACGCGGTTCTGCGGCGCAGTCGGATAAATGACCGTCGTATCGAGCACTTTTCCCGTCTCATCCACAACTGCCAGCTTGCAGCCCGTCCGGAATGCCGGATCCCAGCCGAGCACCACACATCCTGCGATCGGCGGCTGCATCAGGAGCTGTTCCAGGTTCTTGCCAAATACCTGAATCGCGCCGTTCTCTGCCGTTTCTGTCAGCCCCGCGCGGATCTCGCGCTCGATGGCCGGTCCGATCAGGCGGCGGTAGCTGTCCAGAATCACTTCTTCCATCACGCGCGCCGCATCCCCATCCGAGCGGATAATCAGCTGTTTCTCCATATACCGGACAATCTGCTCCTCCGGCGCTATAAGCTTCACGCTCAGAATCTTCTCTTTCTCACCGCGGTTGATCGCCAGCACACGGTGTCCCGCCAGCTTTTTGACTGGTTCGGAGAAATGATAGTACATCTCGTACACCGACTGTATCTTCTCATCCTTTGCGGATGCCTCCAAAAGACCGTCCTGCATCGTCTTTTTACGTGCGTAGTTGCGGTATTTTGCCATCTCGCTGATCTGCTCAGCCAGAATATCACGCGCGCCGTCTATTGCCTCTGAAACATCTGCAACACCCTTTTCTTCCGACACATACTTCGCCGCCTCCGCCTCCAGGCTGCCGCCCGCTTCCTGCTTGTAAATCCAGACTGCTAACGGTTCCAGCCCTTTCTCACGGGCAATTCCGGCACGGGTGCGCCGTTTCGGGCGGTACGGAAGATAAAGATCTTCCACCGCAACCAGCGTCGCCGCATCGCGGATCTGTTTCTCCAGCGCCGGAGTCAGCTTCTCCTGGGCGCGGATCGCACCGATCACCTGCTCCTTTTTATCCTCCAGATTCCGAAGATAGCGCAGTCGCTCATCTAGCTGGCGCAGCACCTCATCATTCAGGGAACCGGTCGCCTCCTTGCGGTAGCGCGCGATGAACGGAATCGTGTTTCCCTCATCGATCAGCTTTACCGCCGCTTCGACCTGATTTCTCCCTATCTGAAGCTCTTCTTTCAATGCCTGTATAATATCCATGCAAAAACTCTCCTTCAATATCAATACGCTGTTTAATCATACCATTCCAGCGCATATTTCGCAAGTCAATGCCTAACTGGACAAGCGGCTTTATTCATGATACACTTTTATCGGATTCAATCCGCCAGATGGGCATAGATTTTGTTTTGCCCTATTCAGCGGCTGTCTCTAATTTTCAGAAAAGGATGTAGCTGTTTTCTTTTTTCACAGTTATGAAAGGATTAGATATACGATGAGTTATTACGATGAAACACCTTCTCCGAAGGAACATTCAAATACAAATGAAACCCGGCGCAATCGTTCGCGCCGCTATGCCACGATGTCAATGATGTGCGGCATCTTCGCATTTTTTTCCCTGTTTTTGAGTTTTTCCGCCGCGATTCTGCTCGGAATGTCGGCGAATGTACTGTTTGTCCTCTCCAAGGAGGAAGGACAGCCGCGGCGCGGCAGCGCAGTGGTCGGGCTGATACTGGGAGTTATGTCTACCATCTTTGGAGTAGTTGAGTTTTTCTGCCTGATCCAGGTATACCATATGATTACGGATCCGCAATATGCGCCGTTTTTTGATCAGGCAATGGAGTTGTATGAGAGTTTGATTGGTCCGTTACAATAAAATGATTGGCAAGGGGACCTTTTTCTGTGTATTTCTTGCGTTAAAAAGCACACCGCGTCATGAATGACTTTGGCGTGCTTTTTACTTTATATCCTATTTTGTATAGCGAATCGTCTGGCGGATATCTTCCTCGAATGCCGCTGCCAGTTTCCGGAAGCGTGCTTCGGTCATTTCTCCGGTTACGACCGCAAATTCGTCCATCTCCGGGAGTTCGATGGTTTCTGCCTCACCGAAGGCTGCACGCACATCGGCAAGTTTGTCGGCTGATTTGCCTGCCAGTCGGAGGAAGTAGCTGAAGGTTACTTCGCCCATCGGTGCAACTGGCTGTTTTTCGTCGGTCCAGCCGGTCGGGATGTTGTCTTCCATGTGTCCGGCGATCTCTACGATGTCGCTGACGACTGCGCTGGCGGTCGGGAGTTTTCCGGCGCCGCTGCCGTAGAACATGACGGTTCCAAGTGTATTGCCGCGAACCATGACTGCATTGTATACGTCATTGACTGCAAAGAGCGGATGATCCGGTCCGATCATCATCGGGCATACATAGACGCTGGCTTTATTGCCTTCCATGCGGCTGGTTCCAAACAGTTTAATCGAAGTTCCCAGCTTTGCCGCATATTTGAAATCGGTATCGGTAATCTTTGTGATGCCCTCGGTCGGCACATCTTCGTAATTTACTTCTTTTCCAGTTGCCAGTGAGGTAAGAATCGTGATCTTGCGGCAGGTATCGTAGCCTTCTACGTCTGCCTCCGGGTTGCGCTCTGCATATCCGAGTTCCTGCGCTTTCTTCAAGGCTTCCTCAAAGGTCTGACCTTCTCTTGCCATCTTGGTAAGGATGTAATTGGTTGTACCGTTTAAGATACCGCTGATTTCCTCGATCTTCTCGCCTGCAAGAGACTGGGTCAGCGGACGCAGAAGCGGGATGCCGCCGCCTACGCTGGCTTCAAAGAGGAAGTTTAAGTTCTTCTCGCGTGCAATCGCCAGAAGCTCGGTGCCGTGTGCCGCTACAAGTGCCTTGTTGGAGGTCACAACGTGCTTACCGGCTAACAGGCACGCTTTTGCAAACTTGTATGCCGGATTGACGCCGCCCATCGCCTCTACAACGATCTCTACGTCTTCGTCTTTTTCAATGATCTCAAAATCATGAACAATCTGCGCTTCGTGCGGATCACCCGGAAATTCACGCAGATCCAGAATATATTTTACTGCAATCTCTTTGCCGGTTTTTTCTGTGATTTTGTCTTTGTTGGTTTCTAATACTTCTACGACTCCGGAACCAATTGTTCCATAGCCCATCACTGCTACCTGAATCATAATCTTTACTCCCTGGCTATAATTTTTACGTTGTGTACTCCCGAATTTTCTTCCATCTCTTCGACCATATGCGATATATTTCCGGTATCCGAACGGACTTCCACGCTGAGTGTCAGCGTCGCCACATTGTTGACCGGAATACTCTGATGAATCGTCAGAATATTTGCCTTGTAAATCGCTACGATATGAAGAAGATCCGATAAAAGTCCCTGTTCATCATCCATCTGCAGCACCATGGTAATCGTCTTGCCCTTGGCGTTGTCATAAAATGGAAAAATATCGTCCTTATACTTGTAAAAGGAACTCCGGCTGATCCCCAGCTGGTCGGTCGCCTCCTGAATCGTCATCGCTTTTTCTGACGCAATGAGCTTCTTCGCTTCCGCCACCTTCAAAAGGACTTCCGGCACTGCTTTCTGCTTTAACAGATAATACTTTGTTTTTTCTTCCATTCCATCTCCGCTTGTGTACGCACCAGAAATACATTTGTGTTTACCAGAAAGATATTATCACATTTATTGACACTCTGCAATCTATTTCTTTCATTATAGTCGAATTGTATCTGTAAAAAAACAGCCTGAACTGACGGCACTTGACAGAGTGTTTTCTTCTCTGTCAAACTTTTGTGCCGCCAATCCAGGCTGATTTATCTTCTTTTACGCCTCTTCTGTCTTCTGGTTTTTCAGGCTGATCCACTTTAAATACGCACTGATAAACAGATCAATATCTCCATCCATCACCGCGTTCACA
Organism: Clostridium sp. AM27-28; assembly: GCF_003480955.1. Classification (NCBI taxonomy): domain Bacteria; kingdom Bacillati; phylum Bacillota; class Clostridia; order Eubacteriales; family Clostridiaceae; genus Clostridium; species Clostridium sp. AM27-28. The sequence continues at coordinate 100,344 of NZ_QUJT01000010.1, forward strand.
TTGCCATTTTCGGCGTTCGTCCGGTGATCCTTGACGAGCGTGTACGGCTGCATAACGTAGGAACGGATCTGGTTTCCGAAGTTGATGTCCTTGACATCGCCGCGGATGTCGGACAACTTCTCGGCATTCTCCTGTTGTTTGAGCAGGTACAGCTTTGCCTTTAACATCTGCATCGCCTTGTCCTTGTTCTGGAACTGGGAACGCTCATTCTGGCACTGTACGACGATACCGGTCGGCAGATGCGTGATACGGATCGCGGAGGACGTCTTGTTGATATGCTGTCCACCGGCACCACTCGAGCGATAGGTATCGATCCGCAGATCGTCCGGATTAATCTCCACATCCAGATCTTCTTCAATATCCGGCATGACATCACAGGAAACGAATGAGGTCTGACGCTTGCCAGCCGCGTTGAACGGGGAAATACGGACCAGACGATGGACGCCTTTCTCCGATTTCAGGTAGCCGTAGGCATTTTCACCGTTGACCTGCAGTGTGATGGACTTAAGTCCCGCCTCGTCGCCGTCCAGGAAATCAAGCACCTCGGTCGTAAAGCCCTTTTTGTCCGCCCAACGCTGGTACATACGATACAGCATACTGCACCAGTCCATCGCTTCGGTACCGCCCGCGCCCGCGTTCAGCTTAAGGATCGCGTTGCAGCCGTCGTACTCGCCGGACAGGAGTGTCTTTGTGCGGAGTTCTTCCAGCTCTTTGACGAACTCATCTAACATCTCCTGAATCTCCGGAATCATCGCCGGGTCATTTTCCTCATAGCCCATCTCGATCATGACCTGGATATCCTCATACTGCTGTTCAAGGTGCTTGTAGCCATCCACGGTATCTTTGAGATTTTTCGCCTCACGGACCGTCTTGGTCGAGCGCTCCGGATCATCCCAGAAGCCCGGTTCTTCCATTGATTTGTCAAGCTCCGTGATGCGGCGCTCCTTATTTTCCAGATCCAGGGAATCCTTGACCTCTTTCAGCGTCTCATCGTAGGTTGATAATGTATACTTAAACTGATCTAATTCAACCATGCTCTCACCTTCTCCATTCTCATCTATCTGCTGCCATTTTCCTCAACGGTTCAGCATTCTTTCAGTTATATTTTGTTACGGATCACACACATATAGACCGTAACTCTTTTTTATATTTGGAAAAATTCCCGGAACCAGGTATTTCGCCATAGTTTCGGGAATTTTCTGCACAGACTGCTGCAAAATCACGGCAGCCTGCCTTCTTTCATCTATTAATTCTTCGCGTACAGCTTCCGTCCACAGCACTGTTTGTACTTCTTGCCGGAACCGCATGGGCACGGATCGTTCGGGTAAATCTTCTTTTCCTCACGCTTCTTCGGTGCCTGCACGGTGCTGTCGTCACGGTTGGTTCCCGTTACCTTGGCAGCCGGTTCACGCTCGACCTTCTGCTCTGCACGGATGTGGAACAGAATACGGACGGTATCCTCACGGATCGCTGCCGTCATGCTGTCGAACATCTCATAGCCGCTCATCTTATACTCAACCAGCGGGTCTCTCTGACCATATGCCTGCAGACCGATGCCTTCGCGCAGCTGATCCATATCGTCGATATGAGCCATCCACTTTGCATCAACCACTTTCAGAAGGATCACGCGCTCCATCTCGCGTACCTGTTCCGCGCTTGTAAACTCTGCCTCGCGTGTCTCATAAAGCTTCGTTGCCGCCTCTTTGAGCATATGTTTCAGCTCATTTTTCTTCATATGCTGCTGGTCTTCCGTCAGTTGAATCGGCTCTAACGGGATAACCGGAAGCAGCAGGGAATTTAACTCGGACAGATCCCACTCAGCCGGTTCCTGCTCATCAGAGATGGACATATCTACGGCGTTTTCTACGATATCCGTGATCATCTTCATGATAACGGAACGCATATTCTCGCCATCCAGTACACGGCGGCGCTCTGCGTAGATTGCCTCACGCTGCTCGTTCATAACCTCGTCGTATTTTAACAGGTTCTCGCGGATACCGTAGTTGTTGGTCTCGATTTTCATCTGTGCTTTCTCAATCGCCTTGGAAAGCATCTTGTGCTCGATCTGCTCATTCTCCGGTACGCCCATGGCGTTGAACATATTCATCAGACGCTCTGAACCGAAGAGACGCATCAGGTCATCCTCCAGGGACAGGTAGAAACGTGATTCACCCGGATCGCCCTGACGTCCGGCACGACCGCGCAGCTGGTTATCAATACGTCTGGACTCATGACGCTCTGTACCGATAATCTTTAAGCCGCCCAGTTCTCTGGAAATCTCATCCAGCTTGATATCCGTACCACGACCTGCCATATTAGTCGCGATCGTAACGGCACCGTGGATACCTGCATCTGCTACGATCTCAGCCTCCAGCTCATGGAACTTCGCATTTAATACCTTATGCGGAATGCCGCGTCTTGTCAGCATCTTGCTCAGAAGCTCGGAAGTCTCGATCGTAATGGTACCAACCAGAACCGGCTGTCCCTTTTCATGGGCTGCTGCCACTTCCTCGACAACCGCATGGAATTTCTCTTTTTTCGTCTTATAAACCGCATCCTCGTAATCAATACGCTGTACCGGGCGGTTCGTCGGGATGGAGATAACGTCCATCTGGTAAATGTTACGGAACTCCTTCTCCTCGGTCTGTGCCGTACCGGTCATACCAGCCTTCTTGTTGAACTTGTTGAAGAAGTTCTGGAAGGTAATGGTTGCCAGCGTGCGGCTCTCACGGCGCACATGTACGTGCTCCTTCGCCTCAATCGCCTGATGGAGACCATCGGAATAACGGCGTCCCGGCATGATACGTCCGGTAAACTCATCGACAATCAGAACCTCGTCATCTTTTACCACGTAGTCTTTATCGCGGAACATCAGGTAGTTGGCACGCAGTGCCAGAATGATGTTGTGCTGGATCTCCAGGTTCTCCGGATCCGCCAGGTTCTCGATGTGGAAGAAATCTTCAACCTTCTTCACACCAGCCTCGGTCAGGTTGACTACTTTATCTTTCTCATTGACTACGAAATCGCCTGTCTCCTCGATCTCCTCGCCCATGATGGCTGCCATCTTGGAAAATTCTGCTGATTCCTCGCCCTTTTCCAACTGACGTGCCAGAATATCGCACACCTCATAGAGCTTCGTGGACTTGCCGCTCTGTCCGGAAATGATAAGCGGGGTTCTCGCCTCATCGATCAGGACGGAATCGACCTCATCGATGATCGCATAGTCCAGATTCCGCATAACCATCTGCTCTTTATAGATCGCCATGTTGTCACGCAGGTAATCGAAACCAAGCTCATTGTTGGTAACATAGGTAATATCACAGTTGTAAGCTTCCCGGCGCTCGTCGGAATTCATTGAATTTAAAACCACGCCGACAGTCAGACCGAGGAATCTGTGAACCTCACCCATCCACTCTGCATCTCGTTTTGCCAGGTAGTCGTTGACGGTAACGATAAATACGCCCTTTCCAGCCAGCGCATTTAAGTACGCCGGTGCGGTAGAAACCAGGGTTTTACCTTCACCAGTACGCATCTCTGCGATACGTCCCTGATGCAGGACGATACCACCGATCAGCTGAACCGGGTAATGCTCCATATTTAATACCCGTCTCGCCGCCTCACGCACGGTTGCAAATGCCTCCGGCAGAAGGTCGTCCAGCGTCTCGCCGTTTGCAAGGCGCTCTTTGAACTTGCGCGTATTGTCGCGCAGTTCATCATCCGATAAGGCAACCATCTGCTCGCGCATACCTAAAATCTTATCCACAATCGGGCGGATCAGCTTCAGCTCGCGTTCGCTGTGGGTACCAAACACTTTCTCTATCAGATTCATGCTTTTCTCTCCTATTTCTTGCTTTCTCATTCTTTTTTCGTTTTTATAGCTCAATGTATGATATGTTTTAGATCGAAAAGATCGTATAGGTATAGTTATACAATCTTATTTATTCTAACACTAACAGGGATTTTATTCAATGATTTCATGATTTTTTTACATTTACGCTGCGCACGCGCCCGGCTGAGATAAGCCGAACCTGCCGTACCCGGAAAATCCCAGCCATAAAACAAGACCCTCCATACACGAACAAAGGAACCTGCTGTAAAACGCCGCCTCCCTGCCTATCCAGGTAAAACGTTTTTTCTTCTGCCAGCCCGCCAACTTTATGGTAAACCAGACAAGTTGCACAAAATATATGTTCGACTTTCTTGTTGTCCACATTATCCACATTTTGTCCCCAGTTTTGTGGATAAGTTTTGCACCCCCGTTTTTTCCCTTTTTTAGGGAAAATGGAGTTTTGCACCGACTTATCCACATTATCCACAATTTCCGTCTGTTCATGAAGCCCCCATTGTCCCCGGCGCATTTTGATTTCTTTTTTGTTCAGATCTCATAAATTTGCATATTTCTTCCAAAAATACAAGCAGATCTATTGACAAATGAAGAACCCTTGCATTGCCTCCAAACCCCCGTTTTTTCTAGCTTTTTCGACCTTTTTCTGTTGCAAAAACACACCCATTCTGCCCTATCCTGCAAGACTCTTTTTTCATATTTCATTGTCCGCCGCACAAACCGCGCGCAAATCCCTTATAAAACAACAGCAATTCGTGAAAAATCAAACGACACAGTATTTCGACCTGTTTTTCAATTAATTGTGTTGACAATTTTGTGAAAAAGGTTGAATTTAACATCCAAAAGTGGTATACTATAGCCATCCCAATAAAAAGGAGCGATGATTATGCGTTATAAGATTACTGGAAGAAATATCAATGTTACCCCGGGGTTAAAAGCAGCTGTAGAGGAGAAGATCGGAAAGTTAGAGCGATACTTCAATCAGGACACTGAAGTGAATATCACACTTACAGTTGAGAAAGATCGTCAGAAGATCGAGGTTACCATCCCTGTCAAAGGCACCATCATCCGTGCAGAGCAGGAAAGCAACGATATGTATGTATCGATTGATTTGGTAGAAGAAATCATCGAGCGTCAGCTCAAAAAATATAAGAATAAAATCGTAGACAAGAAACAGGCAGCCGTTGCATTCTCTGACCTCTTCATAAACGAAGAATATGATTCCAACGACGAAGTAGATATCGTCAAAGTAAAGAAATTCGCTATGAAGCCGATGGATCCGGAAGAGGCTTGTGTACAGATGGAACTCTTAGGACATAGTTTCTATGTATTCCTGAATTCCGAGACCGAGCAGGTCAATGTTGTTTACAAACGTAAAGGCAACACCTACGGATTGATCGAACCAGAATTTTAATTCATCGCTTCGTACTATAAGTAGACAAGTTTCCTGGCAAAAAGGGGAGCTGCCATGTGGCAGTTCCCCTTTTTGCGTTGTGTTAAGTTCCATTCATATTCTATTTCTTTTCGTAACTGTTCAGTTCCTTCACAGTCACGCGCAGTAAATGTGCAGACCTACTGAACAGTTACTTCTTTTCTTAGAACAGACCCGTGATCCGTCCATTCTCATCGACATCGATCTTCTCTGCCGCCGGCACCTTCGGAAGTCCTGGCATCGTCATGATGTCCCCGGTCAGCGCTACGATGAAGCCTGCGCCCGCGGATACTTTCAGGTTGCGGACAGTTACTGTAAAATTCTTCGGTGCGCCGAGCAGCTTCGCATTGTCCGAAAAGCTGTACTGCGTCTTCGCCATACAGATCGGATAGTTACCAAATCCAAGCTCAGTCAGGCGTTTTGCCTGCTTCTTTGCTGCATCCGTGAGTACAACGCCGTCGCCGTGGTAGATCTTCTTCACGATCGCATCCAGTTTCTCCTCGATGGTTGTATCGGTCTCGTAGCAGTAGTGGAACTCGCTCTCAGTCTCGCACAGGCGGATGACTTCTTTTGCCAGCTCCTCGCCGCCTTCTCCGCCTTTCGCCCATACCTCGGACAGAGCTACATTGACACCGACCTCATGGCACTTGTCCTCGATCAGCTTTAATTCTGCCTCGGTATCCATTGGGAAGCGGTTGATCGCTACGACACACGGAAGTCCATATACCTTGGTAATATTTTCTACATGCTGCATCAGGTTCGGAAGTCCCTTCTCCAGCGCTTCCAGATTCTCTGCGTTTAAGTCAGCCTTCGCCACGCCGCCGTGATGCTTCAGGGCACGTACCGTCGCTACTACAACGACCGCCGACGGTTTCAGCTCTGCCATCCGGCACTTGATATCCAGAAATTTCTCCGCACCCAGGTCAGCGCCGAAGCCAGCCTCTGTGATCGTGTAATCACCCAGCTTTAATGCCATCTTTGTCGCAATGACGGAGTTACATCCATGCGCGATGTTCGCGAACGGACCGCCGTGGATAAATGCCGGTGTATGCTCTAAGGTCTGTACCAGGTTTGGTTTCAGGGCATCCTTTAAAAGAGCCGTCATCGCGCCCGCTGCTTTCAGATCACCGGCAGTGACCGGTTCCTCGTCATAGGTATAACCTACGATAATCTTGGAAAGGCGTTCTTTCAGATCCGTAATATTGCGTGCCAGGCACAGAACTGCCATGATCTCGCTGGCAACCGTGATGTCATATCCGTCCTCACGGGTCACGCCATCCACGCGGCGTCCCAGACCATCTACGATGTTGCGGAGCTGACGGTCATTCATATCGACAACACGCTTCCAGGTAATGCGCTTCGGATCGATGCGGAGTGCATTGCCCTGATAGATATGATTGTCCAGCATCGCTGCCAGCAGGTTGTTTGCTGCGCCGATCGCGTGGAAATCACCGGTAAAATGGAGGTTGATATCCTCCATTGGAATGACCTGTGCATATCCGCCGCCAGCTGCACCACCTTTAACACCAAAGACCGGTCCCAATGACGGCTCACGAAGCGCTACGGTTACCTTTTTGCCAAGACGTTTCAATCCGTCTGCCAGACCGACCGTGGTCGTGGTCTTTCCTTCTCCGGCTGGAGTCGGGTTGATCGCGGTCACCAGAATCAATTTTCCATCCTTGCCCTCGGTCTCTTTCAGAAGATTGTAGTCAACCTTTGCCTTATAATTTCCATACTGCTCCAGATACTTCTCGTCTACGCCTGCCGCCTGTGCAATCTCACCGATTTTCAGTGGATTCGCTGCCTGTGCAATCTCAATATCTGTCATCATTACTCCTGTACCTCCCTGTTTTTGCGGTTTTGCCTGTTCCGGAAGTTTTCACACAGTGAATGTTATCTGCTTTATCTTCTGTAAAAAAGATCCCCCTGTGAATTTCCCGGAAAGGCTGTGAATGTTATCTATTATATACTGTGTCTGACAATTTGGAAAGACACAAAATTGATTTTTCACAAAAAATTGCATCCGATTCCAGTTTTTCTACTCTTTTCTCAAGTTCTGATACATAACTTTCGTCCTTGATCGATGCCAGATTGATCTTCACATTAAAGAGTGCGCCCACAACCGCTGTCCGGGCTAACATCGCCGCAATCAGACCGTCGGAAACGGCACCTTTATTGCCCCTCTTTACGACCGCTTCCGCCATCGGAAAAATCTTTGCCGCTGACTCCGCAATCGCAAGCGGCGCTTCGGTCGCCTCTTTTAACCCCTGCTGCAGGGCGGCAGTGCGGATTTTTTTCTCCTCCTCCGTCTCCTTCGGAAGCTTCAGCGCTCTCATATATCCATTGAACGATTCGCTGTCCTTTTTGATCCCCGCCAGCAGCTCCTCATGCAGCGCAGCGCCCTCAGCTGCCAGCGCCTGCATTTCCTCCTGCACCCCGGCATATTTTTCCTTTCCGATCGTCAGATTTGCCACCATTTCCATCAATGCCGCGCCCAGCGCCCCCACCATCGCCGACACGCTTCCGCCGCCCGGTACAGACGCCTTCGAAGCAGTTTCTTCTACGAACTGGTTTACGGAAAGTTCTCTTAATTCTGCCATGATTTTTCTCCTTTTTTATGAAAAAGAATGTGCCTTGGCACATTCTCGCGCCGAGCGCGGTCGCTTGCGACATGTTTCTGCTTCGCGCGAGTGCATACATTTTCCTATGAAAATGAAAAAATACCGCAAAATTGCTTGTCTCACCGATCAGAAATCTTCTGCCCCGCTGGCAACGTAATTTTGCGGTATTCCCACCGCGCCCTACGGATATGAAATCGTTCCGTAAGAACCGATATACTCCTTTATCTGCGTTTACTAATTTAAGAATGAAACTGCCTTACACGGTGTTCGGTAGTTGGACGGCGAAATCTTGATGCCGCTCTTTGCCGTACTTGCGTGGATAACCTGTCCATTGCCTATGTAAAGTGCTACGTGATTGATATAATTGCCGCTCGCATAAAAAAGCAGATCGCCCGGCTGTACTGCGCTGACCGCAACCTCCTTGCCCTTTGCCGCCTGATCTCTCGAGCTTCGTCCGGTTGAAATACCGAAATGTGCAAATACACTCATTGTAAATCCGGAACAGTCCGCACCGTTTGTCAGACTGGTTCCGCCGTATACATACGGATTTCCAAGGAACTGCTTTGCGTATGCCACAACCGCAGAACGGGTAGCATTTGTTACTTCATTTCCAGAAGAGGACGTACCGCCTGTGCCTGGTCCGCCGCCCGGTCCAACGCCGCTTGCAGTGGTCGCTTTCGTCGCTGCCACGGTAGTCGGCGCTTTCGTCTCAGCTGCCTTTGTCGTCTCCTTGGCTGCCGCTGTCGTCCCAGCTGCCTTGCTTTCGCTCGGATTCGCCTCTATTGTTCCGCTGTAGGAAGTCTCCGGTGCTTTGGTCGTCTCTTTGGCAGCTGCCGTGGTTTCCTTCGCCGCTGCCGTGGTTTCCGCTGCCCTCGACTCTTCCTCGGCTTTCTTCTTTACCTGTTCCAGGTTCTCGATCGCCGCATTCGCTTCCTGTTTCAGTTTTTCTTCTTCAGCTTTCTGCTGCTGTTCCTCAGCTACGGAAACTGCCTGCTTAAAGTCTACCTGTGTCGTAATATAATCTTTATACACATATCCGACCAGATCATTATCGACGGAAATCTTGGCAAAATCGCCCTCTTCTCCGATCACCTCATACTCTGCATCGGCAGAAAGAAGATCCAGCGTCTTGCCCTCTAAGCTCGGCGTCTCTCTCAGGCGAAGCGTAGAGGTATTTGTAACCTTCGCGTAGGTTGTGCCGACTTCCCTGGCAATCTTGGACGCCTCCTCGCCGGTCGCAAAATACTGTGCTTTAATATAACCGGTCACGGAACCCGACTGGATATGGTACCATTTGCCGCCCTCGCCGTCCACCGCGTCCAGAATTGTCGCCGCACAGTTATTGTAAATCTTTCCGACTACCTCGCTGCCTGTGCTCGCCTGTGCGCGCACATTGACATAATTGGTCACACGGGAAATCGCGATATTATCGTAGATCGACTTGGACATCGCGCGGACAACCGCCTCAGTCTCGCCAGTTGTCTCCTTTGGCTGGGCTTTCGTCTCTGCTGGCACCTGTGCCGGTTTGGCTGTCTGCGCACCGCCTGACACGCCCGTCTGACCGGCTCCCGCCACTGCCAGAACTTCTTTAGAAGCAAATGCTTCCGCCAGCTCTTTTTCCGGGTTCAAGCTGCTCGCATAGTAATTATTGATCGCCACTGACGCACCAGCGACCGGGGCATCCGTCTCCAGATTCATCGCCGCCTGGGCGCTCATCTGTCCCGTCCCTGCCATCACAAGGCACGCCCCTGATGCTATCAGAAATTTCAGCGTTTTTCTCATAAGGACCTCCTACTCTTCTGTCCGTTCTGTTCCGTCGTTTTATCTCAAACTGTAACTGTTCAGTACCTTCACAGTCACGCGCAAAAATCCATTAAAAATTGCCTACGGCAATGGGATTTTTGCCTGCTGACCCATGTTTTCGTACGGTCAGCGCAGTAAATGCGCAGACCTACTAAACAGTTACTCTGTTTTCTTCTATGTTAAAAATGAGTTATGCCTGAAGATATCGCTCTGCAGATGCCACGCAGTTTGCACCGTCCGATGCCGCTGTCAGAATCTGGCGCAGCGCCTTGGTCCGGACATCTCCGGCTGCAAATACGCCCGGAACGCTCGTCTGACCGCTCTCATCCGCCCGGATGTAACCCTGCTCATCAAGCTCTAACTGACCCGCATACAGCTCACTCTCCGGTGCGATTCCGACCGCAATAAAGACGCCATCCACGTCCAGCCGCTTCTCTTCTCCGGTTTGGGTCTGTCTCAGCCGCAATGCCTCCACCTGAGCGTTCCCTTCAATCGCAACCGTCTCGCTGTTCCAGACAAATTCAATATTTTCAAGCGCCTGTAAGCGCTCCTGCAGCCGTTTTGCCCCGCGAAGCTTGTCTCTGCGGTGGACGATATATACTTTTTCACACATCCGTGCAAGAAAAATTGCATCTTCCAGCGCCGCGTCGCCGCCGCCCACAACGGCAACCGTCCTTCCCCGGAAAAATGCCCCGTCGCAGGTCGCGCAGTATGAAACGCCTGCTCCGCGAAGTTCCTCTTCTCCCGGCACCTCCAACGTCCTGTGATGTGCTCCGGATGCCAGAATCACACAGCGTGCCTCATACGTCTCTTCCTCGCAGACTACTTTCTTCACATTTCCTGAAAGCTCGACCTGCACGACCTCATCCTGTACAACTCTTGCTCCCAGCTTGTTTGCATGCTCCCGGAACTGTCTGGAAAGCTCAAAGCCGGTCACACCCGGAAATCCCGGATAATTATCCACCTCCCAGGTATTCAGCACCTGTCCGCCGCTGATTCCATTCTTCTCTATCACAATCGTGTCCAGACACGCCCGCTGTGCATAAATCGCCGCACTCAAGCCAGCTGGTCCGGAACCAATGATTATTATATCATACATGGTATACAGTTCCTTTCTTCCGAATCTGTTCGGTAATTGATCCGCTCTATCGCTGTGTCAGATCCATTTGGTTTTAGTATAACACATTTTGGCACTTTCATACAATGCTGTAAAACACTCAGAAGAGCAAAAAATGGATGAAAATTTCTTACGATTTTATGACAGGCGGAAAAATGAAACTATTTCATGAATTTTAAATACATGCTATAATTCAATCAAATATGATGTTGGGGTCAAAAGCTTTTGACCCCTCTGATACCGAATTGCTCTGCACTGCGTGCTCCCGCAATTCTCAAAAACATTCGCATATAAGGAGTTTACTGCCATGAATCATAAAACTATCCTCGTAACCGGCGCTTCCCGCGGAATCGGGAAAGCGATTGCATTAACCTACGCTAAGAACGGCTGGGATGTCGTGATTACCTGCCTGAGGCGGGAAGAAGAATTAAAAAAGACCCAGCGCGAAATCGAAGCGCTGGGCGTTTCCTGCCTTGCCTGGATGGGCGATGCGGGCGATTTTGAGAGCTGTTCCCGCCTGTTTGACGCGATCCGGGAGCGCTTCGGTTCCCTGGATGTCCTCGTCAACAATGCAGGGATTTCCTACATCGGTCTGTTCCAGGATATGACGCCGGACGAGTGGAACCACATTCTCAATACCAACCTGACCTCCGTCTTCAACTGCTGCCGCCTCGCCGTTCCGATGATGGTGTCACGCAAATCGGGACGCATTCTCAATATTTCCTCCGTCTGGGGCGTCTGCGGCGCTTCCTGCGAAGTCGCCTATTCTGCCACCAAAGGCGGCATCAACGCCATGACGCGCGCCCTCGCGAAGGAACTTGCGCCGAACAGCATCCAGGTCAACGCGATCGCCTGCGGCGCTATTGACACCGAAATGAACCAGTTTCTCGATGAAGAAGAACGGAATGCCCTGCTGGAAGAAATTCCAGCAGGACGTATGGGGCGTGCCGAGGAAGTCGGAAAACTGGCATACCAGCTGGGGAGCGAGGACTCCTATTTAACGGGACAGATAATTCAACTGGACGGCGGCTGGATCTAAAACCTGAAATAAATAAACGGATTATACGTGCTGCTGACGAGATACATGGTACACAAAAACAGCAGCACAGCCATAATCACAATATCCACTGTCTTTGTCACTTCTTTCTCATACAAATGCTCCCGCAGCTTCGGGCATATACTCTGCGCGATGCCCGAAAGCAGCACGCCCAGCACCGCAAGAAAAATTACCTTCCGATTCACGAACAGCGATGCCGGATAGATGCCGTTCTCCCAGGTAAACATCTGATGCAGGATCACTTTCGCATCCGCCAGCGTATCGGCGCGGAAGAACACCCAGCCAACCACTACAACCAACGCCGTATAGATGTGATTCAGTCCCCGGAAGCAGTTCTTCTCCAATAGCTTCCCAAGTCCCATGCGTTCCACCACCAGAAACAGCCCATGGTACAATCCCCAGATGATAAAGGTTGCCCCAGCGCCATGCCAGAGCCCGGTCGCAAAAAAGACAATCAGCAGATTAACATACGTCCGCACCTGCCCTTTCCGGTTGCCGCCCAGCGGGATATAAAGATATTCCCTAAACCAGGTCGAGAGTGAAATATGCCAGCGTCTCCAGAACTCGCGGATCGAGGTAGAGATATACGGATAATTGAAGTTCTCCATAAAATCAAATCCAAACATTTTTCCCAATCCGATCGCCATATCCGAATATCCCGAAAAATCAAAATAAATCTGAAGTGTGTACAAAACCGCCAACATCCACGCATTGACCGTTCCCAGCTGTGCCAGCGGTTTCTCCATCATCCAGTCCACCGTCGCCGCAAAGGTATTAGCAAACAACATTTTTTTCGCCAGTCCGTAGGAAAAGCGCTTGATTCCATACGCCATCCCCTCCGCCGTACACTGCCGGTTCCCAATCTGTTCGCAGACATCGTGATACTTGACGATCGGTCCCGCGATGAGCTGCGGAAAGAAGGAAATATAGAGCGCCAGATGAAAGATATTTTTCTGCGCCTGAATCGTCCCCCGGTACACATCCACCACGTAGGAAAGCGCCTGAAACGTGTAGAAGGATATTCCGACCGGAAGAGCAATCTCGCGGAAAGAAAGTGTATGTGCGCCGCCCGCAAAGCGGCTTAACAGAGAATTTGCAATCTCGACTGCGAAGTTAAAATATTTGAAATAGCCCAGAAGAAGGAGGTTTAAAAACACGCAGGTTGTAACAGCAAGGCGCATTCTGTGTTTACTCTGCATCCTCCCAATCCACAATCCAAAGAAATAATTCAGCCCGATCGAAACAAGCATCAGAATCACATACTTCGGCTCGCCCCACGCATAAAAAAAGAGGCTGGCAGTCAGAAGGACGCTATTGCGGATATGCAGATTTTTCGTTATAAAATAAAGAAAAAATACCGCTGGCAAAAAATACCATAGGAACACAAGGGAACTAAATAACATAAATCATACCATCCTGTATTTGTTACTGTTCACGCATACGTGCCCAGTAACAGAATTTGCCGTGGTTTCGCATTTAAATACGGCAACTTCCTGCCGCCACCACGTTTTCTTACGGCACTTTCGGTTCCAAAAGTGCCTACCCGTGAACAGTAACCTGTATTTTCTTATATAGCAGATAAATCATATCTATATTCCAGATACTCTATTATACGGGCAATCCACCTTAATCTGTCAAGTGTTTTTGACCAGAATAAAGAATGTGCCTTGGCGCATCCTCGCGGAGCGTTTTTTGTTTCATAGGACGCAATTTCCTATGAAACAAAAAAACCCTGCCTCCCAGGTTCATCACCTCGGAAACAGGGTTCTCTTTACTCGCTGGCACGGGACTGCGGAGTACTGGGTGGAGTAAATCCGTCCAGCCGGCGCTGTCTCATATATTTATCAGAGAAAAATATACAAAACTCTACTGCTTATTTATTGTAAGAAGATATCTCTTCCTGCTTTTAATTAGTTGTTCTTAGCTGCTGCTTTAGCTTCTTTGATCTTCTCAGTCAGCATCGGAACGATCTTGTTTAAGTCACCTACTACGCCGTAGTCAGCAACATCGAAGATCGGAGCAGACTCATCTTTGTTGATAGCAACGATGATGTCAGACTCTTCCATACCTGCCAGATGCTGAATAGCACCGGAGATACCGATTGCAAAGTATACGTTCGGGCGAACAGTCTTACCTGTCTGACCTACCTGAAGATCCTTCGGCTTCCAGCCAGCATCTACAACTGCACGAGAGCAGCTTACGGTACCGCCGATAGCCTCTGCCAGATCATCCAGAATCTTGAAGTTCTCCGGGCTTCCTACGCCACGACCGCCGGATACAAGGATCTTAGCATCCATGATATCAACGGTGTTGGATACAGCCTTAACAACTTCCAGAATATCAACATATTTGTTGTTCTTTGTGAATCCCGGATTGAACTCAGTAACAACAGCTTTTTTGCCAGCTTCCTTCGGAGCCTTCTGCATAACACCCGGACGAACGGTTGCCATCTGCGGACGGAAATCCGGGCAAGCGATGGTAGCGATGGTGTTGCCGCCGAATGCCGGACGAGTCATAAGCAGCTGATTGTGCTTTGTCTCTCTACCCGGAACCGGATTCATCGGGAAATCACCGATATCAAGTTTTGTACAGTCTGCAGTCAGACCTGTATGGATTCTAGCGCAAACACGCGGACCAAGGTCACGACCGATTGCAGTAGCACCGATCAGGAAGATTTCCGGTTTGAACTCTTCAATAACAGATGCGATTGCATGTGTGTACGGCTCTGTACGGTACTCTTTTAACTCCGGATCGTCTACAACGATAACCTTGTCTGCACCGTACTCTGCTAACTGATCTGCAAGACCCTTAACGTCAGAACCAACTAAAACAGCGGTTACCTCTACTCCTAAATCTTTTGCTAATTCTTTACCTTTGCCAATCAGCTCAAAAGCGATATTGCTGATAACATTATCCACCTGCTGTGCAAAGACAAATACGCCCTTATATGCTTCTAAGTTGTTCATCTTATTCACCACTCTTTTCTATAAAATAATTAGATAATGTGTTTCTCTGCCAGTTTGCCAACGATATAATCTGCGGAAGCTGCCGGATCCAGTTCTACCTTCTCGCCAGCACCCTTTCTTACCTTATCGGAAGCTTTTGCGATCTGTGTCGGTGAACCCTTCAGACCGAGGTTGGAATCCTCAACCTCTTTCAGATCTTTTCTGCCCCAAACGGTGATCTCTTTTGCGTATGCATCGAAGATTCCGCCCGGAGTCATGTAACGCGGCTCGTTTAACTCTGCAAGAGCGGTTAAAAGACACGGAAGCTGTGCTTTTACTACGTGATATCTATCATCATACTGACGCTCAACTACGATGTATTTCTCAGCTTCGTTTACTTCACGGATGTTCTGAGCGTAGCTGATTACCGGAAGTCCAAGATGCTCGGAGATCTGCGGACCTACCTGAGCGGTATCGCCATCGATAGCCTGACGGCCAGTGATGATTAAGTCATAATCAAGGTTGCGAAGTGCACCTGCGATTGTCTGGGAAGTAGCCCAGGTATCTGCACCACCGAGTACACGGTCAGTTACAAGAACACCATTGTCTGCGCCCATAGCCATAGCCTCGCGAAGAACCTCTTCAGCCTTCGGAAGACCCATAGTAACTACGGTAACTTCTGCACCATACTGATCTTTTAAGCGAAGCGCTGCCTCCAGACCTGCTTTATCATCTGGGTTCATGATTGCCAGCATTGCGCTTCTGTCAAGAGTACCATCCGGGTTAAATTTAACTCCGCCTTTGGTATCCGGAACCTGTTTTACACAAACTACAATTTTCACGGTATTTTCACTCCTTATTTTTTTCTTTTTTCTCTAGGACTGAGATTGTTCTGATTTCTCTGCAGACTGAATTATTTTAACAGATCAGCGGAGATAACCATTCTCTGAACCTCAGATGTACCCTCGTAGATCTCAGTGATCTTAGCATCACGCATCATACGCTCTACATCGTACTCTCTCGTGTAGCCGTAACCACCGTGAAGCTGTACAGCCTTGGTTGTAACTTCCATAGCAACCTCTGCTGCATACAGTTTAGCCATAGCTGCTTCTACAGAATAGGTTTTCTGTGTCTTCTTAGCAACGGCTGCTCTGTAAACAAGGAGCTGAGCTGCTTTAACTTTGGTAGCCATATCTGCCAGCTGGAACTGAGTGTTCTGGAACTGACCGATAGCACGACCAAACTGTTTTCTCTCTTTTACGTAATCAACAGTTCTCTCAAGAGCGCCCTCTGCAAGACCAAGTGCCTGGGAAGCGATACCGATACGTCCGCCATCCAGGGTATGCATAGCGATGTGGAAACCTTTGCCCTTCTGGCCAAGCAGGTTCTCTTTCGGGATACGGCAATCTGTGAAGATCAGCTCGTATGTAGCAGATCCACGGATACCCATCTTCTTCTCTTTGGTACCGAAGGTAAAGCCCGGAGTTCCTTTCTCTACGATAAATGCAGAGATCTCTTTTTTCTTTCTGCCCTTTACTTCAACAACGCCTGTTACAGCGATGATAACGTAAATGTCAGCCTCTTTACCATTGGTAATGAAAACTTTGGAGCCGTTTAATACCCACTCGTCGCCGTCTAATACAGCCTTGGTCTGCTGACCCTGAGCATCTGTACCAGCACCCGGCTCAGTAAGACCGAAAGCACCAAGCTTCTCGCCCTTAGCAAGCGGAACCAGGTATTTCTGTTTCTGCTCTTCAGTACCGAAAGTCTGGATCGGATCGCAGCACAGAGATGTGTGTGCAGATACGATAACGCCGGTAGTACCACAAACTTTGGAAAGCTCCTCAACGCACATAGCGTATGTTAACGGATCACAGCCCTGTCCGCCATACTCCTTCGGAACCGGGATGCCCATGAAGCCAAGCTTCTGCATCTTTTTAACGGTTTCCTCCGGGAAGTGCTCTGTCTCGTCAACTTCCTGTGCCAAAGGTTTTACTTCGTTCTCGGCGAAGTCATGGAATAACTTTCTCGCCATTTCATGCTCTTTACTTAATGTAAAATCCATGTGTCTATTCCTCCATCATTTTCTTATATACGCTTAAGAGGCGGCTTTAAGCGCCGCCCCGTTGCGGTTCTTAAAAATCTGGTACTCTATTATGTTTTCATCTGGTCAAGAAGCCAGACTTATGTACATATTAGTTGTACTTGTAGAAGCCTTCGCCAGACTTACGGCCAAGCTTGCCGCCGCGAACCATCTTTCTAAGAAGCGGCTGCGGACGGTACTTCGGGTCACCAGTCTCAGACTGAAGTACTTCCATGATAGCCAGAACAACGTCCAGACCTACCAGGTCGCCCAGTTCAAGCGGTCCCATCGGATGGTTAGCACCCAGCTTCATAGCGGTATCGATACCCTCTACAGAAGCCTCGCCCTCAGCGTAGATACCGATAGCTTCGTTGATCATCGGGATGAGGATACGGTTTACTACGAAACCAGCGCCCTCTTCTACCTGTACCGGGATCTTGCCGATCTCTTCAGAGATCTTCTTAACTTTGTCAACAATCTCTGCCGGAGTGTTTAAGCCTGCGATAACCTCAACCAGCTTCATAACCGGAGCCGGGTTGAAGAAGTGCATACCGATAACCGGGCGGTCAAGACCTGCACCGATCTCTGTAATGGACAGAGAAGATGTATTGGTAGCAAATACGCAGTCTGCCTTGCAGATAGCGCCCAGCTCTTTGAAGGTCTGTTTTTTGATCTCCATGTTCTCGATTGCTGCCTCAACTACGAGATCGCAGTCGCTGCAGATAGTCTTAACGCCGGTATGGATTCTGGCAAGGATCTTGTCTGCATCCTCTTTTGCCATCTTTCCTTTTGCTACTCTCTTCTCAAAGTTCTTGGTAATTTTCAGTTTGCCGTTGGAAGCAAACTCTTCGTTAATATCACACAGGCATACTTCATATCCATCTACCTGGGCAAATGCCTGAGCGATTCCGGAACCCATGGTTCCTGCACCAATAATACCAACTTTCATGACAAATCCTCCTGAAATTATACAACTATAATTTAACTAACTATCTATTGTTAAACTGCTCCACTTTCCGTTTCTCAAGGAATGCCTGCATACCGTTCTTCTGATCTTCTGTCTCGAAGCATCCGCCAAACAGTTTTTCCTCGATCACGATAGCCTGATCCATATCAGTCTGAAGTCCGTCGTTCATCGCCTTCTTGCTGTTTCTGACAGCGATCGGAGCCATCTTTGCGATAGCGCCTGCCAGCTTCTTCGCAGCCGGCATCAGCTCTTCCTGTGTATAAACAGCATTTACAAGTCCAACACGGTATGCCTCGTCCGCTTTGATGTTGCGGGACGCAAATACCATCTCTTTTGCCTTGCCCGGTCCGATGAGACGTGCGAGTCTCTGTGTACCGCCGAAGCCTGGTGTAATACCAAGACCTACTTCAGGCTGTCCGAATAATGCATTGTCCGAGCAGATACGGATATCACAGCTCATGGCAAGCTCGTTGCCGCCGCCGAGTGCGAAACCGTTTACTGCCGCGATAACCGGAACCGGGAAGGTTTCGATCTTGCGGAAAATATCGTTGCCGAATTTACCGAAGTGCTCGCCCTGCTCCTTGGTCATCACGCTCATAGCAGCGATGTCAGCACCGGCTACGAAAGATTTCTCTCCTGCGCCGGTCAGGATAATTGCACGAATTTCGGAAAGGTCTACTGCATCAAATGCAGCTTCAATATCCTTCAGCACATCCTCGTTTAACGCGTTCAGTGCCTTCGGACGATTAATAGTTATGACTGCGACGTGTCCGTCTACCTCATAGTCTACAAATCCCACTTCCAGTTCCTCCTAAAAAGCTCTTGAATTGAAATACGTAAAACCAGAAACAGCCGGAGCGCCGGGGATAAGCCCCGACGACTCCGGTTCTGCGTCAGAAATTAGTCTCTCTCAACGATCGTTGCGCAGCCCATGCCGCCACCGATACACAGAGTAGCCAGACCCTTCTTAGCGTCACGTTTCTGCATCTCGTATAACAGAGTTGTCAGGATACGGCAGCCAGATGCTCCTACCGGATGTCCGATAGCGATTGCACCGCCGTTTACGTTCAGGATGTCTTTGTTGAAGCCAAGGTCACGAGCTACAGCGATAGACTGAGCTGCGAATGCCTCGTTTGCCTCGATCAGGTCGAAGTCTTCTACCTTCCAGCCTGTCTTCTTCAGAACTTTCTTGGTAGCTGCAACCGGTCCAATACCCATGATGCTCGGATCTACACCGCCCAGAGCGCCTGCTACCCATGTAGCCATCGGTTTGATACCCAGTTCTTTTGCTTTCTCTTCGCTCATAACAACTACAGCTGCTGCACCATCGTTGATGGAGGAAGCGTTACCAGCTGTTACACGTCCGTCTTTCTTGAATGCCGGACGAAGCTTGCCAAGAACCTCTACAGTGGAACCCGGACGCGGACCCTCATCGGTATCTACGATAACAGTCTCTTTTTTCTTCTTAACTTCGATCGGAACGATCTCGTCTTTGAAACGTCCAGCCTCGATAGCTGCGCAAGCCTTCTGCTGGCTAGCTGCTGCAAACTCATCGAGTTCTTCTCTTGTGATACCCCACTGATCGCAGATGTTCTCAGCGGTGATACCCATGTGGTAATCGTTGAATGCATCCCACAGAGCGTCATTTACCATGGTGTCGATCATGGTCGCATTGTTCATACGGTATCCGTAACGAGCCTTCATCAGAGCATACGGAGCTGCGGACATATTCTCTGCACCACCAGCTACTACGATGTCAGCATCGCCTGCAAGGATCATATCTGCTGCTGCGTTTACAGCATTCAGACCAGAACCGCAAACCACGTTCAGGGTAACTGCCGGAACTTCTACCGGAAGACCAGCTTTCAGAGACATCTGACGTGCTACGTTCTGACCAAGGCCAGCCTGGATAACACATCCCATGTATACGTGATCAACCTGCTCCGGAGCAACGCCTGCTCTCTTCAGAGCCTCCTTGATAACTACGGCACCCATCTCAGCTGCTGGAACAGTACTGAGCTGGCCACCCATAGAACCTACTGCGGTACGGCATGCACTTGCAATTACGACTTTCTTAGACATTGAAAAAATCCTCCTTGAAAATGATCCACCACGTAAATAACACAACTGCAGTAAATAGTAAAATAGTGATAAATATGATAGTGTATTTGTATCTTAACACCCCACGCGGCTCCTGTCAAATAATTATCAATGGATTTATAAAGATTTAAGATTCTCATTTTTCCGCGTACAATCCACTTATTTCTACATCGTTTTGATCGCCTTTAGGCGGAATGCACAATTTTTTTCTTCCGTTTTCTCAATAAAAGTGATCTTCTCTGGCATTATAACCAACATGGTATTTTGTTTGTGAATTAATAGACAAACTCATTTCTCTTCCATTTACATACACTTATATCTGTAATTCATAAATATGAATATGTCGTCATTTTCCCCTATTTTGTCCTCCGCCTCTTTCGTTGACAAGGGGTAGTGGAGATGATACACTGATAAACAACGGGGGATGTCCGAATCACGCATTTGTACGGACTTCTTCATATTATTAAAAAGGACAAGGTGAATAAGTATGGATTACAAGAAACTGTATGCAGAAAAGCTGGTTTCCGCTGAAAAAGCTGCTTCCGTCGTTAAATCTGGCGACTGGGTTGACTATGGCTGGACCACCGGCACTCCGGTAGCAGTCGATGCTGCTATCGCAAAACGTCTTCCGGAACTGGAGAATGTAAACTTCCGCGGCGGTATCCTGATGTGGGTACCGGAGATCTTCAAGATCGAAAACCCGGCAGCTCATATGACCTGGAACTCCTGGCACATGAGCGGTATCGAGAGAAAGGCAATCGCACAGGGATTCAGCTTCTATGCTCCGATCCGTTATTCCGAGCTTCCGAGATACTATCGTGAGTCCGCAACCAAACCGGATGTAGCTGTATTCCAGGTCGCTCCGATGGACGAGCACGGTTATTTCAACTTCGGACCAAATGCTTCCCATATGGCAGCCTGCTGCGAGACTTCCAAGGTTGTCATCGTAGAGGTCAATGAAAATATGCCGGTCTGCCTCGGCGGATTTGAGAACGGCGTTCATATCTCCAACGTAGACATGATCGTAGAGGGCAGCAACCCGACCATCGCAGAGATGGGAGGCGGCGCAGCAGCGACTGATGTCGATGAAGCAGTTGCAAAACTGATCGTAGACGAGATCCCGGATGGTGCCTGCTTACAGTTAGGTATCGGCGGTATGCCGAACGCAGTTGGTTCCCTGATTGCGAAATCTGACTTAAAGGATCTGGGTGTTCACACCGAGATGTACGTTGACGCATTCGTTGATATTGCCGCAGCCGGCAAGATCACAGGCGCTCACAAAGCACTGGACAAAGGCCGTCAGGTATACGCATTCGGCGCTGGTACCAAGAAACTGTATGACTACTTAAACAACAACCCGGCCTGCATGAGTGCTCCGGTTGATTACACCAACGACGTCCGCACCATCGCAGCCCTGGACAACTTCATGTCCATCAACAACGCGGTTGACCTCGACCTCTTCGGTCAGGTAAATGCAGAGTCCGCAGGAATCAAGCACATCAGCGGTGCAGGCGGACAGCTTGACTTCGTTCTGGGCGCTTACCTGTCCAAGGGCGGAAAGAGCTTCATCTGCTGCTCCTCCACCTTCAAGAACAAGGCTGGCGAGCTGCAGTCCCGTATTCTCCCGACCTTAAATCAGGGTTCCATCGTAACCGATACACGTGCAAACCTGCACTACCTGGTAACCGAGTACGGTAAAGTAAACTTAAAGGGTCTTGCAACCTGGCAGAAATGCGAGGCTATCATCTCCGTTGCACATCCGCAGTTCCGCGATCAGCTGATCAAGGAAGCTGAGAAGATGCATATCTGGAGACAGAGCAATAAGATCTGATAAGAACTCAAGATCTGATAAAATCGGCAGGATTCGGAGACAAAATCCAGCAAACCATCTATGGTATCTGAGACTCCCGGTTCTCCGATACATCAGATACGTTTATTTTCTAAAAAAAGTGCTTTTCCTCTCAAGAAATTTTCTTCGAGAAGAAAGGCACTTTTTTATTTATACTTTTTTCTTATAGTTTTTGTTCTACAAGTCTGTGTCTACCATCCGCTACTGTTCCAGAGACTTCCACCGGAAGTTCGGAATCACATCCGACCACTTATTAATTCCAATGATTGATTTTGCAAAATTCGAAGTTTCCAGCGTGTATCTCTTCTGATCAATGTCGTGGAAAACTCTCCAGAGCTTTCGATCCTTTACCGCTACAATCTCATTGCCCTGATTCATATCACAGGACCACAGACCGAAGCTTAAGCCTGCCCTTACCTCTGACGGCGCATCGACCTGACGACTCAGAATGTACGCGTCGATATACGGGTTGCTGTCTACGATATAGTAAGAATATGCAAATGCCGCCGCCTGGATATCCGACACATCGCCGCGCGTCAGACTCTGTGCAGTAAATCCTTCCTCCGTCAGAATGACATGGCGCACCTCGCCGGATGCTGTCTTCATCGAATCCTGATTCAGATAATCGGTCAGTACATGCAGGTTTGCAAAGTTGACAATCGGTGAATCTGCACTCTCGGTTACCAGCCCCGTTGCCGGATCATCCCAGAATTCCGGTTCCGTCATCGGGTACGGATACGGATGGTAGGCAATGCCCCAGTCCATCTGACCTTCCGTTACTGCCAGGGCGTTAAACGTATCAACAATGCCTTTGCCCGTATAATGCACCTGATCGTTCAGGTTCTCATACGGAGCTCCCCACCAGAAATCAAGTGAAAAATAAACCCGGTCATTCGCACTTGTGCTCTTGATCGCCGTGTAGAACGTGCGGAATGCCTGCTGATACGTGGATACATATGTATTCAAATCTGCCGGTCCCATGTAGTTCCAAATCTGGTTGTTGATCTCATTGCCCAGAATCCAGTTGGAAATCTTCGCATAATTTGAATTATGATTCTTGCCGCTGTAACGATCCGCCAAAAACGCGAAGATCGCACGCGTTGTCTCAAATCCTTCCTGTGTCTTCGTGTTAAACATATAATAATTGGCGCTCGAAGATTTCGCAGTTCCCGCATGAACCAGTTCCGGGTGCGCGTCATTCCAGTCATTTAAAACGATCGCCGTCACAGATATATCTTTTCCGATATATGTACTGATCACCTTGTCATAATTTTCAACCACCGACTTATTAAAATGATACGTTTTTCCATCGTACTCATAATCAATGCCACTTCCTAAAAACTGGGAAAATGCGATATTGACCGCCACATGTTTGACGCCCAGTGTAAATGCATCGTTGAGCATATTTAACTGGATATTCAAGCCCTTTTTCGTCAGCGGCGTCTTAAACGCATCCTGATTGGATGCAACCACCTCCGGATTTGTGATATAATGTGCCGCGCCAACTGCCGTAAATGCAGTTCCGTCAAACACTGCCGGAACAAACCGGCTGTAAAGGCGGTCCTGGGCAGTTCCCTTGTTTAAAGGAATCGAGACGGTCCTCGTCTCCCCTGCGCCTACGCTGCTGACATAATCAGTCCGACTTCCAATCTCCGACTCATACGGCCGCAATTCAAACAGATAAATCTTTCCGTCCGTCCCCGTTGTATCACCGTTGCTTGAAAGTGAAATATCCACTGTATTCTGCCCCGAACCAATCAGACAGGAGCCGATCGAAGCGGTTATCTGAAACGTCTGCGCCGCCAGTGCTGTGAACGCAGCCGCCACACTCAGGCAGACCGCTGCAGCCAGGACAAGCGCCGTTTTCATCCATTTTTTCATCCTGTTCCTTCCTTTCCGTCTAATATCCTATGGTATTTGATCATACTTCATTCTTCCGTCAGATTCAATTACTATTTTATTAAGGATTATTACAACTATTTTGGAAATTCTGTATGATTCCCAGCATTTTATCTTTTCCAAGCCTTGATTTCTTTCTTATTCCTATTCTTTTACCACTTGCAAATATTGGTTTTATATATATAAATCCCTTAAAAACGCAAGTTTAAAAAGCTACAGTTTCCGGAACCATCAAGTATTCCTTCTACCATAGCTTTTTGATATTACCGATTATTTAGTTCTTAATGCCCTCATCGCATTTAAAATTGCAATGACGGAAACACCGACGTCCGCAAACACGGCTTCCCACATATTCGCCACTCCAGCCGCGCCCATCAGAAGCACAACCGCCTTAACCGCCAGAGCAAACACGATATTCTGGTGCGCAATTGCCATTGTCTTGCGTCCGATTTTAACCACACCTGCAATCTTCGCCGGGTTATCATCCATCAGGACAATGTCCGCCGCCTCGATCGCCGCGTCACTTCCCATGCTTCCCATTGCAATACCGACATCTGCGCGGGAGAGAACCGGTGCATCGTTGATGCCGTCGCCGACAAATGCCAGCTTCCGCTTTCCGGTCATCTCCGCCAGCATCTCCTCGACCTTCTGCACCTTATCCGCCGGAAGCAGCTCCGTGTACGCCTGATCGATGCCAACCTTCGCAGCCACCGCCTCGCCGACCGCTTTCCGGTCGCCCGTCAGCATAACAGTACGGCGGATTCCAGCCACCTTCAGTCCACGGATCGCATCCTCCGTCTCCGGCTTGATCGTATCGGCAATCAGGATACTTCCGGCAAATTTTCCGTCCTTTGCCAGATAAATCACAGTGCCGATGCCGTCGCATTCCTGATACGGTATATTTTTACTCTTCATCAGGCGTCCATTACCCGCCAGAACTTTGTGACCGTCAATCGTTGTCTCGATACCATGACCGGAAATCTCGTTGGTTTCACCAATGCGGGTTAAGTCGATCAGGGGTTTGCGTACCACTCCCTGCACACCCTCTTTGGACTGCACCTCTTTTATTGTGTCATTGTCAGCATCCAGAACGATTTCTGCTGTTCCCGCATTCGCCTTTTGAGTTTCTGCTTCTGCCAAACTGCCTTTTCTCTCACGATACGCCTCCCGTATCGATTCCGCGATCGGATGCGTCGAATAATTCTCGGCATACGCCGCCAGCTCCAGAAGCTCATCCTCACTGATTCCCGCCGGATGCAGCTCCGTCACTTTAAACTCGCCCTTCGTCAGGGTGCCTGTCTTATCAAATACAACCGTATCCAGCTCCGAAACTGCCTCCAGATAATTGCTTCCCTTGACTAACACACCGATGCGGGATGCAGCACCAATGCCGCCAAAGAAGCTAAGCGGAACCGAAATCACCAGCGCACACGGGCAGGAAATTACCAGGAAAATACAAGCTCGCTGAATCCACTCGCCAAATTCTCCGCCCAGCACAATCGGCGGCACAAATGCCAAAGCAACCGCCGCGATCACGACCACCGGCGTATAATATCTGGCAAACCGAGTGATAAAGTTCTCCACCTTCGCCTTCTTGCTGCTGGCATTCTCCACCAGCTCCAGAATCCGTGCCACCGTCGAATCATCAAATTCTTTCGTCACGCGCACCCGCAGAAGCCCGCTGCCATTGACACATCCGCTGATGATTTCATCCCCGGCTGCCGCACCGCGCGGTACCGATTCACCAGTCAGCGCCGAGGTATCGATCATCGATTCACCCTCTACCACCACGCCATCCAGCGGAATCCGCTCTCCCGGCTGTACCACGATGATGTCATCCACTTCCACATCATCCGGATCGACCTGCTCTATCTGTCCATCTTTTTCAATATTGGCATATTCCGGGCAGATATTCATGAGATCGCTGATCGACTGGCGCGAACGGTTGACCGCATAACTCTGAAACAGCTCGCCAACCTGATAGAACAGCATAACCGCAACCGCCTCAGAAAACTCGCCCACACCGAACGCTCCGAACGTCGCTACTGTCATGAGGAAATTCTCATCAAATACCTGACCATTTTTAATCCCCCGGAACGCCTTGTATACAATATCCCATCCAATAATCAGATACGGAATTAAAAATACGACTAACTCTGTCCACGGCTGCGGCATTCCGGCAAATACATTCATTTTTTTCGCTGCTGCCGCCGCGATATATACGATTGCCGCCGCGACGATCCGCTTCAGCATCGTTTTCTGCTTCTGATTCATAAAGCCTCCCTTCATTCTGGAAACACATTCCCAGAAAAAAAGATATAGGAAAATGTGCCGGCACAGCTCATTTGCCTATATCTTTTTACTTTGCCCTTCTGTGCATTACACAATCTGATTTTATTCTTTTAAAAAGCAGCTTTTGATCCGATTATGCCTTTTCCAATTTTACATATTAATAATGCAGTCCGGTTCCACCTTCTTGCACACTTCTACAACCTCTTTCATGATCTCGTCGAAACGTGCGTCATCCGCATCGATCGTCATTTTCTGCATCATAAAGCTGACACTCGCATCATTAACTCCATCCAGCTTCTTGATCGCATCCTCCATCTTTGCTGCACAGTTTGCACAATCCAGATCAGTTAATTTAAATTTCTTCTTCATGATAATCCTCCTCTTTTTATTGAGTTATAAATTTTTAATGTTTGCTTTCCGAGACCTGCAATTTTTTTCTTTACAGATAGCACCGCTTTCACATTCATTCAATCCATTATCATCATTCAAGGAACTTGCTATTCTTTAATATGCTCAAAGCCCTGGTTGATAATCCGGTAAACATGGTCGTCTGCCAGCGAATAGAACACCGACTTTCCGTCCCGGCGGCTCTTGACAAGCTGCGACTGCTTGAGAATCCGAAGCTGATGCGAAATCGCCGACTGCGTCATATTAAGCAGCTGTGCAATGTCGCAGACACACATCTCCGACTCAAACAGCACAAACAAAATCCGGATCCGCGTCGAATCACCAAATACCTTAAACAGCTCCGCCAGATCATACAAATCATCGTCATCCGGCAGCATTCCCCGGACCGACTGCACAACCTCATCGTGAACAGCACACTCCTCACAGCACTCTACATCATGAATTGCCATCCGATTTCTCCCTTCATGCTACGCGTTTCTGCCCTGCTTCATTGCTTCTTTCGTGAAAGCAGTTTGCAGGATTTTATCAAGATTTCTTTGAAATATTTTTATTTATATGAATCATTGTTCATATGTTCATTATATGAATGTAACTGGGAAATGTCAAGAAATATTTGTGGGAATTTAAAAGGAGTAAATGAAATATTTTCTCAATTATAAAATGCTGCAAAAAAGACTGTTCATACAGACAAAATCCACTAAGTAATGCGCGTAAATGTGCTTCTTTCTGCCCGGTTTACAGATGATACTCTGTAAACCGGCACAGTTCAAATATCTATTCTCTACATCCTATGCTTTTTTGTCTATTTATGAACAGTCCGTTCTTTTTTATTCATTATTATATATCTTTTGCAGTTTATTTTTTCGACACTGCTTGAGCTATATTATCCATCGTCTGATGATCTTTTGCCTCTTTCTGCAACCCCGACTTAGACTTCTAATAGAATCTCTCCTCGCCCGGAATCGTATCCAAATGTTCCTGCCATTTCTCAGCCGGTACATCATGAACCGATACCGTCACAACCTTCGGATCCTTCTTTAATTCTTCTGATACCAGCGTTCTGACCTTCTCAGCCAGCGCTGCCTTCTCTTCCCGGCTCCGTCCCGGGTACATAGATATTGCAATGTGTGGCATGATTTTCCTCCTTTGTACTAATAGCACTCTTCCAAAATATCCAAGATTTCCGCGTGCGTCAGCTGCCGATACCCGCCGTCATTGCGGATACATGAATCAGCAATCGTTTTCAGCAGGCTCTGATCTGTGATTCCCAGTTCCCGCAGCGTCCCCGGCAAACCAATCTCATGAATAAACGCCTGCAATGCGTCAATTCCTCCAAATGCCAGTTCTTCCTCATCGCCGCCATCTGGTGACATTCCCCAGACATTTACGGCAAATTTCACAAATTTCTTGATGCCGTCCCGGCAAATTCGACGATAATACGCCGGATGGATCACGCCAAGTCCCATGCCGTGGTTGCAGTCCGTGTAAGCCCCCATCTGATGTTCAATCATATGCGCCTCAAAATCACACTGTTTTCCTAATTTGATAATGCCAATCTCCGCCATCGTGGACGCCCACATCAGGTTGCTGCGCGCCTCATAATTTTCCGGTTCCCGGATCGCCACCGGCAGGTTCTCAATAATACTCCGCATCAACGCCTCCGAGATCGCATCCGAAAGATTATCCTCATCCGGTGCACTGAAATATGTCTCCATCACATGGCTGAGCATATCAAAACCGCCCGCTGCCGTCTGGAGTGGAGAAACCGTGTAGGTATATTTCGGGTCCATCATCGCAAACACCGGATTGCAGCGCGGATAATTCCGGCTCGTCTTAATTTTCTGTTCCTCATGGGTGATTACACCCTCGCCGTTGACCTCGCTTCCAGTGCCGACCACGGTCACAATCACGCCCACCGGAACCGGCTCAAAATCAATCTCGCCCTTTTTGATCCAGTATTCCTCCCAGACGTCCTTGTCCGTCGCAGCCGCCATTGAGATCGCCTTGCTGCAGTCCATGACTGAACCGCCGCCCACGGCCAGGATCAGATCCACTTGATTTTCCTGTACGACTTTTTTCCCTTCCATCACCTTGCTGTAAGTCGGGTTCGGCATGATGCCAGAAAATTCTATCACCTGTTTTCCAGCCAGCTTTAAGACATCCATCACTTCCTGATAAATGCCATTCATCTTGATCGAGCCGCCGCCATACGCCAGCATCACCGTTTCCCCATACGGCTTCACCGCCTCCAGCAGGTGCTCCTTCACACAGCCTCCGCCAAAATAAATCTTTGTCGCATTTTCAAATGTAAACGCCCGCATCGTTCCCTGTCCTTTCTGAACCCGTTCCGGCAAATGCTTTTGCATCCGCCTGATGTTCTGCCTTCTTCTTCGTAGATATGTTTTTTTGAATCTTTATTTTGATTATTTTTCTCCTTTATCTCAGATTCATCAAATGTTCAGCTATAACTCACACTAGATTTGACAAGTTCTCTGTAAGTGTTCATATTATATCACGATTCGCATCTTCGATGCTTACCGCTGCTGACGCAGCTATCGTGATCGCCATTCGCCGTTCGCCATAAATCTGCAAGCAGCTCTCTGGCTCACTTGCGCTCATTATATCATATTACCTTTTTACATTCTATCTTTTTCAGAAATTTCACGCATATATTTTCATTTTTATGAATAAAATTGCACAAACTTATATCTGCGTGTCATTTTTATTCCCCCATCCACTTCCAAAATATTTTCCGAAATTTATGATTTCTTCACATTCCGAACATACTTTTATCACATTTTTTCGATATAGTAATACGCGTAAAGGCAAAAGACCTTTCATAATATACTTTTTCATACCTACGCCGACAGGAGTCCGTTCCTGTCGGCTCCTCCTATTTTAAGGGATATATCTACTCAAGCGGGCAGTTTCATGATAAAATAAACACACAGATAGAATCATCTCACAAACACAGATTCTATATTAAATTTACAATAAAAATAGCTGCATGAATCACATATATTAGGAGGAACTTCTCATGAAACACGAACTGACGCAGGAAGAAATCCTGGTTGAAATAAAAGACATTCTATCAGAATACGTAGAAATCACCCGCCCGCTGACATCGGCTGACCGCCTGATCGACGATCTGGGGCTGGATTCATTTTTGATCGTATACTTTATCACAGAAATCGAAGACTGCTTCGAGATCGATATTCCGGAAACGGATTTTATCGAGCTTGTCACGGTCAAGGATCTCTGCGAACGGATTCAGCTGGAAATAAAAAAGCACTCCACTTATTAATACCAGCGTGTCATCGGCAAGTCATTATTAATTCCTTTTGTAAATAAAATCTGGTGCAGACGCAGGTTTTCCACATCCAGGATATAAAATCCATCTGCTGAACCACAAGAAATCATTTCCCAGAGACTTAGAACCATTACGCCCGGGAAAATATATTTTTTAATCCACGAATCGCCCGGATGTTCCTCCAGCACACTGATAAATTGCAACAGAAACAGTCCGTTCCTTCCATCTTAACCTGAAATGGATACTCATCAAACTTTTGGTTATATCTGTCCCTGTTCTTTCAGATATGCCTGAAAACCCACACAGCCCTCCAGAACATCTTCATACGTCGCGTCAAAATCACCCGTATACCACGGATCCGCGATGTCACGGTCTGAACCTGCAAATGTGAGGAATTTGTATATTTTCCCCTCCGGATCGCCTTTCAGCATCCGGTTTAAATTTCGGATATTGGCACTGTCCATACCTATGATATAATCAAATTTCTCATAATCCGCCCACGTCACCTGCCGCGCCCGGTGCGGCACCAGAGGAATTCCAACCTTCCTCAGCTTATTCACCGTCCCCCGGTGCGGTGGATTGCCGATTTCTTCGGTGCTTGTGGCGGCGCTGTCGATAAGGAAGTGGGCGGAAAGCCCTTGGGATGCGACTTTATGGGTGAAGACACTTTGGGCTAGGGTGGAACGGCAGATGTTGCCGTGGCAAATAAATAGTATTTTTATCATCTTGATTATATCCCTTCATAAGCCTTCAAACCTTGATAAAACGGGCTGTCCGGCGCTTTTTTCATTTTTCATGTTTTGCCTAAAACCTACGCTATTCTTTATAAATCTACGCAAATTCACGGGCAAATGGTGTAGTAAGTGGTGTAGTAATTTTGTTCGTTTTCAACCTGATTTTCTCTGTTTTTCCTGCCTACCGGCGGCCTTAAAGTCTATGACTTTTACCATCTGCTCCGCAGCTCGGTCATAGCTTGCATGGGTATAGACGTTCAGCGTGACACCCACATCAGAATGTCCCATCACATATTGTAAGATTTTAATATCCATACCGGCATTTGCCATATTCGTACAGAACGTATGACGGAACACATGGGGCGTGATGTTCGGCAGCGGTTTGTGCGGGTGCAGCTTTCTGTATTTCTTCATCGCCCATCTGATTTCATTTTCGATATGCAACGCAACCTTGGGCTTATCGTCCTTATCCAGTAAAATGAAGCCGCTGTACCCGTCTACTATGATTTCCGTTTTTACTCTCTTGCGGCGGGCAAGGATATTTTTCAGACTTTGATAGACTTCCTCTGTCATAGGAATAAAGCGGCAGCCACATTCTGTCTTGGTTTTCTCCACATAATATTTGCCGCCCCGTTCTCGGACAAGCTGATGGTCTACCCGGATTCTCCGATTTTCAAAATCTAAATCGCTTTTTGTCAGGCCGCAAAACTCACTGACACGCATACCGGTTCCCAGCAAGGTGACAAATTCATCATAATATTTGGTATAGGTCTTGTCCTCCCGGATAAAGCCCAACCATAACTCCTGCTGTTCCTCGGTCATGGCAATCCGCTTTTGTGAATCGTTTGGAACAATATCTGTCAGTTTAAAATCAAAGGGATTTCTGCGAATAATATCCTCATTGTATGCCATCTGAAACGCCGGTTTGACAACTCCCCGGACGCTTGTAATGGTGCTATATCCTTTGCCGTCATTGTGGAGTTTCATAATCCACTGTTGGGCGTCCGATACTTTAATCTCTCTTATTTGCCGGTAGCCAAAATCTTCTTTCTTAATCAGATTCAGCACAAAGTTATAACCGACTTTAGTATTGTAGCGGACACCTTGCTTCAAACTGATATACCGTTCCAAAAGTGCAATCACGGTCACTTTTCCGGCGGCATAGTCAATCCCTTCATCAAGTTGCTTCTGGATTTCTTTTTCTCTCTCCCGAAGCTCTTTCAAATCAGACGAATAGATGGTCTGCCGCTTTCCGCGAATATCTGTGTATCGGTACTGATAAATCAGATCTTTTCTCTGGCTCTCTCCTGTTCTCAGGATTCGTCCTTTATTATCTTTGCGTTTCTCGGACATTGTCAAACTCCTTTCCGTAATGGAAAGAGCCTTGATATGACACATTTATTGTATCATATCAAGGCCGTCTTTTACATCACTAAATTTCAGATAGAATAAACCTGTTCAATATATTGGTCGAATAAGCGGCGTTTAATTAACCGTTTATTTCCCACCCATAAAACAAATTTGCAGTTCTGGTCACCGGTAAGATCACGCAATTTATTGATTCCGATTCCAGAATAAGCCGCAGCTTCTTCCAGGCTCAAATTACTCTTTTCCCAAATTGGGACGTCTTTCATAGGCAGTTATCCTCCATACATGAAAACAGCCAGACAAGGGACGGCGGCAACGAAGTCCGGCAACGGGCTTTGAAAGACCTCGCAAATCATCTCTGTCTGGCGGTTTGGTTACTATTTACTTTTTCTTTTATTTTTTTGTTGTTTTGGTTGTCAGAGGGTGGAAAAGCCCGCATTTATGGGATTTTGCCCGGCAACCGGGGCGGCAACGTGCTTGTAACGAAGTCCGCAACAGGCAGCATAGCCGGTGGCATTTTTCAAAAGGGAAGCTCCATCTGCTCCGGCACCGGCAGGAATCCGTCCGAAGTTTTTTCACCTCCGTTGCCATTGTCCGTTGCCGGGGTGTCACGTTCCCAGCCCTTTTGTCTGCCATACTCGGCAAACATACGGGGATTGGAGAAATACCTCCACCCCGTGATACAGTGGTTCATAATGTCGTTGACCTCCCTGATTTCCCATTGTTTCGGTTCGTCAAAGGGGTGGTTTAGGGCTTCTTTATAAAGCTGTTTGGAGCAGACGGCTTCGCCGGTAAAACGGTCAAGATACGCCTGTATCATTCCGACTTTTGTGTCCTCCGGCATAAACTCCCGCTGGTGTTCTTTAAGGTAACGCACCATTTCCGGGCTGAACGATAGCTTAAAGCCGCCGCTTCTGTAAATTGTCATGGCTTCCGCCCAGAGCTGCCCCATGTAGGCTCTGGAAGTTGCTTCATTCTCTAAAATGTGAACCTCGGCCTGTTCCGGGTAGACCATCACGGGGATAAAGCGCCGGTTGCCGGAGCGGTCAAGCGGAAGGAAGTCCAGTGCGTTTGAAGTGCCGCCAAACACACACTGGCGGGGACGGTCTGCCGGGTGGGTTTCATAGGGTATCTTGTAGACCTCCTTCTGGCGGCTTAGGAAAGACTTGATTTCCTCTATGCTCTTGGCGTTTGCGGTGGCAATCATTTCTGACATTTCAATAATCCAGTGGCCTTGCAGCTTACGGTACACGTTATCATCGTCCAGTTTCCGC
This sequence comes from Clostridium sp. AM27-28, assembly GCF_003480955.1. Taxonomy (NCBI): domain Bacteria; kingdom Bacillati; phylum Bacillota; class Clostridia; order Eubacteriales; family Clostridiaceae; genus Clostridium; species Clostridium sp. AM27-28. The sequence continues at coordinate 133,447 of NZ_QUJT01000010.1, forward strand.
AGATCGTCAGAGAACCACTCGTCCCGGACGGCCAGCAGCCGGAAGAAAGTAGACTTCCCGGCTCCCTGCCCGCCTACCAGACAGAGCATGATTTCAAATTTACAACCCGGCTGAAATGTTCGGTGAATGGCTCCCAGCAGAAACAGCTTCAAGGATTCGTAAGTGTAATCATCTGCGGCGGCTCCTAAGAAATGGCGCAGGGCGAAGCGGATTCGCTCTGTCCCGTCCCATGTCAGGCTGTTTAAGTAGTCCCGGACAGGGTGGTAGCTGTTCTCGTCTGCGGCAAGGGCGGCTGCGTCCGCTATCTTTTTTTCGCTTGTCAGGCCGTAAGTTTCTTCCAGATAGAGCCGGATATATTTCATGTCCGTGTCAGTCATGGCGCTCCCGGCTCTGCGCCGGTGTCCGATAGGCTTTATGATGTCGGTGCGGTCAGTCAGCAGGTTACAGGCGATTGCCCCAGAGAGAAGCGGGTCTTTCTGGAACACGGTCAGGCAGTTCTTAATACTGTTGCGGACGCCGCCTTTCTCGGTGCTTTCCAGTAACGCCTTTACTTCCTCAACGCTCTGGGGCGGCTCGGCCACGTCTGCCGTTTCCTTCACGGCCTGCCTTATCTGTGGCGGCAAGCTCTGCCATTCTTCGTTCAAGGTTCCTCACTTCCTTTCCGTACTCGATGATAAGGGAAGCCCTCTCATGGAGGGTTCCAAAAAGAAGGGTATCCAGCAGATACTCCACATGACTTTCCTTTTGCAGGGCTTCTTCAAATAAAGGGTTCCAGTCCTCGTCCGGCTGGCGGGGTGCGTACTGTGTCTTCCAGCGGCGCAGGAGATGGTAATAATCGGACAGCACTTTGAAACAGTGCCGTTCCAGCAGTTTAAACCGCTGTTCCTCGGTTTCCTGCCGGGGTTTATGGTCTATCCGGCGCTGTGTCCGCTTCCCGTCCTCGTAGGGAACGGAGAAGTCCTGCGCCAGCATGAGGGCGGCTTCCTTTGCCCCGATACCTTCCAGACGGGAGACAAAATCAATCACGTCCCCGTCCGCCTGACAGCCGAAACAATGGAAGCGGCGGTCAACCTTCATGCTGGGGGTCTTGTCACTGTGGAACGGACAGACCGCCATGCCGTTTCTCCCCACCCGGATTCCGTAACGCTCTGCCGCCTGTCTTGTGGTGACAGACTGCTTGACTGCTTCAAATACATTCAAATAAAATCCTCCTGAAATATCTCTGAAAATGAAAAAGGCACCTGCCTGTGATTTTTCATCACATACAAATGCCTGTTTAAAGTTCCATATCCTGTTTTCTTTTGGGCTTGGCTGGCTGCCTTGCCGTTTCCTGATTCTTTTGTATCTGCTTTTCGTGGAGCTTCTCCACAATGGATTCTTTTTTCTGTGGCTCTACCGGCGTGGTATGTCTGACCGGTTTCTGCTTCTCCGGTGCCAGCACTTTGTTTATCCAGTGTCGAACGTCCCGCAGAGTTTTTACATCTGCCTGAACTCCGGCAAGCGCCGCCTGACCTTTCTCATGTTCGGCTGAAAGCTGGCTTCGCTCGGCTTTCAGGGCTTTGGTGCTGTAAGGTTTCCCGTCCAGATGGATTTTCAAGTAACGGACGGCGGCGGAATAAGCGTCAAGTTCCGGCTTGTGGCTATCCTCAAATTTCTGTTTTTTCCCTTTCCAGAAGATTGCGGCGTATTCCTCCTGAACCGGCTTCCCGGCTTCATAGTTCCCGATATGGCGGAGCATAGTATCAATGGCTTTGATACGGTTTTCCTTTCCCTTCATATCCTGCCGGATTGCCGTCGCCTTTTGGCTGACCGCTTCCAGATGGGTGTCAAGGCTTTCTACAGTGGTGATTTCATGCTCCTTTAAAAAGTCAACGGCTTCCATAACCTTGTTGAAGTCGGCGACAGAGCCTTTCAGCCTGCTTTTCCCTGTCCAGCCGGTGCGTTCCTCCTGACGGAGTGACATATACCGGGATAGCAGCTCCGGTAAGGTCGGTTCCCGCATTTCTTCCAGCGCTTCAAGGACAGCCTGCTTTTTCTCTTTTAAGTCGGCAAGCCAGCCCTGCAAGCCCCGTATCATCTGCCGGATAGACTGCATAAGGCCGTTGGCGGCTTTAATGTCCCGGTTCAGGTTCCCGATGTTGGTCTGGATTCCCTGTTTCTCCATCTGGCTGACCGCTGGCCCCATGTGGACGGTGGGGAGCTTGTCAATGCCCTGACGCTCATAGGAACGGAGGTCAAGACGCTCCGGTCGGCCTACGGCTTCCAGATAGCGGTTTGCGGTGTCAGACCAGCCCTGCCGCCATAGTTCCGCCTTGCTCTGGTCATTCCAGTCCACGGTGTCCTCCTTGTGGCTTTTCCATCTGCCGGAAGGGAGCCGGATTCGTTCCCCGTTTTCGTCAAGGTCATAGACCTTCCGGCACTTGGGGAGCCATCTGCCGGTTTCGTCCATTGCCCGCATGGTCAAGAGGATATGGGCGTGAGGGTTTCCCTCCCCCTTGTCATGGATAGCAAAATCGGCAATCATACCTTTGGAAACAAAAAACTCCCGGCAGTAGTCCCGGAGAAGGTCGGCATACTGTGACCGGGGAAGTTCCCTCGGTATGGCAAGCACAATCCTCCGGGCAAGCTGGGAGTTCCATTGTTTTTCGACCGCTTCGGCGGCGTTCCATAGGGTGTTGCGGTCGGCATATTCCGGCGGGGCGTGAGGTGGAAGCAGGATTTCCTTATGGACGATTTCGCTCTTGTGGGAATAGTATTTCTGCTTCTGGTCGTACTCGGAAAACAGCCGGTCGCCGCTCTGGTAGGCAGCGGAAGCAACGGCGGACTGTCGGCTGCTCCGCTGTATGATTCTTACGTCAAAGTGCGGGCATGGCAAAGATGTGACCTCCTTTCTCCCGATTCCGGGCATGGAAAAAGCAGGGAATCTTTCAAAGATTTCCTGCTTTTTCGTGCCGCTGGTGGGCGGCGGTTATTTGGTTTTTAATATGCTATCAGCGTGGCAAACTGGGATTTATTAATCTATTTTTTTTACAATATTTCTGGAATCCATAACAAAACCTTGCCATCTTAAACTCTTGGCATCTAGAGAGTTTTTTCCTCCAACCACACATCCTGCAAATGCATCTATAACTGATATAGTACTACAAAATATTCCTGATGTTGTTTTCAATATAGTACTTCCAGTTGATCTAAAAAATGAATATCCACTATTATTCTCTAAATACTTTCTAAATATATTTTCTTTTACCTCTTCCATGTTTTGTTCAACAGCATCACATATTTCTTTGACTTCTGTCCTTTGTATATTACTATGTTTTTCTATAATCCAACGTCGAAAATCCTTTATATATCTGTTCTCCCTCAATTCTTCCATACACTCATGGTATGGTCCAGAAACGCTAATATAATTAGGAATCCCCGGAATAATAATTCTATCTATTAATTCAGCTTCAGCACCACCACTAAATGGTGCTAAAGCATACCTACTATTTGCAATCAATTCAATATCATCACTATACAGATTTTGCAATGCTTGAAATACAAATAGATCAAATAAAAAACGATTTTCATTTGAGTTTGCTGATACTTCTATATTCCCAAGTTTCAAAGTATGTGTATGTCCGTCTGCTCCCCAGCCTTCTACATTTAATGATTTCACTATATCAGAATAAGACAACTTCGTACTTACAGTTATGGAATTTTCCTCTTCATTTGCACATTCCCAAATCCCTTTGAAATCAAAGTCTACATAAATCTCATCAACAAATTTGACATATGGTAAATTACGCATATTATTGGGACAAACGCTTTTACATAAAAACAAGATTTCGTCATAAAAGATCATCAATCCTAATGGACTTTCAATAATAGGATTTGGTGAATCTGACAAATCGTTTGAACTCTTATCTGCTTGATGTCGATAATCATATAATAAAGGATATGAAATACCAATATATGCAGTTCTTTTTCTCATAACTATCTTCTCTCCTTAATATACTTTTTATCATTCCAATATTTCTAAATGTTTATCTTCTTGGACTTTTTAGGAATCCCTCCACCCACAAATTCCAAATTATCGCTGGATTCATTATACTTTGTTCTTTCAAATAAGTATAGAGGGATTTTGTAAAACTTGTTGACCGGGAACAGCTTGCAAAGCAAGGTGCTTCCGGGCAGTAAGTCCACAAAAGGGTAGCTGGCGTAAGCCAGAGCAGGGGAAGTGTAGCGTCCCCTGTGATGATTGGAGCGGCGTGGAAATCATCTTCTTTCCGCAGGAAGCCCCCGGCAGGGCGCAACGCACCACTTCATGTGGTGTATAGTTGCGCCCTCTTTCAGAGGGGGAAGCCCCGGCTTGCCGCTATGAAAGCAATCATAGCCGGTTCCGGCTTGGTTCTGTTACTCATTTTGTGGGGATTCTGCAAATACTTTTTCTATAAGCTGCCTGTTGTCGTCTCTGTGGAACAGCAGCTTTAAAAGCTGGCTGACCTGTTCATCAGTTGCCGCGTCCGGATTAGGGAGATAGCTTTCCAGCATAGCCCCTCTGGTACAGAGCCGGTGTGTCCGTTCCTTTCTGGTAAGCTGCTTCATCTGGTGTTGTAACATTTTTTCCTCATGTTGCGCCCTCCGCAGTTTTGCTTCGCTTCTTTTAATCTCCCGGTTGAGTTTTTCCAGCTTCTCATTCATAGTCGGCTTCCTCCTTCGGAAGCAGGATATAAAGATGGTTTGTTTCTCCAACACCCTGACGCACCCGCATAACCAGACCGGCGTTCTCCAATTCATTCAGGGCACGCTTGACGGTCATAGGGCTTCGGGAAAGATCTGCTGACAGCTCCATAATGGGGAAGCGGATAAACAGGATTCCGTTCGTGTCCTCCATGCCTGCCGTCAGGATAGCGTCCAGCAGGCGGGAATACATGACTTTTGCGGTGCTGCTGATCGGAAGCCGCAGCATGGCTCCCGGCAGCGGCATACAAGGCGGCAGGGGTGTGTCAATCGTCATAAATTCAGATTTCATTCAGCGGATTTCCTCCTTCTTTTTTGAGCGTTTTGACAGATAATGAGGGCAGTCCACTACAACCGCCCGGAAGCTCTGTTTGCAGGTATGCTGACATTTCCGGCAAAGTCCATTGTAGGCCATGCGCCCACGGTCGTTGAGAAAGAAAGCAAGCTCTTTCTTCCGTTTCTTGCTCATTCTTGGCATAATGCCTCCTTAAAAATAAATCCACCCATTTCAGCCGTAACAGCGGGAAACAGGCGGACAGCGTTTCTTGTGTTGTATTTCGGGGCGATTTTCAAATAAAATGCGGCCTTGGGGCCGTCTTTACCTTCCCCTTAGTAGTGCAGGCAGGGCAGACTATACCCTACCGGATTGTAGTGTTTCGGTATCGTTTTTGTGTCAGTTCTGCCGGGGTTCCCTGCTGTCGTTCCTGCCCCTGAATCTCACAGCGGCGTTTCGTTCCCGTTGGTACGCTCATCGCAGTCAGGATTCCTTTATCCTGCCGCAAGTCGTGGCGTTACATCACCGGGGAACATATCCCATACAGGCCGGTCATTCGATTGGAATAATCCATCGATGAACTGGCCTAATCATAGCCCATTTTTGAACCCTGTGCCGTATAGCCACAAAATAGGAAGGAAGCTCTGAAAATGAAAATTTCCACGATTGTGGAATGGTATGGTATAATGGCCTTGCGGTGCTGTTTCTGCCGCAGGGAAGGAGCGCAAGCCTATGAAATGTGGTATAACCATACAGGAGCGGCTAAAGGATTTAAGGACAGAGCGGCACTTAAAGCTGGGGGAGCTGGAAAAGCTGACCGGCATTTCAAGCTCTGCCCTAAGCAGCTATGAAAATAATGACTACAAGGAAATCAACCACGGCAACCTCATCACACTGGCAAAGTTTTATGGCGTGTCAACGGACTACCTCCTTTGCCTGACTGAAAACAGGAATCACCCAAACACAACCTTGTCGGAGCTGCATTTGAGTGATGAAATGATTGACTTATTAAAAAGCGGGCGCATGAACAACCGGCTGCTGTGTGAAATTGTTACCCACAAAGATTTTATATCATTAATCACAGACGCAGAAATCTATGTGGACGGGATTGCCTCCATGCGCTTTCAGGATTTAAACAACGTGTTGGAAGTGACACGGGCGGAGGTTCTGCGCCGGTATCAGCCGGTGGAAGAAGATACCCCTTTGAAAGCATTACAGGCTTCCCAGATACAGGAAGATGATTATTTCTGTCATGTGACACATAAAACATGGGATTCCATTCTGCACAGTATTCGGAAGGCTCACAAGAACGATGTGGAGAGTGCGCCGGATTCCTCCAACTCGTTAAAACTGATTAAGGATATGCAAAAAGCGCTGCGTGTCCCCGGCACCTATCTTGATGTATTTTGCCATGTGATGTGTGACAGCCTGAAAATTAAGTATGATAAACTTTCCGAAAAAGAGCGCTCCGACTTAAAAAGGGTTTTACAAAAATCTGAAATTTACAGGGATTCCCCTTTAGGTAATCGGAAACGGAGATAATAGAAAGCCGCTGCATAGAGATTTTTCCATGCAGCGGCAGTTTTAATTAGGGGTATATTCAATTTCTATTGTATAGTCCCCATTTTCATAAGCAATCTGTAAATTATAATCACCGATTTGTATCTCACCCTCTTCAACAGGGTAAAACCTTTTTTCCTTTATATCGCATATCACAATTTCCTCTACCAGACTTTTCTTAACTGTCTCCATAATTTCCCTGATACAATCATCACAAAAATGACTTTTCATCTTATGAACACTGACAATACACCGTTCCCGGTAGATTGTAGCTGTACCTGTTTTTTGGCTGGGACTTTTCATTATGTTAATACGGGTTCCGCTAATTTCATCATATCCGAAAGTCATTTTCGTACTATTTTGCTTTTCGTATTCTTCCGGCCTGTCACCAGCTTCAAATATATCTAATCCATAGAGTTCTCCTGTATTCGGGCAGACCAGATATAAGCGCGCCGGATAACTTTGCCGTTCCAGACAACAGTTTTCTGTTGTATTGGGTATATATTGAATAGCCGTTTCTATATCTTTTCCATATTCACTATATACTAAATCATGCCGGATCTCTTTAGCTATTTCATTATATTCATCATCTGTTGCCGTTGCCAGATAAAAAGCAACCATATTCATTACTTCCTCTACGTCCTCGCCATTTTCCCTATTGATGCGAATATTGTTGATTCCTGTAATAAATAGGCAGGCCGCTATAGTAATCATGCTTAGTAGAAATCCTCCATACCACAAAGAACGCTTGTCAGACTGACTAAGGTGAGTTTTGGAATCATCACCAACATCGTCCTCCCAATATTTCCACCATATTTCGTGAATCTTCTTCCATATTTTTATCATAACCAATACCACCCCTTCATTTAATATTTACTACGAGTTAAGGAATCAGAAGGTTTCATCTGACTATCTATTAAATATAAAGTGCTATTACTTAGCTGTCAAGTGACTGCATACTTTTCTTTGGAATTAAGGTAACATTTTCTTATATCCAAAATGGAGGGCAATGATATGGCTACTAACAAGCGTGTATTTACATTACGCCTATCAGAAGAGGTATTTAATAAAATTGGGACTTTGGCCACTGCTGAACGGCGTTCCATGACTAATTACATCGAATATGTTTTAATCAAGCATTTAAAGGAAGTCGAGCAAGAACATGGCGTAATTGATGTCAGACAGATAGATAAAGATATTTAAAGAAGTAAAATTTTTTTATTTTACAGGCAAAATGCTATCACTTACCTGTCTAGTGAATGTATAAAAAGTGGGCAATTTGGTTTACCATATGTTTGTACTCGAAATGGAGGATAAAACTATGGCAACTAACAAACGTGTTTTTACATTACGTCTGTCAGATGAAGTGTTTGATAAAATTGGTATTTTAGCAACTAATGAACATCGTTCTCTGACTAACTACATTGAATATGTATTGATTCACCATTTAGAGCAAATAGAAGAGGAACATGGTGAAATTCAACTGAAACAGACTGAAAAGGAATAGCTTTCCTAATTAGTAGAATAAGCAGTAAAACAGCCAGCCGTAACCGGCTGGCTTCTCTGTATTAAGGGTGTCATTTCAAGACTCTTTCAAAATGGTGTAGTAGTGGTGTAGTAAGCGCCTTTTAGTTTAGTAAAACCATTGATTTTACAGGCTTTTCCGGGACTTTTCAAGATGTTGCCGTGGCAGATGAAAAGTATTTTTATCATAGTTTTATTTCTCCTTGATTTGCCCCGGAATGCCCTGTTTTGCAAGGAATTTCGGGGATTTGTAAAATGTGTGTTTTGACTGGCATCTTGGCAAAATAGGGCAAGATTGAGCAAGTTGTTGCGGGCTGTTAGTAGTAAAGTTGGTAGTAAAATCAAACTTCCTACTACTAAGGCTTTTCATCAGTAGGAACATCCGAATTCACTTTCTTCTTTTCTTCAGCGTTTTCTATTAACCGAGCAGCCTCTAAATCCCCTGAGATTCTACTATATGTTTCTTCCATTTCGTCCGAAAATAATTTGCCATAAGAATTCAGCGTGTCTGCTGTTGCAGTCATACTTTCGATTGCAGGCATTTTACACATAGCTTTTATACTATTGGCTTGTGCCGCCATTTCGCTTGCTATTCTTGCTGCAGGGATATTAAGAGCATCCGTAGTCGCCATAATATTATTAATTCCTGTTATTTCGGGCATTGTCGGTAGTCGACTAGCCTGTGCTGCCATTTCACTTGCCATCTTCATTCCAGAACTATGATATAACGCCTTAGCCGCTGCCATTGCAGAGCTACCAATTTGCGGCACATTATATACGCTTTGAAAATGCTGAGACAATTCTGCGCCTAATGTTAATTGAGGCATTATATCTGGGATATTTATCTGTGGCATTGCAGCCTCAATAACAACTCTACCAAATGATGCTAATGCAGATTTCATACTTTCTACCCACTTTGGAACATAATCTCCAAGAATATTAGAAATTACATTTCCCAATGCTGAAACAACATCTACCAAGTGTGTTTCCGTATATATATCCTCTTCTAACACATTAATAGCATCTACCAAAAGTTTATTAACAGCTTTTAATGATTTTCTAACCTTTTCATATTCTTGTTGTGTTATCCTTTTATGGTGCATAACTGTATTTCTGTATGGTTGCAACTCTTCAATTTTTTCTTTGAAATTTTGAAATTTTTTATATTGCCCAAAGAACCTGTCCCACAAGGAAACACTTCGACATTTATCAATTATGCTTGTCATCTCTTCTTTTGACCAACTTTGAATATGTTCTTTCGCCAGTTCACTTTCTAATACCTCTGACAAATTTTGACTACTGAACGGCACAAAAAGATATTCTTTAAGTTGTTCATACGTCAATTCATTTAATGCACCTTCTACTAACTTTGTTTTATTCCCCTTACCCTTCAATGTATTTTGCAAACTTTCACTAAAGGATTTTTCATACCATCCCACTCCAAATATTTTTATAACGGTAATATAAACTAATTCTCGAGTTCTTCGTTCAAAAATTCCAAATAGCGGCATTAACTTACAACAATACAACTGTGAGACCTCATCATATGTAATTACAATATTCCAATCTTTTCTGTGCTCTCCCTGTATTAGTTTATTTATACAACAGTCCAAAACCCTTGCTGATTTAGCCGATGTATATTCGCATTCAAATTTTACAAATACCATATTAGCATTTTTTGTCGACAACTGATATTTTACATTTACACACTCTTCATTTAAATCAAACTCAAAATTTTCGTCTTGAAGATTATTATACAGTTTCTTAAATACATTTTTTACTGCCTGTTTCATTCCCATCTGTAATTTTTGCTTGCTTCCATCCTTAGGAAGAACAATTATATCCACTTCCATATTTTTCACTCCTATCCTATAATGCTAATCTTTATCTTTTTTATCTAATGGGGACCAAAACACAAAAAATCTATTAAGAATACCTATTGAACTTGAAAAAACAAATTCAACCCCACATGCAATAAATATACATATCCATAAATATTGAGAATAAATAGCCGTGTATTCATTTACAAAATTATTATCAAAAACATAACCCATCATTAGAAATATTAGAACATTTTCAAGGCTGCTTGAAAAACGGAATGATGCCCCTATCCTAAGCCTGTGAAAATAATCTATTCTTTCATTATTATTAGACACTTTATACATAATTTCATAAATAATTGCTGCAATAACAAATATTACGAATGCTATGATTACCAAACTTGTAAATAAATGTGCCCCAATTCTTGCAATATCTAAAATTATACTTTGTATTTTCTCGCTTATCAGACCTTTAATACACTTCTGCACATTCCAAACCCTACTGGTAAACAAAATCAAAATCAACCACAAAAAAGTTACGGATTTTAGATGAAATAACCTATATTGCCTTTTTTCTTTATTTTCTCCCAATAACAGCTCAAAAATTTTAATTAAAAATTCTCCCATGATATATCTCCTCAAGTGCATTTTTCTCATAGAACTTTCATTATATTATATCGTCATTTTCACTTCTTTTCCATAGAAAAAACGCCCCAGCCATACCGGAGCGTCATCCATCTTCTATATCAAATTACCTTAAACATCTTGTGCGACATAGGCTTCTCTTTTTTCTGTTCAACCTCTGTCTGTGCTTTCCTAAACTCTTCTATCCGTTTCAGTTCTTCCTCTGCATCATTGAATCCAATATGTGTGTACACATTCATTGTGACTGATATATCCGAATGCCCCATGAGGTACTGCAGTGTCTTGGGATTCATTCCCGATTTTGCCATATTCGAACAATAGGTGTGTCGGCATACATGAGGCGTGATATTTGGCATCTGCACCCGGTAAACGTCATTGTATCTGCCAACCATATGATTGAAGCGGTGCTGCCAATGCATTGCAACAAGTGGCATTCCATTATCATCGTAAAATAGGAATCCACTATATCCGTCTATGGATTTTTCCACTTTTGGTGCATTTCTATCCTCAATGATTGCCTGAAACATCTGTGCCACATCCTCTGTGATTGGCAATACTCTTGTTCCAGCATCCGTTTTTGTGGTTTCTATGATGTACCGCATATCTGATGTTCTCTGCAACTGGTGGTCAATATTTACAGTTCTGTTCACAAGATCAATGTCCTTCAGCGTCAAGCCACAAAATTCTGATATTCGCATTCCCGTATGAAAGAGTATGTACACCACTTCATAATATTTGCAATACACCACATCGTCATGCACAAACTTTAGGAACTTTCTCATCTGGTCTTTTGTGATTGCCTCTCTTGTAACTGCATCATTTACCAATACTCCGGCAAGCTGAAATCCGAAAGGATTCTTTACCAGAATGTCATCATCCACCGCCATCTGAAAGGCTGGTCGCAGCACTCCCCGGATGGTATGAATGGAACTGTAGCTTTTCCCATCTTCCTGTTGCAATTTTATAAGAAACAGCTTTGCATCGGATGTTTTCACACTTCGTATCATCTTTTTGCCAAATGCTTCCTTCGCAAGTAATCTCTGCACTGTTACATATCCCTGTTTCGTGCTTTGCCTTACTCCTGTCTTTGTTTTCAAATATCGGTCTACCAGTTCACAGACTGTCATCTGTCCGTCTACGATATTCACAAGCAAATCTAAATCTGTGTTTACCTGCTTTTCTAACTCCCTGAGAGAAAGACATGGTTTTTTGCCCTTGGGAAGTTTGTCCGTAGGTTCCAGTTTCCAACTGTATACAAAATGTGGTTTTCCATCAATATGATATTTATACTGATATTTTCCATCTGCTCTTACGCTCTCTCCCGGTCGCAGCACTCTGCGTTTGGAATCCCGTCTTGTCTCTCCTCTTCCTGCCTTTGCCATTAGCCTCGCCTCCTCAACTCTGGATGGTGCAGCAGATATTTTTCAAATGCAACACGGAGAATCAGCTTGCGCTCTCCGTAGTATGCCAAGAAATCCTCACCATCCGTATTTTTCAATAAATCATAAAACTTTCTTCGGCTCAGGACAAAATAGTCAATTGCCTCCGAAGGGTTCAATATATCCTTTTCTGCTAAATTTGGTCTTGCCATAATACACTTCCTTTCTGCCGAAAGTGGCTGTTTTCAAGGGTTTAATTGGTTCATCGTATATTCGCTCTACTCCCCAGAAATAGCAACTACTTTCGGCAGATAAAAGGAATTATATTTCTGATGAATTAAGGATAAATTCCTCAAACTTCGGACGGATAATCAAGAACCTGTTTCCACAATAAACTGCCACAGTTCCAAGGTTATCCTCTGCAATCCTTCTCATCTTTTTAATGCCAATATTAAAATAAGCTGCAGCCTCCTTGATTGTGAGCGTATACTTTTCCTTTACAGGGACAATTGTATTTTCCATACTGCCAGAAATATCATGTTTTTCTATTGCCATGTGCAATCCTCCTTCCATACGGGCTGCAGTATTTCCACAGACCCAACTGCTTAGTCTGCTGCCATCTGAAATACCTTGACTGCATCCTTACGGATCAGCTTTCCATCCAGATACTCACATCCCAGATATCCTACCTGTCCACGCATGGCAAACTTTTCTTTCAGTGTGCGGATAGTCAGCGGAAAACGCTGAACGAGCCAGTAATTGCTGAAATCTCCAAATGCGATTACTTTCTGCCCCTTTCCGATAGACGGCATGGAATCAACAATCTGCACAGGTTTTGAGAAAATCGTTTCATCACTTTCCTTCCACAGATAGTTTCCGGCTGAATCTTTGAGGGTACGGAGTGCCAGAGCCGTTTCGTCATTCATAAGCCATGTACCATGTTTACGGTATTTCTTATCCACGGACAGATACAGTTTGATGATTTCATCATAGCTGATAGCAGAATCACTCTCTGCCGTCACGCCCGTTTCTGCTCCGTCAGTGGCGTGCAGAATACCTGTCGGCTGATTTTCCCCTGTTCCGTTGATAAACGCCTGTTCCTCGCTTGTGCCAAAACAACGTGCCATTTTCCCGATTACATAATCCTCTATGGCAAAGGACTGGTCAGAAGCGAACTCCAATCCAAGTCTGACAAGCTCAGACAATCGGTATGCCTGTACTTCAAATCTCTGAAAATCGTCCTCGTTATCCATGCCCTCCAGATTGACCATATCGCCCCATTCAGCCTGACCTTCACAGTCAAATGTCCAAAGACGGCTGTCACTTCTGGTCGCATTCACAACGGTTGCCAGCTGACGGACTGCACTTTCTTTCCGTAGTACTGCCGTATATTTTTTATTTGATTCTCCGGGCAGATGGTACGCATTTGTCTTGCTTTCACGGTTGTTATAAAGGCTGTCCGTAACTGCCTGTTTTCCTCTCATTTCGTTCCAAAAATCGTTATAATAAGCTGTACTGTCAATCATAATAAACCTCCTGAAAAATTATTTTTGTGTCATATAACCACTCTGTCTGCAATAATCCACTGCTTCAGAATAGGACAGATAAAACATCTCCAATGACCCGTCAACCACACGGTAATAAGGCGGGTCACAGGATTCGCTTGCCATAATAATGACCGGGCATCTGTCCCTTAAATTGATGACATTCACACATCTGTACTTGTCTGTTGAAAAATCCGATGGTTCAAACCGCATCGGTGGTGCTGCTTTCTGTTTTCCCATGTATACCTCCTTTTTCTCAGCAGAGGAAATCTCTGCACAAGAGCCGATATCCTGTTAAAAGTGTGGTTTTTTCTCCACCATCCCTCGGACGCTTGCGGACTACCGTACCGATTGTACGAAGTGCCTGGTTAAAATTCCGGCTGTTCTCCGCAAAATATCCATTGTCATTGCACCAGTTTCGGTATGCCTGATACACTGCCGATGTCCGGCATTCCGCATCCTTCTCCTGTTCCAGGAATTCCTCCACAAAAAGTTCCATCTTATCGCTGTCATGCTGATAGGACATAGTGGCATCTTTTACTGCTTTTGGCTGAGCGAAACCTTCTTCTTTCAAGATGGTGTAGCCTTCAATCAGCCAGTTTAAGATGGCACTTGCTGCCTCCGGCCTGGAAAATTCTGCTTTCAGATTCTGTTCCTGCTCCCATTCCTCAAAATGTCTGTCAAAGGGAATGATTACGATACGTCCGCTCGAAAACAGTGTCATATCCGTAATAGCCGGAAGATAATTTGTATTTACATACAACTTGAACTGTGGTTTAAAATCAAAACTGTTTTCATGCAGGAATCTGGCATTCAGTGTATCATTTCCCGTCATGCTTTTGATCTGTGCTTCATTCAGCACCAATCCCCGCCTTGGCTCTGAGATATTGGCGAACCGCACTCCGGCAAGACGTGCAATATCCTCTGTCGGGTTCTGGCTGTTGGCAGACGGTTTTGCAGCAATCGTTTCCGGTCGGACAGTCAAACCGTAATCTCCCATCACATGAAGTGTGCTTTCCATCAGAGTCCCTTTCCCATTTCTGGTGGTTGCACCGTAGTAGAAAAACATACATTCATAGCGGGTATCACCTGTCAGACCATAACCAAGGCTTTTCTGCATGAACCTTGCTTTCTCCGTATCCCCACTCATCACCTCTGAAACAAATCTGGTAAAACGTGGATTCTTTGCATTCGGATCATAGGCCGCCCCTGCAATCTTGGTCAGCTTGTCCTGTGGTGTATGCGGATGGAACTCTCCCATCTGCAGATCCAGTGTTCCGTTCTGACAGTTCAGGTAATAAACATTGCGGTCAAACTCAGACATTGCAATCGGATACACGCTCTGGGCATCACTGATATACGTGTTACGGTAATTCCGGCTCTGCCATTTCGCAGAATATTCCAGATAGTCCTTTCTTATACGTTCATCGGTAATTGTCAGGGCATATCTGACCAGACTGTCCGCAAGGGATTTTGCAAGCTCCATTGTTTTCAGTCCGCCAATGTCCGGAATCCACCGGGTTCCGTCATACACATACCACTTTTTCCTTTCCGGCACATACCTTGCGATATCTTTATACACATCAGCAAACAATCTGCCTGAGCCGTTGTCATTCCACGGGTATCTGCTGTTATCCGACACATTCAGTTCTATCAGCTTCTGCAACATATCATCAAAATCACTCTCTGCTGATGTCCTTGCATAAGGTCGGTAGAAATCCAATGCCTGTGCCACTGCCTTTTCCATCGTCAATGCGCCGTAGGTTGAGCCACTCTGCACACGGTCCCACTTGCTCCGCATCAATCCCGATTTTCGGAACAGTCTGTCCATCTGCCCTGTGTCACCGCCACACCAGAATGCAAGGATACTTGCAAGCGACATATCCGCATCGCTGTGGGATTTTCCTTCCAGTATTTCTCCATTCCACAAGGCTTTGAACTTTTCGCCCTGTCTGGAATCCGATGCCAAGCGGACCACGGAATCATCGGACAGATAACTGCCGGGAATATCCTGTACATCGTTCTTTTTCTTAGAAATCGGACGGAGCATATAAGTTTCCAGTATTTCCCCAATTTCAGTGCTTCGCTCCTCAACACCACGGTTGCGGATCACATTTCCTGTCAGAGTACAGAATTTCTTTGTTACACCTGCTGTATAGATTTCCAGACCAAGTTTCTGATTATTGATGTAATATCTGCCCGTATCATAAGACAGGGAAGATGTCTTACATACTATGCGGACTCCCGTGCCGGAGGGGCTGAATTCTGTATAGGAGTCCATTCTCTCCACGATGTCTTCTACCATCTGCGTCATCTTTCCACCAAACACGCAATGGTCGATATCTACCATGCAGAAATCATCAAATGCACCCATACCGATTCCGTCATAACCATCCATTGCATTGACTGCCAATCGAAAATCCGAAAAGGTATTTTTATCGGCACTGCTCGCTTTTCTGCCATTTGTCTGATACGGCACTTTTGTCATGCGTCCGTTTCTTTCTTCATATTTCCACAGACAGAACCGTCCGTCTTTTTTCAACTGTTCCGGAAGTTTCTCATACATTCTGTGCTCCTCCTTCCCCGCTTATTTTCTGACGTATCATTTCTCCGTGGCTCTTGCCGATAACCACACCTTAAATTCGGAAACAGGAACCAATACCCGCTTGCCTACACGGACGATTGGAAAATCCGCTTCTCTGGTCAGTGCATACGCTTTGCTCAGGCTGATTCCCATCTGCATTGCCATTTCCTGTACGCTCATCGTGACTTTATCCATAGCCATCCTCCTCTCTGCATTCCAAACATGAATTGCTCTTGTTTTCTATCACAGTATACTTTATAATGTTACCAAAGACTATTTTCTATTGGTAAAAACTCGTACCGAAAGCAAGTTCTATCGGTAAGAATGGAGGTAGAATATGAACGAAGATTTCAGTTTGGGGAAAATGAGTGCGGATGCACGGCTGACCGCAACTTTCAAATACTATGAAAAGACAGAACAGAATGGAAAAATCGTAATCACCGCCTGTCTGGGCAAGGGCGATGTTCCGAAACTCAACCGTGGATACGGCTTGGACGGAAATGAGCTCTGGCTTTCTCTGAATAACCTGTACCAGAGTATCCGTGGAAAAGATGACTACACTGCTGCCGATGATATCATTTCTTGGTGTCAGCAGTACGCACACCCCTACTATGCCTCTGAGGACATCGAAGAATATCGTTGGGATATTGAAAAGGATACGGAATACTGGGATTTTTCCACTAACATTCTTGGTAATTTCACTTTTGATGTTCACACCATGCGGAAAGATCTCGAAAGCCTGTATCGGGATACCCTTGTCATCCTGATGTTCAAAAAATGTCTGGAACGGCTTGACGTTTCCACAGATCTTGCGCAGATCACATGGACGAATGAATTTGCAGATTTTAATTCGTTTCCTATGCAGAAACACCTCGGTAAAATATCAGCTTACCTAAATAAAATGAATGGCGTAACTATGAAGTTGGGACTGGATGAAAATGGAGAATTGAAGGTTATGCCGGATTTCCACTCTGTTTTTGACACTGCCCGTTTCGCCCTATCGCAATATGTATCTATCCCTACAGATTACCCCATTGCTTATGCCGACCGTGTGGGCGTTGCCACTTGTGAGTGCTGTGGCCGTCTGTTCATCAAAAACGGAAACCGCCAAAAATACTGTGACAATCCAGAATGCAAAAAGGAACGAAACCGCAGAAAATCCCGCACTGCTTATCGCAGAAAGATACAGGAAGAAAATGATAACCGCTGGGCGTGACCACGGCTGTTTTCACACTGGGGCAAGATGTGGCAAGTAATATAGGTTATTTTCTATATAGGCTCTATAAGAATAACCTAAATCATCTGCCACAAGTTGCCCCAACTGTTTTTTCCATAGAAAAAGGGCATCGGTCTGCACCGACACCCCATGTCATTTTATCCTTATTCTCCGCAGCGGAATGCTGAATTTCCCATAAGATTTCTAAGCAGAATCTTTCTCGCTGTCTTATACTCTTTTCCGATAAAGCCAAGTCTGAGCAGAAAACAGCGGAAAGCATATTTGTCATTGTCCGTTTCGGTCGGCTTTGATGATACCCTTTTTGCATCTCTTGCCATATCACACAGCCTTGAGATAAATTGCGTGTAGGCTGCAATATCATCTCCATCCACTGTGTATGGAAACCATGTGAAATTTATTTTTTCATCTGTAATTTCAATCTCTGTGCTGTCCGTCTGAAATGCGCGTTGAAAAAGCATCTGCTTATTTGCTATAATCTTCTGTAAATTTTCCAATGCCGTATCCGTAAGGCTCTCTTTCAGAATCGCTATTGTCAGCTTATCCTGTTGCACTGGCACTTCTTCCGTTATTTCCATATCGTCCTGAAACCCATGTTCCCATAACTGGCGAATTAAGTGTTCCACCATTTCTACCGCTACTCCCTCCGGGATGTGCAGCACGCCCTCTTTGTCCAGCCTGTATCCTGCAATATCGTATGCACAGCTTGGCACCCGCTCATAATGCGGTGCTGTTCCGAGTATTTTGCCAATCTCCTTCGCCAGTTTTGGTCTTTGCTTTGGTTCCAGTGTAAATCTGATTCCATTTTTCATAATATGTACCTGCCTTTCTTTTTTCGGTAGTACATATATCACTCTGACAACACAGAATAGCAAGACATTTCTGATTATATTTCTGTCAGAAAATATGCATAAAAACTGTGCTTTTTCCATCGTTTTACACACGGTTTTTATGCGTATTTCGGTATTATCCAGCAAAACAAAATCGGCTAAAGAAGCGGTATTCTGCGGAAATTTTCATATAATATGGATTCTGTGGGTATCCCCCCTGTTTAATTCTGCGAAAATTCGCACGAAGGGGGCCATCGGTCTTCAGGCAGAAAGGTTGTAGAGATTTGGATCCCCCTTCCTTTATGAATAGTTTGCTTCGATGCCTGCCAACACAGCATTAAAATCATTTTCTTCAAGTTGTTCAAAATAATCTGTTGAAAGTCCAACATCTAGCACAAACATAAAATCGCTAAAACTGTACTTAACTGGTATTCCTGCTTCTCCCTCAATATTCTTCTTTATACGATCCGCTTTACAAATCAAGCATGTATACTGAAAATCTTTATCAATTTTCCTTGTATTTCCTCCTGGATGCGCTTCCTGTAAATGCTGTGCACTAGTTAATGCTATAAGATTTTCAATATACATAGCAATACGAGGAAAACTACTCTTAGGAAAAATATGGTGTATAGCACTTTGTTTTTGTCCTATTGAATATCTATCAATAACTTCCGGTTCATTATTATAATATCTTTCAATGAAGTCACGAAGATTTCGCATCGCTCTTGTCACCATATAATCATATGTATTATCAGCAACCGTGCTTTCATCCATTTCACTGAAATCTCTTCTGGAAACATTCTTTTCTTTCCCAGTAAGATTGTCATACCAATTAGGCTTGTTATATGCTATCTTATCCAAAGTTATTATTGTTTTTGACATCTTACCACGCGCAGTGCCTTTTTTATGATAATTACACGCCAATTGATTCAATATTGTTGTAAAAATTCTATTAGCCTCTACCTCCGTACCTATTGGAGTATTTTCGATACAAAATTCTGAAAAACGTGCTTTTAAGTTATCATATTGTTCATTCGTTTGCTCATCAAAAAACGAAGCAAACGGATCCCATATTCCACTATCTTTCAAAACTTTTTCTATATATAGGCACATAAAATCAAAAGCATTTCTTTCTCTCAAAGCAATATGTTCAAGCATGTCCCTATTCTCTACAGAAAAATATATAGTAATACCTTTCTTTTCTTCTTTTAAAACTCCTGCTGCAGCTAACATCTTCATTGGTTGACGAAAAAATTTATTATATTCATCAATTACGGTATCTGTTGTAGGATCCGGTTTACCAAAAACATGCATGACATTTTTAATAGAATAATCTTGATGCCATATAAGTGGTGATGTAAATGGTTCTTTCCCGCCATTTAACAAATAGTCTACTATACAGTCAGACACAAAACATACTTCATCATAAATACACTTCTGGTCTATCCATCTTCCATTATGTGTTTTCCTCACATCATAATCATGTTCATCCAAAAATTGTTTTATCAGATTATTCGTCATCTTTCCTCACTCCGTAAAAAAATACACTTGTTTTATCTACATTAATAGATTGTGTAGACATATTTCGTGCAACAAAATAAAATTTTCTATACTCATCTGTTGCAAAAAAACTCAACTGTTCATCTGAAATATTTCTACCATCTTTAGGCCATAAAACTGCAACCGAGCCATCCGGAACAACATTCTTGACATTACGAATTACTCTCGGTTTATATGTCATATTAGGTGTTAAATAAATCGACATATCATTAACATACTGCATTGCTGTCAATCGCTGATTGTTCTTATAATTTATAAACATATCATATCCCGGTATATCAACTACTGTCCCATCATCCAAAATATTTCTTGCTTTTATTACTCTTATGCAATTTTCTTCATTTTTAGAAACAGTATTTTTCTTTGTGATCTGCCTATCTCTAAATACATCGAAAATGCCAAACTCCAATTTATCAGCAACTGCATCAAATTCATCATTCCTATATATAATGTAATATGGAAATTGTGAATCTGTAATATATTCTTGTTTTTGATTTAAGAAAATATTGTATTTCAGATTTTTTATAAAAGTCTTTCCCGGTTTTCTTTTGACATCAATCATTAATGCGATTGTTTCAATTGAAAGTTCACTGAAACCGTAACGTCCAAAATCAATAATCTTATCAATGCAGACCTTTTTCAAAAGTTCACGTGTTGGCTTATATTCACCACTGGACAATATAGTCTTGTTTAGAACCAAAGCGGTATAGTCAGCTATTCTTAAACATTTTTCCAAAAAAAATTCCGCTAAATTATTTGTTTCCGTATTTACATTTTCTGCCAACCTTTGCTGCATTTCCTTTGACTTATCTTTCAGATTTGCATAAGGTGGGTTTCCAACAGCCAAATCATACCTTTCATTTGCATCAAATTTCAAAAAGTCTTTGCATATAATGTTAATATGCACATTGTTAGGAATATACATTTTTGAAATTAAGACTTTTAAAATATCGATACTATCTTTATCAATGTCAATGACATCTATTAGCACATTAGGCACATACGCATATTTAGCAATTAATAAAGGCAAAAAGCTACCAGCTCCTACCGATGGTTCAATAATTCTAAGTGTCTCGTTCGAAAATTCCGGTAAGGCATCCATTATTTCACTAATCATAAATTTATTAGTATAAAACGCTGCATTTTCATTGCGTTTTGCATTACATAATTCTACCACTCTCTGTAGTCCTGATATTCCTAATTGCAATGGATCAGATAAAATAAACTTTTTTAATTCTTTCTTATCTGTTAGCTGATACTCCTTTATCACAGTACCTATTGCAACTGACTCATATCTCTTCTTAGAAAGTTCATTAGAAATATTATGAGCAATTTGTTTCACTACCGCAGTAGGAACAGCCTCACCCAAGCATTGCCTAATATTAACCTCGTGTTCTTTATATATCCTTCTCTTTTCAGTAATACTTAACTGATTTAATTCTTCCAATGACCTGTCCATCCATCTAAAGTTATGTGGAACTGTCATCATTTCCATTAATTCTCGTATAGAAAAAACTCTATCCTGATCTGGATGCACAGTATTTTGTGCCGCCAACTGATCATTTCTCGTATGCACACACTGAACAAATCTATCCCATTTTTGCCGTGTGTACTTATCCCTATTCTTTTTTACATTTTCTACAATTTTACCGTTAATAACTCTATGCGGTCGTTTCTTTATATCCTCATTGTCGAATGCAGATTCACCCTCTTTCAAGTCATGAATCCACGGACGCATTTTCTCATCATATGTTCGAAATGCATGATAGAAATCATCCTGTGAAATTTCCCCCCATTCAAGTCTTGGGAAACTACCAATAACTTCTCGTAATGTTTTTTCTTTTCTATATTGGGGGAATAAATCATATGGTGAAATATTATTTCTATACTTATTATGCACACCGATAACCAATGTTCTGGTTCTTGACGAATTTGAACCATAATTCATAAAATTCAAAATCCGGCTCGAAATGGTATATTCATCACCTAAACGTTTTCTGATATAATCTCCAATACGCATTACTTCATTTTTATCTGTAACACAAAATGTTTTTTCAAATGCCTGAACATTCTCTAAAATAAAAATCCTTGGTTTTATCTTCTCAATGATTTCTAACGATTCTATTACTAAGCTATTTCTTTGAATATCTTTATCATTTTTCTTATGATTTATTACACTGATTCCTTGGCAAGGAGGTGTAGCCATTACCACATCCACCTTGTCATTACCCATTTTTTTCCATCTATGTATTTCTGCATAAATCTTCTTTTTGGTGCTTTCAAGTGTAATATCTCCACTTATATATCCGGATTCAAATTCACACTTATTATTAGCTCTCTGTACTGCTAATCTTCTATCTACAAGTTCATTCGTTGCAATGCAATGGAAACCCTCTTGCTTAAAACCGTAGCATCCAACACCTGCACAACTAAACAACGAGATATACGTCAAGCTTTTGTCTTTTAGCATATAAATCACCTCTTTTTAGTCTTTCCAATAACATGTATATAATTTTACTCCGTTATTGGATCAATAAGCTGGACTCAGACAATCAATCTTTTATCTCCATGATATCATCCATGCTACAATTAAGCACTCCACATATTTTAACTAGCACTTCTACACGCACATCCTCATTTTTTCCTAAATGAGCCATTGCATTTGTGCTAATCTTAGCATCCTTTATAAGCTGTGTCTTACTCATATTCTTATCAATCAAAAGTTTCCAAAGCCTATTGTAACTTACTGACATAGTTTTTTCTCCTATACCGAAATAAAAAATTATTCTTTATTTTATCATATAGTCATTCAAATCTCAATCAGAATTTGAGTTCTTCAATATTTTACAAAAACTCTCTTTAACGTAAAAAAGCTGAGCACAAGTCTCAGCTTGGTCCCCAACGCCACAAGAGCATCGGGCAACTCTGTTGCATTTAGTATATCCAACCCTCAATAAACATGCAATACTTTTTATAATTTTTCCACATCTCCATCAATAAAAATCTACTACATTGCCTGTAAGTAGTCCCTTACTACTAAAAAATCCTCCCAACATCTTTGCCTTTATCCCACTTGCAGTCATGAGCCTTAGTAGTCTAAACCGTAGTAATCCCAAGGCTTTCTGCCATATTATGCCGTACTCTGCCCCAGTCTGCGAAGGTATGCATTATCATAAAACTGGAGTGCCGTGGCAGATGAAAAGTATTTTTAT
This sequence comes from Clostridium sp. AM27-28, assembly GCF_003480955.1. NCBI lineage: Bacteria > Bacillati > Bacillota > Clostridia > Eubacteriales > Clostridiaceae > Clostridium > Clostridium sp. AM27-28. The sequence continues at coordinate 156,335 of NZ_QUJT01000010.1, forward strand.
CATTGTTATCATTCTCCTCAATTTGCCCGGAAATGCCCTGTTTTGCAAGGAATTCCAGATGTTTGTAAAATGTGTTCTTAACCTGTCATCTTGGCAGAATACGGCAAGATGGAGCAAGTTGTGACTACCTGTTAGTAGTAGAAATAGTAGTAAAAGGAGAATTCTTACTACTAAGGATTTTTTCTTCTTTCCACACTTCCCTTCTAATATTACTTCCATCTGGATATTGCTCTAAACATTGATTTAGCGCTTGATAATAGTCTATATAATAACACTCTCTCGAAGCCATTAATTGTGTATCCCTGCAATAGTCTACATACTTGAACTCTATCGGTTCAAGCACACGTACTTCTATTCTTTTACACTTATCATTTAATGCTTCTATAATTTTATTATTCTTTAATTCACCTTTTCTCAGCTTAACAAAATGCGCTTCTTTACCGATTAAAAATCTTGAATAAATATTAACTGCTCTTCCAACATACGCACAATATTCAGTTCCTTTAATAATATCAATCGCAAAAATACCATAAATACCTCTGTTCTTCGAGCCATCAATAATTCCAGCATCAAATATAATCTTATTATCCTCAAGGCTGTTTATCCATTTTAATGTTTGATTTGAATTTGCCATAATTATCCTCGTTCCTACTCTCACTTTATTTATTCAACTCAGCCCAGAAAGTTGCTTTCATTTTATACGCTCTCACAGATATAAACTCACTAACTTTATTATTTTTCAAGAAGCCTACCTTAAAATTTTCGGCCGTCATACCCGAAAATTTTGCCACAAAATCCCAAAACTCCTCGGTACATATTCCCTTTCCTACACATGATGCTGCATAATCTTGAAATTCTTTATTAGTCATAACCAAACTGGATGAGCAAACCTCTCCAAATTGATTCTTATAAGATAACGAAAAGGCATAATCTGATTCTTTTCTAATGATTTTGTATATACATTGTTCTGGTATTATATTTTTTTCAGAACTCAATACAACAATATCTTTACATGGCGCAATATCTACTGAAAAAATTTCTGAACCAAATGTTCTATCTACATGTGCCGCATAATTATCATCCTTCAGCTGAATTCTATCATTTTTAAAATAAATATTTAATATGTATAATGCACCTAACGCTCGAACTAGTGTATACAATGTTGCCTTACTGATATTCTTCACTCGGTCATGCTTTATTGCATTATATGTAGAATAATAATCTTCTTCGGACTTATTCTTATAATCAAATGGAAAAAAGCTCTTCATCTCATCGAAGTGGAAAAATGGAGAAATAACAACCACCTTTTTCTTTGATATATTCCAGTTCTGTTCCATCCACTTAAAGCATTCACCCGGATTATCTGGTTCCACCTCATTTTCTATTCTATAAATATCCTTTGCAATAGATTCTATTTCTACTAGACATCTAACAATCAAATCTGCAATATCAAGCGAAAATACATTCTTTTGCTCATCACAAAAATATATAGCAGATGCTAATTCTTGTATCTCCTTTTCTATTTTTTTATATACCGGGAAATATATAGAAACATTATTTGTTACACCCATCCAAACAACACCTTCCTATTCTACATCATTCTAAATCTATCCTGTCATTTTTTACACAAGTACGATAAGCAACTCTTTCTCACAATACTACCACTAGTTACTTTTCGCTACTTAACATATTATATCGTCACCCTTATCATTTTTCCATAAAAAAAACGCCCCAGTATAACCGGAGCGTCTCTGCCGAGTAACAATGCTACACTACTTTAAACATTTTCTGCGATACCGCTTTAGTATCGTTTTTCTTCTCTATCTCTGCCTGTGCCTTTCTGAACTCTTCCATCCGTTTCAGTTCTTCCTCCGCATCATCGAAGCCAATATGCGTGTACACATTCATCGTAACCGATATATCTGAATGTCCCATGAGGTACTGCAGTGTCTTCGGGTTCATTCCTGATTTTGCCATATTGGAGCAGTAGGTATGCCTACAAACATGAGGAGTGATATTCGGCATCTGCACCCGGTAAATGTCATTGTACCTGCCGACCATGTGATTGAATCGGTGCTGCCAGTGCATTGCCACCAAAGGCATATCATTTTCATCGTAGAAAAGAAACCCGCTATAACCATCAATCACCTTTTCAACCTTTGGTGGTACTCTGTCCTCAATGATTGCCTGAAACATCTGTGCTACATCCTCTGTAATGGGAAGTTTCCTTGTTCCGGCATCCGTCTTTGTAGTTTCTATGATATACCGCATATCCGATGTTCTTTGTAACTGGTGGTCGATATTAACTATTCTCTTTCCAATCGCATTTTCATTAAAATCCCCTGCGCCTTCATAAACAGGAATTGTAGCACCTTCTGCTACGAACTCAGCTTTATCTTTACAGTCCTTCGCAAAGAGTTTATAGCCAGTCATATATGCACGGATAACTGTTGCAATCTTTCTGAAATCAGATTCTTTTTCAATCTCACTCATAACCTTCCCGGCTGCAACCGTTGGCATGCTATAAGTACCCGTACTGATATCCCGTCCTTTAGCAAGAATATCTCCTCTTACTTCCTTATTTCTCATTGCATTCCAGAATTCAATATCATATTCCTGTGATTTGTACGTTATCTACCATAACTCTTTTCCCCCTTTCTTTCTGTCACACACAGGGCACTTATAAAGTCCCAGCGTATTAAATGTCAACTGTCTCCCAATCTGTTTCAAATAATTTCCGCACTTCGGGCAATGGATTTCATAAGCAAATGCCATCTCCTCGCTGTGGTCTTTACTCGCATGAAGTCTGTAAGTTTTCCTTATTTTCCCGGTTTCATCCCGATTCAGTTCATCCGTCAGATATAAGTCGCACATTCGCTGTGCATACTCCTCTGAATAATATGAATTTGTCGGTTGTAATAAGGTTCCTTCCTTATTCATTTTTACTAATGGAAATACCATAATATAATCCTCCCTCTTTCTATCGTCTGCACCTGTCACAGGTGTACAGCCCAAGTTTATTTGTATCGTAGTTTTGAATCACCTGTCTTAATGTGTCTCCACACAACGGACAATGAATTATCATTTGATCCGTTTCCCTCCGGCTCTTTGATTCTTTCGAATAAAGTCTGTAATGATTAGGGATAATCTCCGACAGATACAGTTTGCTATTCTGCAGGATTGTCTCCCCGTCCGTTGAAAAAAACAACGGAACTTTCTCCCTTCCATCTGTGTCTCCATCAATTAACGGATGATATCTTATCGTCTGCATTTTCTACACCGCCTTTCCATCTATTCTTGTGAATCTCCCTCTGCAAAAGTCCATTGCATCTTCATAAGTCGGAAATACCAGACACGAAAATCCATACTGCACTTTCCATATTGGAAAATCCTTGTCCATTTTCTGTGATACTGCCACTGGCATTCCAGACTTCCCCTGCAATAAAGCCTTACATTCATATCCATCTCTTGAAAACATCTTTTTATCGGAATCATTTAATTTGAAATCCGAACCATAAAAAATCCTGTGTTTCATGTTTTTCACTCCTCCTGCGTAATTTATTGTTTTTCTCTGTAATCCTCTCCAAGGCTCTTACACAATGCCCGGATTGCTGTGTCCCTTCTTGACATCCACTTCTCTCCCTTCTTCATCTGCGGGTAGCAGTAATTAACTTTGGGTAGCAGTTCTCACAAAATAATAATCACAATTCTTCTTTTTCATATACCGATATATTTCTGCATTAAAGTTTAATTTTTCGGCTTAGAAGTTGAAAAGTCTGCTACCTTCTGCTACCAATATCCAAAAACCCTTGTATTTACTGGCTTTGATTGGGCAGCAGTTGTGAAAATTACTGCTACCTGTACTGCTACCTCTGCCCCCATACTGCTACCCAGCTAAGAAATCAGTCTCCTCATAACCATATTCTTTTGCATACAACTCTTTTGTCTCCTGCGTAATTGTAAGGTCTTTATAATAGGTGTTACCCTTCTGTCTAGTCGTAATATCAGCAAATGTGCCTCCGATATGTGCAACAAGCTGTTCCCGGAACTCTTTGGCCGTCCTTGCATAACCATTATTATTCTCCCTGCACCAAGCCTGGTAACGATGTCAACCCTTGTATAAAAAGGAAGGACGCAAAGGATTCTATCTCCTCTGCGCCCTAATGTTTTTCGGATTCAGTTCGTCAAACTGGAATTTGGTGTGTGCTTTATAAATTTTTTCCAATCCACTCAAGTTCGTTCATGGAATCCTTATTTTTTTCAAGTTCATCTCTGGC
>NZ_QUJT01000011.1:0-144362 GCF_003480955.1 Clostridium sp. AM27-28
CACGCGGCTGTTAACCGCGCTGTCGTAGGTTCGAGTCCTACTCGGGGAGTTTTAATTTAATATCTGGCCCCATGGTCAAGCGGTTAAGACATCGCCCTTTCACGGCGGTAACACGAGTTCGAATCTCGTTGGGGTCATTTATGGCGACATAGCCAAGTGGTAAGGCGTGGGTCTGCAACACCCTGATCACCAGTTCAAATCTGGTTGTCGCCTCTAAGGAATCATCGTAAGGTGGTTCCTTTTTTTATGCCTGGAAAGCCTTATTTTACAAGGGTTTCCGGGATTTTAGACTTTTGATTGGCTGTGAAATATCCATGAGAAAATTTCCTTGTAAATTTCCGTTAGAAGTCATTTTTTACTGCTCTTGAACGAAAAATAAGGCACCAATAGGGCACCAAATTTTTCAGCCATTTATTGGATGGCTATACCAGAGTCTGTACGGCAGAAAATGCACGCTCCAGGCTGGTATGAACGTAGGTATCATAAGTGATTTTCACGGAGGAATGTCCTAATAGCTGACTTACTACCTTAATGTCTACACCGGCTTCTATCAACTGACTGGCGAATGTATGGCGCAGTGCGTGAATTGTTACAGGCGTTATGCCAAGCGACCGCTGCATATTTTGAAAAATGTGATAGAAAGAGCTTTGAACCACCATCTTTCCAGTTGATGTGCAGATTACGAAGTTGCTTTGAATCCGTTTCCGGTCGTGCAATTCTTTTAGATGGCTAAGGGCAGCCAGCGCTTTATCGTTTAGGGGAACTTGGCGAGTTCCAGAACGGGTTTTCGTAGAAACGATAATTTGTTTACTTCCATGTGCATTGATGTCATCACGGTTTTTGATTCTGGAAGCATTTTGTGATACGGTCAGTGTCTTGGCTTTGAAGTTGATTTTATCCCATGTCAGTCCGAGTGCTTCGCCGGAGCGCAGCCCGGTATTGGCAATTAGCACATAGGCGGAAGCGTACCAGTATCGCGGTTCTCCGCTTGAATAGAGGCAATACTGCGCTTTTTCAAGTTTTGCTAAATCTTCGCTTGATAATATCTCAATTTCTTTTGGCTGAATCGCCATATTTTCCTGTTTGGGGAGCTGTACCCCGTCAACTGGATTGTACCCGATATCACGGACGGCAACAGCATATCGGAAGCAATTATTCAGGAGGTCATAGACCTTCTTTAGAGTTGAATAAGCTAACGATGATGTGTATGAATTGATTAAGGCTTGTATTTCCATGCTGGTAAGGCTTCCTAACTGACTGCGACCTACCGGAGCATGCTTGATCTGTCGGTTGTAAGTGCGTTCCAGACGATCGTAGGAAGCTGGTTTCATAGTGTGCCGTTTTACATTTTCAAGCCATCGCTCGATATAGGTGTTGACGGTCTCCTTGCGCGCAATTATTTCCTGCCGCTGTGTTTTTTCATAAAATTCATTGAGGTTCTTTTGAACATCTTTTTCAGAGGTTCCGGTATAATAATATGTATCGTATCCGGTAATACGGATGCGCCCAAGATAAGAACCATTTGCTTTCTTCTGGATGTTTCCAGCGCCTTTTCTTTTTCGGGTACTTGTAGTAGATGGCATTTTAGTGCTCCTTTCGTCTAAAGATGCGGATTGTGACGAGTAACAGGTGTCACAATCCGCCGCTGTTAAAAATCAATATAAAATTTCTTTTCCTGCATTTTCCAGAACCCAACGCTGGATTGCTTCATCGCTGGTAACATACTGGCGACCGACTTTCACAACCGGAAGGACACCTGCGAGCAGTAGCTGCCGGAGCTTTGTTTTTCCAAATGGAAAGATCGTTAATAAGTCGGAAAATGAATATAAATTGCTGTAAACCATATCAAAATCTCCTTTCTGTGTATTTCACAGATATGATGTATAATCTAAAAAATGAAATTTACCTGTTGCCTACTCAGCCCATTGTTTTACCCGGATACCTGCAAGAGCAGCCATTGGATTTTTCCCTGTTTCATGCCGCCTTCTGGTAGAGCATCCATTGATATTGGAGCAAAACCAGCTGATGAACGTGTGGTAGCGCAGGGGAGAAAAATCGGACTCCTCACAGAAATTACAATAAATCTCGTATAACTGTCGGGAGTAAACCATATCGGTCGGTTCTCCAGTGACCTCCAGGTATTCTTCTACAAATAGTGGGATACTTTCTATAGAGTCACACTCTTGATACCGCCAGCGTTCTTTTATCTTGTCCGCGGCTTCACAGGGAGAGAAAATGTAATGATTATTGACTACATTGCTCAAAGCGCGCAGGCAGATGGATATAATAGCGTCTTTTTCCTGTAGAAGCCTACGGGAAAGCTCTGTATCTGCGTCTTCCTTTTCTATGGTGTAAAGAAAAGGAATTACGACCATACGTTCCCAGAAAGCATCGTCTTCATCAGAACGTGAAATCGTAACGGGATAGTTGCTTGCGAATAGAAAGCGCATTGTGCTGTGAATATCCCGCAGTTTGTCATATTTTCGTTCTATTGAAATGCTGTCCCCACCGGTAATCTGTTTGATGATAGACACGACGATAGGGGTAAATTTTCCTTTAGGGAGATCCAGAGATAGATTGAGAAGTTTTCCCTGAATATCGCCCATCGAAAAACGTCCGGGAATCTGGGCAATGGATTTACTGGTAACCAGTTTATTGCCAAGCGTTTTTTGAAGAAATTCGCCTAACGTACTTTTACCACTGTTTGGAGCGGTTCCCATTACAAAGAAACATTTCCCTTTATTACAGGAAGAAAGCAAATATCCCAGGGATTCTATGATTCGAGTTTTAATTTCAGGACTCCCACCGCTTATAGTAGATAGGAATCCATCAAAACTCTGGCTTTCAGGCTCTTCTATCCAGTCGGCGTCCAGTGAATAGAAAATAAGAAATTTCTTATTATGAGCAAGAAGTTTCAATTTTTTCAAATTCAGGACACCGTTTTTGAGACTGACATAATCAGCGGATTTCTGGAGCTTTTCCTCATAATCATCTGGAATCAGGCGTTCGTCTACCCGCATATAGGTAAATAAATCGTCAAATTTTTTCTTCGAATAGCTGGAGAACGCGTCCTGTCTGACTTTCGAGCGGACAATCCTCAGAAGATCTTCCGAATCTTCAATAATCTGATAGCATTTACCTGTATAATAATAAAGACAGTTATCATGCAGGATGATAGTCAGAGCATTGGTAATAGCGTTTGCTATCTGGTCTATGTTCATTGAAGATTTATTTTTTCCTGACATCAGTGCTTGGGGTACCACGGGGATTACCGTAGGCTGCGGCGCTGATACAGGTGCTATTTTTTCTGCCGGAGGATTCGGAGAAGGTTTTACTGGTATCTCATCCTCGCTTGGCGAACTGGATGAGTCGATAAGATTTTGGAAAAAATCATCTTCATCAAATTCGAATTTTAATTTTTTAGTTGACCAGTTACCAAGTCTCCGTGTTTTCTCCGTCCTTTTTGCTTTTTTCCTCGGAGTATTTTCTTTATGTTCCGTGGGCAGCAAGAGATCGTCCGATAGATTTTCTGTATATTCGGTATCGGGAAACGCTTGAGAAAAATCTTCAGTAAGATCTACCTGCATATTTTCGGAAACATTTTCTGATTGGCAAATTTTTGAATTTGCTTTTTGCGTTTTCCACCCCCTATCTGAATGATGGGTCCATGTAGTCATTTTCATGTCCATTTTTATTTTCCTTCATACTTGAATTATCTTTATCTTGCATAAACAGGGTCAATAAGGCACAAATCGGAGAAAATCCGTTATTGGTATTCTCGTCCTGTGTAATAACCTGTTTATCAGAAGAAAAGAAAAATGCTAGACCATATTCTTGATTTTCAATGAACCCATGAATGGAAAAATCCTGTAGGAAGAAAAAGTCCTTTCCATTATTCAGAATAAACTGCGCTTCAGATGTTTTGGAGTTTCCAATCCCAATTCCTAATTTTTGAGGACTTTTAATCCATATCCATAAGGTAGCAGGAGCGGATATGCCTCTTCCGTTTTGAACAGACCAGATCATAGAAGAGTGGTTCTGCTTGATACAGATGTAGGCATTGCCTATTTCTGAGTGATTATAAACGTCTAATTTGGCAGTCGCTTTTCTGCTGTCAATCCTGATAAAAACATCAGAATTCTTAGGTTGCATTGCTTTGTTTGCGCCTTCTATAAAGGCGTTTCTTGTTTCGTTTGATGTTTCATTCATAGTTTTTATATGGTAGCACAGTTCCGGAGCTGCGCTACCATTCCTCCTTTTGTTTTATTTGTATACGTACGTAATATGTGGTGCCTATGTCAGAATTCTGAAAAATGATTTGCTAAAAACCATTTGCAGTGTTATCATGCCATATGAGTGATCTATTTGTATATAAAAAACCAATAGACAAGAAAACGAGAATGATCACTAGTAAGGAGAGGGTTTAATGCAAATAGGATTAACGAATGAATATCGTGCGAAATTATGGCGTGAGGTTGGCGCGAATGACCCGGTGGAAGAAAATAAAATATATTGGGACTATAAAAGTCGAAGGAGTGAATTGCTGGAGGAATTTTTAAAAATTGATTATTCAACAGAAGAGTCGATTATGCGCTTTTTAATTATGTATGGTTTCCCCGAACCGCTGCTAGATGAAACGGGAGTCAATACGCCAGCAATGAGAGAGTTGACAGAATTTATTAAACGAGTAATTGCAGTGTTAAATAGAGCGAATAAGAAAGTATACACCCAAAATCTATCTCAAACTAAAAAGGAGAATCAGACGGATGATGATAGAACTATTTTTTTAGATATTATGAATTTATTAACAGGAAGTTGTATTTTAGAGTGTTTAGAAATGCCGGAGGATACGAACTATGAGATGGATACACCAATATTATTTTTTTTAATGGAATTACTTATGCGGTGGCATAGATGTGGAAATAGTGAGGAACGTATAAAGCAAGAATTTAAAGAGTTATTTGTTAGGTTTTTTTGTGAGGATGGAATAAAAAATGTAGGTAAAGAGTCTATGTGGATTCAATTTTCTAAGTTGATTGATTGGAAAGATATGAGCCTTTATAAAATAATACGCGACAGAAATGGGTGTATGAATTTTGTGCTCAGGGAAGATGTTAAATTAAATTTTTCAACTACTTTAGCAGGGAAGAGATGGAGGGAGAAGGAAAATACAAGGGAGTTAATCAGAGAATTTTGGAAAGATTTTTCGAAACACATTATGGAAGAATACTGTACTTTCTTTTGGGATAGTGTAAGCTGGAGGGTAAAATTTCGGAAAAATGGGGAAATGGAATTAGTTCCTGATGGGGCTAATATGGTACAAGCGTTAATGCTGGCATTAGCATATACGTATGACAGCAAAACATATTTGAGAGTATGCGAAAACTGTAAGCAATTTTTCTATCCTGCGGCGACACATCCTAATTCTATATGCTGTAGTTCTAGATGTGCGGATAGAAGAAGAAAACGCATTGATAGACAAAGGAAAAAAATACGTTAAAAATGTGCCAATGTTCCGGGAAAACATTGATTTTATTAGTAAAAATGGTTGGTTTAGATAATTATGGGCGCGGACAGAAGGAAATTGTATTTTAATTAATACAAAATGGAAAAGATAAAAAGGTAAAAAAGTTCTGGCACATTGACACATCGGCACATACTTTAATATTTATGATAAATATATTCCAGCACGGCAGCTTTAGGAATTTTCCAGCGTGTGCCGATTTTAAAGCCTTCAATTTCTTCGTTATGGAGTAAATCCAGCAGGGTGTTTTTTCCTATCTTTAAGAGTTCCTGGCATTCTTTAAAGGTCAGGATATCTGGTGTTTGCTCGAACATAGAATCATTCCTTTCAAAAAATAATTTGGGTTGTGGTAGTCCCCATTGGTTTATATGAGTGTTTTTCCCTCCGGTTGTTGCGTACTCTTCGATTTTGAAATCATACATCATTTGTTTGAATCAAAGAAAATCAGAAAGCGAGGATAGAAAATGAAAACAGGAGCACAAATTTTGAAACTAATGGGAAAAGCATCGGCACAGCTGATTATTTGGCTGGCACACAGACTGGAAGGAGGAAACTAAGATGGCAGCAAATGTGGAGACAATGTTTTATACGAGAACGAAACCGTGGCATGGTCTGGGAACCATGGTGGAAGAAGCACCAACATCGGGGGCGGCGTTAGAACTGGCTGGTCTGGACTGGAGAGTGGTTCAGAAAAATCTGGTGACGGAGGAAGGGATCACCGTTCCGGGATTTCGGGCGAATTTAAGAGAGACAGATAATCAGGTGTTAGGTGTGGTAAGTGACCGCTACAAGGTAGTCCAGAATGAAGAAGCGTTTGCTTTTACGGATGAATTACTTGGTGAGGGAGTCACATATGAAACGGCGGGCAGTTTGCAGAATGGTCGCCGGACTTGGATTTTAGCGAAACTTCCCACCCGCTATATTATCAGTGGGGATGAGATTACGCCGTATCTGGTATTCATGAACAGCCATGACGGAAGCGGGGCAATTAAGGCAGCTATGACACCAATTCGTGTTGTGTGCCAGAATACGTTGAATCTGGCGCTATCAACGGCGAAGCGGTGCTGGGCGACCAATCATACGGGAGATATCCGGGGAAAATTGGAAGATGCGAAGAACACGCTGCTTTATGCGGATAAATATATGGCGGAACTGGGAAAGACGATTGATTATCTGAATCAACAGAAATTATCCGATCGTCAGGTGCTGGAATACATAGATTCTATGTTCCCATTGCTGCTGAATCCGTCGGAACAACAGGTAAAAAATATTATGCGTATGAAAGAGGATATGAAAGCGAGGTATTTTGATGCGCCAGATTTACAGCATATAGGAAAGAACGCATATCGTTTTATCAATGCGGTATCTGATTTTGCGACTCATGCCAAGCCGCTGAGAACGCGGAGCGGTTACCGGGAGAATTTATTTGCCCGGACAGTGGATGGGAATGCGATGATAGATAAGGCGTATGAAATGGTAAAAACGGCATAGTGGTAAAAATGAGAGTATCCGTCCAGAAGCGGGTACTCTTTTTCTTTTGCCCATTTGAGAAAAATCAGGAGGGATGAGACATGATCGGAAATAAAATTCGTCTTTTAGAAGCCAGTGAAATTGAATGCAGGGTCGGAAGTATAGGGAAAAATGGCTTGAGTTTGCTTCTATATAAAGATGCCCGTGTGGATCAAAAGATTTTGGATGAATGCTTTTCTCCATGTGGGTGGAAAAGGACGCATCAGGAGATAGGCGGAAATCTGTATTGTACGGTAGAGGTGTGGGATGCCGAGAAACAGCAATGGATAGCCAAGCAGGATGTAGGGACGGAAAGTTACACGGAAAAAGAAAAGGGACAGGCATCGGACAGCTTCAAACGTGCCTGTGTCAACTGGGGAATTGGGAGAGAGCTATATTCGGCTCCGTTCATTTGGATTCCGGTAGAGAAAGCAGCGATTTCATATGATGGGAAAAGATATATAACATCTGAACATTTTCGGGTGTCAGCTATCAGCTACACATTAAACCGGGAAATAGAAAGTCTGGAGATCTGTAACGCCAAAGGAGGCGTCGTATTTAGAAAGCAGTCAGCAGGAACTTCTTCTAACAAGCCAGGAAGAGTGTCTGAAACAGCCAGAGCACATCTGTCAGATAAGATGCGGCGGGATTTACAAAAAGAATTAGAGAGGACAGGGATTTCGCTGGAACAGGTATTGGCACGCTATCATTTAGAAAGGATTGAGCAGATGAAGCCGGAGCATTACCGGGATGCGATGAGTGGACTGAAAAAGTCGAAACCCGTAGCGGCTGCCTAAAATAGGGTGAGGAAAGGAGAAATAGTTATGTGTAAGACGATATCAACAATGGGAATGGAGCATAAGGAATGGTTGAGGCTGCGGAAAGGAGGAATCGGAGGTTCGGACGCCGGAGCTATGTGTGGATTGAATCCATATAGAAGTCCAATGGCGGTTTATTGGGAGAAGACAACGGATACGTTGGATTTATCAGATAATGAAGCAATGCGGCAGGGGAGAGATTTGGAAAATTATGTTGCACAGCGGTTTACAGAAGAGACAGGTAAAAAGGTGCGGCGTTCTAATAAGATGTATTGGAGCGAAGCGCACCCGTTTATGTATGCGGATGTGGATCGGCTGCTTGTGGGGGAAGATGCAGGTTTGGAGTGTAAGACGGTAAGCGCCTACAATGCGGGAAAATGGGAGAATGGAGCGATTCCTATGCATTATCTGATGCAGTGTATTCATTACATGGCGGTAACTGGAAAACGTACCTGGTATATCGCGGCGGTTATACTGGGACAGGGATTTGTATATTCCCGGATTGACTGGGATGAAGAAATGGCAGAACAGCTGATAGCATTGGAAGAGGATTTCTGGAACAATCATATCTTGGTAAGACGGATGCCAGAACCGGATGGCTCTGCATCATGCAGCGCTGTGCTGGAAGAATATTTTCATCGGTTCAAAAAGACGGAAACAAGAGAGCTGTCAGCGGCGATGGAAACAAAATTGAACCGCAGGCAGGATATTTCGGCGGAAATGAAACAACTGGAGAGAGAAAAGGCGCAGATTGAGCAGGAGGTAAAGGTGTTTATGGATGGATGCGGGGAGGCAAACAGCGAACATTACCGGGTAGTGTGGCAGGAAATTGCTTCAGAACGCTTGGATATAAAACGTCTGAAGCAAGAGAAGCCGGAGGTCTATCGGGAGTATGTGCAGAGTAGGAAAAGTAGCAGGTTTACGGTTAAGGTAGCATAGAAAATGAAAAAGTCAGGGAGACTAGGTAAAAGTAGTCTTCCTGATTTTTTGTTATTAAGTGTGTTGAGATTGGATGTGAAAAATATAGATGAAAATTTCAAATGATAATTTCTCTTCAATAGAGATAAAATGGTGGATAAAGAGGTGATGCTTTAGCGTATGAAGCGATATTCAGGAATATATGGTGAATTATTGTCAATAACAGACGAAAATACGATATTGAAAATTTACGAGCAATATAATGGAACAACCATTACGTTCCCTAAAAAATTATACAGTAAGGGTTTTGTTCAGAAATACATATGTGAAAATTATGGAGTTCAGTCAATACAAGAAATATCTAGGTATTTGAATTTGAGTTCAAGGAGAGTAATGCAAATAGCTAAAGAAGAGGGGGTTACCAAAGCAAAAACGAATGCCCAAGAGGAAATTTATTAGTTTTAGAAGGGGAGAATTTTATTAAAACGGAGGAGAAAGTATTATATGCAAATTATTTTGATATTATTGGTGATAGGAATCGGTATATGGATTATAAAAGGGATGAGGTACTTAATGATACGATTGCTCATCCAGAGTTAGAGCAAATATTGCAGAATATGTTTAGATCTGGAGAACCTAGGAGATATGCAAGGGTAGCAATTATGGATGAGGCAATAGTGATAGTAATGAGAAAACGTAGAAGAATTACAATGCAAGAGTATAAGACTGCAATAGAAAGATATTTGGCTAAAATAGCCTAATTTCTTCGTGTAGTACAGATAAAACAAGAATATATACTAATTAGATTTGTACGAATTGTGACTCAAAAATTAAGATAAGGGGGTAGATGGCGTGGAAAATAGGAAAATTAATTATTGCCCTAAATGTGGAAATAAATTAACAGGAGGCGAACGGTTTTGCAGTATATGCGGAAACCCGTTGTTAGATAATTTCCAGACCGAAAATATGATAGTTTCTCAAAATTATGAAAAAAAGGATGAAGAGAAAAAATCTCTTGGGAAATTGAAAAAAATATTACTGGGTATAGGTGCCGTGGTAGTTATGGTTGTGATAGTTATCGCTTTGAGTTTCCCACAAGAGTCGGAGGAAACAGTAAAAGTTCCGGAGGCTGAGAGTGCAGAAGAACAGTTGAACAGCGAAAAGAATGCGGATGGGTTAAAAACTTCGAAAAGCCAGTTAGACATTATTGGCACAATAACAAATATAGGTACGGTAGACCCTAAATTTGAACTATCTAGCAATCAAACGGAGTTTATTCAATCACATTTGGAACTGTTCCCTGCTTCAAATGAGTGTCTGGATGAGTTATCACAATATATTGATACCACTTTAGATTATTCTCATATGATAAAAAATCCAAAAGATATATCCGGCAGATTTGCTTTTATGGAGCAGTTGACCGTGCAGCAAATATGGGAAGAAAATTTTGGAGAAGGGGATTCGCCATATGATTATGTAACTTGTTTAAACTCATATGATGTAAATGGAAATTGCTATTATATTTATTATATAGGAAAACAGACACAAATAGTAGAAGGGGATTTTGCCAGGGTTGTAGCTATGCCAGTAGCATATAGTTCTTATAAAAATCTTGAAGGAACAGATGTGCTCACATTAGTAATGGTGGCATCCGTAATAGAAAATCAGGGAATAAGTGAAATTACAGGCGGATATTTTTCTGGTAAGTATCAGACACAGACGGCAGCGACAGTTCCTGCTGAAGAATATACAGAAAATGCACCCGTATCCAATGAAGTACCTGCGGGTAATTATGGTTCGGATCCATCAGCTTATGCAGGACGGTATGAAGGCGCTGGCTATACAATCGAGTTTAGTGTTGGTTCGGATATTGATACAGATGAAGTTGGTGATGTATGTGTTTATTATGGAGGTAATTGTGAGTCAGAGCATATTCCAGTATATACATGTACTAGCGCGGGAGATTGGAGTATATCAAATTATGATGCGGTTTATGAAATTCGTGAAGAAGGAAATCCTATGTATATGATGTTCTATGAAGCAAATGGAACTGTTTATATGGACTATAGCAGTCCCAATAGAAATGCTGGAGTTTTAGAGCTGGTACAGCGTTATATCTCTTAATGGAATTTGCATCATAGAAATATTAAAGCGCTTGTTTCAATAGGAGGCAAGCGCTTCTTTTGTACTATATAGAAGAAGGGAAGATTTTATGGAAAAACAGAGAAAGAAATGGTATTATTCATATCCGATGTTGATTTTAACGTTTTTTTTATTTTACCCAGCTTCATTAGTATTGACAATACTGAGATTTAAAGACAGAATTGACCAAGAAAAGGGATATAAAATAAGAAGTAAAATAGCTTTTATATGGAACATGGCATGGCTAGTTCTGTATTCAATGGCATTTCTAGAATGGTTTGTTGATTCGAAATGGGAGAGAGAATATCAGAAATATTTGAATGAAAAAAATTATTCATCCGCAAAAGAAGTGTTAAATAGTAAGGCAGATAAAGATGTGACAAAAGATGTGGCGGAAAAATATATAGAGTTATGGGAAGTTTCGGAAGATTATTCAGGAGCAGAAGAAGTCATAGAACGATATTCGGAAAAGCTGTCAGATATAGCGGATTTTGACGGAGCGCTTGAAAAAAAGATAACAGAGATAATGGATGAATTTTCAGCAGAACAGCAAGAAAAAATTCAGTTAATTCTGAATAATGTTGATGAGAAGAAAAAGGTAAATGAAAGCCTTGCACAAGAATCAGCCGAAGCTGAGAGCAGGAATCTGGAAGAGTCAATCGTAGCTGCAAGCAAGGAAAGGGAAGCGGAGATAGTAGCTGAGAGTAAAAAACAGGAAGAGTTGATAGCAGCCGAGAGTAAGAAACAGGAAGAATTGACCGCAAGGGAGAGCCAGGAAAAATTGGAAAAAGTCAGGGAAGCAGACATTGCGAAACAAGAAGAGTTTAGAAATCGGATGCAAGAGTTTGTAAATGAGTGGTCTGACGAATCAAATAAAAAATTGATAAAAAAATTGAAGAAGGAAGATGAGACACAGGTAAAGGAATTTCTGTTAGATAAAATGAAAACAGAAATGCGGGAAAATGATGTTTTGAGGCTTAAAAACATGCAGCTTTACTGTGAAATGTACCAAACCTTATATGGAGTGGAAGATATTAGGGAAATTATCAATCAGGTTAATCAGGTTAAAACTTTGGATGAAAAATTAAAGCAAGTTCAAAGTATAAAAATAGGAAAGAAAAGTTTTGATATATCAAAGGTGTATGATAGTTGCGCAACAGGGGAATGGTACATTTCACAAAGATTGGAAACCAAATATGATGATACCATTTCAGGCGATATTAGAAAGGAAGTTGACAGTTATCGACAGGTTGAAGGTAGTGAATGGGTAGGTGTAAATGTGACATATACGATGTACGGGCAGGATATAGGAGATGAAAAGGTTGTTTTCTATTCGTCTCAAAAAAATCCTTTTTCAAAATCAGGTTCCTATTTTCTTAGATATGTCGAGTCATCAGAAACAAAAACATTGATTAACGATAACGGATTTGAAAGGACGGTTCCGGTTTATTATTTGTTGGATGATACGATTGATCTCAATGAAAGATATGAAAATTGGTATAGAATTAAAGAGGAGAAACAGCAGGAGGAAGATAAATTAAAGCGTTTGGTTGCATTGAAATAAAATGTATTTCTTTTATATGAGATGAAATTATCTACACCTACTTTTTGCAAGAAGATTTTTTGACAGTCGCGACAAATTTCAAAGGCATTTGTTGACGAGATTGGGATGCGGCTGGCAGAAAATCGTCTTGCAAAAACTGGAAAATTTAAATATTGATATTTTGAAAGTAAGTGTATATAATAAAAGTAGGGAAAACCCTACTTTCCCTATTTTGAAATAGGAGGTGTTTTTATGCTTGCGAATACATTTATTGATAATGCGAAAGTAATGGCGAAAGGTCAGGTTACAATTCCAAAGGATGTACGTGAAATTTTGGGTGTCTCCAGCGGGGATAGAATTACCTTTGTTGTAGAGAATGGAAGCGTTAGACTCATTAATTCAGCCGTTTATGCAATGCAGATGTTACAGGCACAGATGGCAGGGGAGGCAGAAGAAGCAGGGCTTACATCGGATGAGGCGGTAATGGACTTGGTAAAAGAGGTTCGTGCGGAAAGTGAGGCATAATGAGAGTTCTGATTGATACCAATATTCTCATTTCGGCAGCGCTTAGCAGTACGGGTACACCTTTCAAGGCATTTGTGAAGGCGGTAACGTATCCGAATCACGGACTTGTCTGTGAACAAAACATAGATGAGATGCGGAGAATTTTTAATCGAAAATTTCCTAAAAAGATATCAGCTTTGGAACGATTTTTATCATTGTCATTAATGACACTGGAGATTGTTCCTACTCCGCTGGAAGAGCATAGTTCGGAAGAGCAGATAAGGGATGTGAAGGATCGACCGATTCTTCGGGCGGCGATTCATGCAAATGCAGATGTACTTTTAACGGGAGATAAAGACTTCTTAGAGTCTGGTGTAACAAATCCGAAGATTATGACAGCGACAGATTTTGTCCAATTATAAAAAATAAGGCACCAATAGGGCACCAAATGAGTGCACCGTGTCTGGGAACGTAGTATTTATGCGGCTTCCAGAGACTGGCGATCAAGGTCTGCAACACCCTGATCACCAGTTCAAATCTGGTTGTCGCCTCTGAGGAATCATCGAAAGATGGTTCCTTTTTTTATGCCTGAAAAGCCGTATTTTACAAGGATTTTCGGGATTTCAACTGTGTGATTCGCTGTAAAGTAAGATGCGCTATCCGATTTTCACATCTTCTGCTATAATAGAATCATTCACGAAACGGCATTTTAAATAGCCGCAACAAAATTATTTTATAATATGGAGGAAGCGAAAATGGCAGAAAAATTACAGGAATACAGCCTGACCTGGGAAGTAACGGATGAGATGACGGCAAAGCGAATCGGAAGCGCAGGTTCCCAAATTTTGTCTACTCCGAATATGGTGGCCCTGATGGAGGCGGCAGCGCTGGAACTGGCGAAATCGTATCTGGAGGAAGGACAGACGACGGTCGGAGCGGAGATTCACTGCCGCCATCTGGCGCCGACGCCGGTGGGAATGAAGGTAACAGCGACTGCAAAACTCCGCAGCATTGAGCGCCGGAAAATGTGGTTTGATATTGAAGTAAACGATGAGAAGGGCAAATGCGGCGAAGGGTCCCATCTGCGGATCATGGTAAATTCAAAGGCGATGAGCGACAAGGCTGCGAGCAAGGCGGAATAAGGAGTATCAGGTTTAAGTATCATGCGTGGATTTTGCCGTTCTGGAATAAGGGGGAGCGGCAAAATCAGCTTGTGGTATGCCATGCGTGTGAATAGAGATAAAGAAAAGTGACTGGTCACGTGTGTGTGCAGTAACATAGAAAGAGAGGCAGCGGTGCGGACAGAAACGATAGGGTGGATCATTGGCATTTTGATTGCGGCAGCGCTTGTCTGGTGGATTTACCGCAAAATAAAGAGGAAAATACGGCAGCTGGCGAGTACGCCGGAGGTACAGGTGTTTCGGTATGTGGCAAAGCATTTATCGGAAGGTGATTTGACGCAGCCAGACGCATCCAAACCGCGTTCGCTGGCGGGAATGGACCGGCTGTGCCTGCCGCAGATTGCAAAAGATTTCCCGGAGTTTAACTGGAGCGAGTGGAAGACTCAGATCGAGACAGAATTGAGAAAAAAACTGGAAAAAGAGTATCAGAAGGTACATATCCACCGGACGGTCATCAGCCGCTATCAGAAGGAAAAAGGACTCTGCCGGATTCTGTGTGAGTCGGCGGTCGAGTATGAGGAAATGACTGAATATGAGAAAACGCCTGAGATGCAGTCAGAACTGCATTCGAATCTGATTCAGACAGTTTATGAGACGGAACTGGTGTATGTCTATGAGGATGCGAAAACAGCAGGGGCAGCGGTTTCGCTTATCTGTCCAAACTGCGGTGCACCGATTCAGAAGCTGGGGTTGAAAAAGTGTGAATATTGTGGTTCCGTGCTGGAAGTCCAGAATAAGAAGGCGTGGAGACTGCTGGAGATGCGGGAAAAGTAAGCGGGTGATCTCACGGTAGAATCCGGTGATGGGGAGAGAATGCTCCCAGATAAATTGCAGAAGAGTTTTATATGGGGGCAGGAGCTTCCTGATGGCTGCCGCGAAAGCGGACAACCATGCAGGTAGTTTCCTGCCATTTGTCTGTGCCCGGAACGGAGGGAGCTTTCAGCGAAATGCCGACACCAACCGTTCCAAGCCAGACCGCTGTTTCCGTCAGAGGCTTGTTGAACTGGCGGATGGAAGTTTTAAGATCCAGATGGGAATGCAGCATTTATTCTGTTTCAACTGGATGTAAATTCATAACCAGCTTTTCCGGATGCCGCCTAATCCACCGCAATGCAATCAGGCAGATGGCAACGGAGATGAGAGATCCGATCGGCGCTGCGAGTCCCATCGGATACAGTGTTTCTGGGAAATAGCGGCAGGCAAGCCATGCCAGCGGGATGCGCGCTACCACGATCGAGATGCAGTTGTGCAGGAACGACAGCCCGGACAGTCCGCAGGCGCAGAAGAAACCGCTGCAGCAGAAATGGATACCGGCGATCATGCAGTCCAGCACATAGCTCTTCATATACTGGGTTCCGAGCCGGACAACCTCTGCCTCATCAGTAAAGAGGGAGACGGCGGCACCGGCAGCAAACTGCATGGCAATTGCGATGATCAGCCTGAAAGAAAATGTGATGCAGATCGCGTAGCGCAGCGTCTGACGGGCACGCTCAGGTTTTCCGGCGCCCAGGTTTTGAGCGGAGAGGGCGGAAACCGTGGAGAGAAGCGAGGATGGAACCAGAAACAGGATTCCGATCAGCTTTTCAACGATTCCGACCGCCGCCGCATCATTTAATCCGCGCTGGTTGGCAAACATGGTAATAACCAGAAAAGAAACCTGTATAAAGCCGTCCTGAACTGCAACTGGGATTCCGACCTGCAGGATGGAGGCTATGGTAGTCTTATGTGGATGGAGGTCACGGAGACGAAAACCCGGAAACATCCGTTTTTTAATGATTACGACCAGGGCGATCAGGACACTGCACATCTGTGACAGGGTCGTGCCGAGCGCCGCGCCGGACGGACCGAGCGAAAACACGCCCATTAAAAGGTAATCAAGCGCAATATTGATAATACAGGCGATTGCAACGAAATACATCGGACTTTTGGAGTCGCCCATGCCGCGGAAAATAGAGCTGATGATATTGTAGGCGGTGATGAACGGGATGCCGGCAAAGCAGATCATCAGATATGCCGCGGTGCCGTTTACCGCTTCCTCCGGGACAGACAGGAGCCTGATAATGCCGTGAACCGCCGTCAGCAGAAGTCCGGTCAGAAGAATGGACAGACCTGCAAATAAGGAAATCGTGTTACCGATGCCGCGCGCCGCAAGCTTCCGGTCACCCGCGCCGACCGCGCGTCCGATGAGAACCGTTGCGCCCATCGCCAGACCAACGATCATAACCGTCAGCATATGCATGACCTGACTGCCGACCGAGACCGCCGTCGTCCCATCCACGCCTCCAAACTGCCCGATAATAAACAGATCCGCCATGCCGTAGAGTGTCTGTAAAAAATAAGATAACAAATATGGCAAGGAGAAATAGATAACTGTTTTCAGCACACTGCCGGAGGTGAGATTCTTTTCCATGAATAAATCCTCGTCTTTCTGGTAAAAATAGATGACTCTGCCGTCGGCCGTCAGAAAGAAAACGCCGCAGAAATCATTTTCTGAGTATAGTTTATCAGAAATAACTATAATGTCTACAATAATTATAGAGTCAAGGGAAGAAAATCCTTGTTTTTAAGTAGGAAATTTGTGGTATAATATGAGCACTTAGCGAGGTGTTTTCGAGCTTAGTGCGAGTCATACCTAAATACTTAATGAAGCAGAGCCAAAGGCGATAGCTGAATTTAGTATTTATGGTATAATATGAGAAGGCAAATAAAACCCACTTTGATTTTACACAGGAGGTTTCATGAGTTTAGAGTTTAAAAAAATTGAAGTTAACAGTATCCAGGAGATGCTTCCGTTTTACGCGATGCGCCACAATATGACGTGCGACAGCGTATTTCTGGAGAGCTATGTCTGGAAAGATTATTATAATGTCCGCTATGCAATCTGGGAAAATAAGGCGCTTTTATGGCTGATGGAGAATGAAGGACGTTGTTTTTCCGCGATGCCGCTGTGCCGGGAGGAAGACCTGCCGGGGGCGTTTGCGGCGATTGAGGAGTATTTTAATGAAGAACTGGGATATCCGTTGGTTATCAATCTGGCGGATGAGTATGCAGTGAAATATTTAAATCTGCCGGAGGACAAATATCTGGTGGAAGAGCAGGTCGATTCGAGGGATTATCTCTACAACGGCGATGCGATGCGTTCCCTGGCGGGAAAGAAACTGCATAAGAAGAAAAACCGCGTCAACGCATTTAAGCGCGAATATGAGGGGCGCTATGAGTACCGCCGTCTGTGCTGTTCGGACAGCCACGATGTCTGGGTTTTTCTGGACCGCTGGAGACAGCAGAAGGGCGAGGAGGTCGAGGAACATCTCGATTATGAGGTAAAGGGCATTCACGATATTCTGAAAAATTGTTCAGAATTCAGCATCCACATGGGCGGCGTGTATATCGACGGTCAGATGGAGGCATTTACGATCGGAAGCTACAATCCGGTGGAACATATGGCGGTTATCCATATTGAGAAGGCAAACCCGGAGATCAACGGTCTGTACCAGTTTATCAACCGACAGTTCCTGATAGAGGAATTTCCTGAGGCTGAGTGGGTCAACCGCGAGGACGATATGGGATTAGAGGGACTCCGGAAGGCGAAAATGACGTATTATCCGGCGGATTATGCACGCAAATATCTGGTAGAACAGCTGTTAAACGGCAGCAAGGGCTATCACTGGGCGGAGCAGATCGCCAATACGACGGCGGGAAGTGTGCTGACGTATCTGGACGCGGAGGATAAGGACGAGACGAAGCATCTCTGGCATATGTGTTTCCCGGAAGATTCGGAGAGTTTTATCGAGTATTATTATAAGGAAAAGACGAAGGATAACGAGATTCTGGTGAAAAAGGATAATGGACTTCTGATTTCGATGGTGCAGTACAATCCGTATGCGGTGAAGCTGCGTGGACGCCTCTGGAAGCTCGATTATCTGGTCGGGGTGGCGACCGAGGAGAGCCGCCGCCGCGAAGGACATTTCCGGGACGTATTTGTGAAAATGCTTCACGACGAGGAGGCAGCCGGAAAGCCGATCACGTATCTGGTCCCGGTCAACCCGGCTGTGTATGCGCCGATGGGATTTACCTTCATCGGAAATGTGGCATCCTATGAGCTGACCGAGAAGGCGAAACAGACGCTGACGCGCACGGTGTGCCAGGATACTCCGGAGGACTGCGGGCGGGCTGCCGTCTATATGGAACAGTGGCTGGGCGCACGGTATGAGATGTATACGCGCCGGGATGCGGCGTATGTGAGCCGTCTCATCAAGGAGCTGGCTTCTGAAAATGGCACGTTGGAATTTCTGGAACAGGACGGCAGGCTGGTTGGCCTGGATGCCTACTGGGGCTGGGAAGTCCGTGAACACCGGCTTTTGTATGCGGAGGACGCATACACGGTCAAGACGGGCGAGAAGCCGTGGAATATGGCGCGCCTGACGAATATCGGGGCGCTGCTGGCGGCATTTGGCTTAAAACAGGCAGAGCAGCAGGGAGAAGAAAAACGTATGCTCACACTGGGCATCCGTATGAATGATCCGATTCTGGAAATGAACAACGGTGAGTTTGTCTGGACGATTGGGGAGACAGGTTCCAGCCTGAAGGCGCGGAAACCGGAGCCGGATACCTGCGGCTGCACGGAAAATGTTTCCATATGGCTGGAGACGAAGCCGGAAGAGCTGGTGAGCTGGCTGTTTGGCTGCCGGAAAGCGGAAGAAATCTGGGGCGGACAGCTTGAAAATAAGGGGCTGGCAGAGATTCTGGCACAGGTGGATACGGTGAACGGCGTGTATCTGGATGAGATCGTGTAGAGTGCGTGCTGTAATTGTATAGGATAGAGAATGTGCTGATTTCATGTAAACTAATAGCAACCGCTTTTATGTTTTCAGAAAAAGGAGAGGAGAGTGCGTCAGATGGGAGAGACAGACACATTAAAAAAATGGATTAATGAGTCAAATTATATTGTATTTTTTGGCGGGGCGGGTGTTTCGACCGAGAGCAATATCCCGGATTTTAGAAGCACGGACGGGCTGTACCATCAGGAGTATGACTATCCGCCGGAAACGATTTTAAGCCACAGCTTTTATATGAGAAAGCCAGAGGAATTTTACCGGTTTTACCGCAATAAGATGCTGTTCCCGAATGCAAAGCCGAACCGGGCGCATCTGGCGCTGGCGAAGCTGGAGCAGGAAGGAAAGCTGAAAGCGGTCATTACCCAGAATATCGACGGGCTGCACCAGGCAGCAGGCAGCAAAGAGGTGCTGGAGCTGCACGGATCGGTGCTCCGCAACCATTGTACGCGCTGCGGCAGGTTTTACGGATTGGATGATATTTTGAAGATGAAGGGCGTGCCGAAGTGCGGCTGCGGCGGCGTGATCAAGCCGGATGTCGTGCTGTATGAGGAAGGACTGGACAATGAGGTAATTGAGCGGTCAATTGCCCATATCCGCAAGGCAGATATGCTGATCATCGGCGGTACCTCGCTGGTGGTGTACCCGGCAGCGGGGCTGATTGATTATTATCATGGAAATAAACTGGTTCTGATCAATAAATCAGCGACCTCGCGCGATGGTCAGGCGGATCTGGTTATCAGCGACAGCATCGGGAAGGTGCTGGGGGACGCGGTCGGAGTATAAGGTAGTAACAGGGGAGAGAGGAAATGGTATACGAGGTTGGAGATATTGTAAAACTCAAAAAGCCGCACCCGTGCGGCAGCCATGAGTGGGAGATCCTGCGGGTCGGCGCGGATTTCCGTTTGAAATGTGCCGGCTGCGGGCATCAGGTGATGATGGCACGACCATTGGTGGAAAAGAGTACCAGAGGACTGAAAAAAGCGGGAGAGAAGTCCGAATAAGAGCGGCGGGTGGGCGTACAGATGCAGGCAGCTTCATGATCTGGCAGTCAGTAAAAGAATGCAGTAAGAAGGGGCAGAAAGCCCGGAAAAAACGAGAAAATTTACATAGAAAATCTCGAAAAAGTGCTTGCCAAGCCGTTCCTTTTTTGGTATCATAGATATTCGGTAATATATAACACAAAAATCCTTACTCCCTGCTGGAGTCAGGGGGTCAGTGACCACAAGGAGGTAAGAAAGAGCATGAACAAATATGAATTAGCAGTTGTTCTTAGCGCAAAACTCGAGGACGAAGAGAGAGCCGCAGCGATGGAGAAAGTAACAGGTTACATCACACGTTTCGGCGGTACAGTAACTGACATTGATGAATGGGGCAAGAAGAGACTTGCTTACGAGATTCAGAAAATGAAAGAAGGATTCTACTACTTCGTACATTTCGAGTCTGATTCCGTATGCCCGAATGAGGTGGAGAACCACATCCGCATCATGGAGCCGGTTATCAGATACTTATGCGTAAGACAGGATGCGTAAGAGTAGATAAAGAAAGAGTGATCGTATGAATAAAGTAATTCTGATGGGCAGATTAACGAGAGATCCGGAAGTGAGATACTCTCAGGGCGAGAGAGCTATGGCAATCGCCAGATACACGCTGGCAGTAGACCGCAGAGGCCGCAGAGGCGGAAACGGAGACGACAGCGCACAGACAGCGGATTTCATTCCGTGTGTTGCATTTGACAGAGCAGGCGAATTCGCTGAGAAGTATTTTCATCAGGGAACCAAGCTCGTAGTAACCGGAAGAATTCAGACTGGCAGCTATACCAATCGTGACGGCCAGAAAGTATATACGACAGAAGTGATTGTAGAGGATCAGGAATTTGCAGAGAGCAAGAATGCGGCATCTGGCAACAGCGACGGCGGTTACCGTCCGGCAGAGCGCCCGGCTCCGTCCAGCGCAATCGGCGATGGATTCATGAATATTCCTGATGGAGTAGAAGACGAAGGCCTTCCGTTCAACTAGGTTCGGGAATCGGTCCCCCGGCGGACGGAGTGCGCGAGAGCGCCATCAGGCTGATGTGTGTGAAGGAGGAAAGACCAATGGCATTCAATAAAGGCGATAAAACAGACGCTTCCAAGATCAGAAGAGGCGGTATGCGTAGAAGAAAAAAAGTTTGTGTATTCTGCGGCGAGAAGAACGGCGAAATCGATTACAAAGATACAAATAAATTAAAGAGATACGTATCTGAGAGAGGAAAAATCCTTCCGAGACGTATCACTGGCAACTGTGCTAAACATCAGAGAGCTCTGACTGTAGCTATCAAGAGAGCAAGACATCTGTCCCTGATGCCGTATGTTTGCGAGTAATCCTTGTAAAATAAGGTTTTTTTAAGGGTAAAAAAAGATTTTTACTCAAATTCCACTCAATTATTGAGGATAAAAATGATTGGGATTCCATGTGAGAGATCATGTGGGATCCCTTTTTGTATAATAGGAAATTCCATGGAATTCCCTATTACACAAAAAGACAGATTTCAAAAATAAGTGCTTTACAAAAACGCTTTAGTATGCTAATATGGTAGCATATTAAAAAGCGAGACGGAAACCGGCAAAGGGAGAACGGCTTCCACTGTCTGAAAATGAGGAGGACACCAATTATGAAAAAGAGATTTGTGAGCGCAGCGCTGGCTGCAGTAATGGCACTTTCCATGACCGCATGTGGCAGCAGCAACAGCGCAGCAGAGACAACCGCAGCAGACACAGAGGCGGCTGAGAGCCAGGCAGAGGAAACCACCGCAGAAGAGGCGAAGACAACCGACGGCGGCACTCTGATTGTTGGTTTTGATCAGGATTTCCCGCCGATGGGATTTGTAGGCGATGACGGCGAGTACACCGGATTTGACCTGGAGCTGGCACAGGAAGTTGCAAAACGCCTGGGTCTGGAATATAAGGCACAGCCGATTGCCTGGGATTCTAAAGATATGGAGCTTGAGTCCGGCAATATCGACTGCATCTGGAATGGATTTACGATGACGGGTCGTGAGGATGATTACACCTGGACTGAGCCGTACATGGCAAACCAGCAGGTATTTGTCGTAGCCAATGATTCGGATATCAGCAGCCAGGCGGATCTGGCAGGCAAGATCGTAGAGGTTCAGGCAGATTCTTCCGCAGAGGCAGCTTTAAAAGAGGCACCGGAACTGACCGCTACTTTCAAGGAGCTTCTGACAACCGCTGATTACAACACCGCATTCATGGATCTGGAGCAGGGCGCCGTTGATGCCATTGCGATGGACGTAATCGTAGCAGGCTATCAGATTCAGCAGAGAAACGCTGATTTCAAGATTCTGGACGATTCCCTTTCTGAGGAAGAATACGGCGTAGGCTTCAAGAAGGGCAACACCGAGTTAAGAGATAAAGTTCAGAGCACTCTGGAAGAGATGGCAGAGGATGGAACCTTACAGGAAGTTTCTGAGAAATGGTTTAGCAAAGACGTAACTACCATCGGCAAATAGTAATTAATTGTTGATTGTAAAAACGAAACATTATTAAATAATAGGAATAGGGACGGCTGTGAATGATTTCATGGCAGTCCCCATTCGCGGTTTATGTGTTTAACTGTGAAGTCACAGCACATTCCGTTACCGGGCACGTATGCGTGAACAGTAACGAATCTACATTTTAGAAAGCAGGTATGGGATAATTATGGGTAAGATGACACTCCAGCAGATGATTACACAGCTTGCGGGTGGTATGGCAGTCAGCACACAGATTTTTGTGATCACACTGCTATTTTCACTTCCGTTAGGACTCGTGATCGCGTTCGGGCGTATGTCGAAGAACAAGCTGATCCAGACGATTGTAAAAGTATATATTTCGATTATGCGAGGCACACCGCTGATGCTGCAGCTGATGGTGGTGTATTTTGGACCGTATTATCTGTTCCGCATCAAAGTCGGCAGCAGTTACCGTCTGTGGGCTACCTTCATCGGTTTTGTCATTAACTATGCGGCATATTTTGCCGAGATTTACCGCAGCGGCATCCAGTCGATGCCGGTCGGACAGTATGAGGCAGCGGAGATTCTGGGTTATGGAAAGGCACAGACCTTCTTCAAGATCATCCTGCCGCAGGTAATCAAGCGGATTCTTCCGTCGGTGACGAATGAGGTCATCACGCTGGTAAAAGATACGTCTCTGGCGTTTACGTTGAGCGTGGCGGAGATGTTCTCAATCGCCAAGGCGCTGGCGGCATCCCAGACGAATATGATGCCGTTTGTAGCAGCAGCCGTCTTTTACTACATTTTCAATCTGGTTGTGGCAGTTGCAATGGAATGGATTGAGAAAAAGCTGGATTATTACCGATAGAAGCGGGAGGAATGTGGAAAATGAACTTGTTAGAATTAAATCATGTGGAAAAATCATTCGGCGATCTGTCGGTTTTAAAGGATATTTCACTGAGTGTGAGCGAGGGCGAGATCGTGTCCATCATCGGACCGTCCGGTTCGGGTAAATCGACGCTTCTGCGCTGCGCGACGATGCTGGAGACGATGGATCACGGCGAGATCGTATATTTAGGAAAGAGAGCAGCCTGGACGGGCGCGGATGGCAAGGTCAGCTATGCGGATAAGAAGGACATGAAGGAGATCCGCAGCCAGTACGGTCTGGTATTCCAGAATTTTAACCTGTTTCCGCACTATTCTGTGCTGAAAAATATCACAGACGCGCCGATCCATGTGCAGAAGCGCGACAAGGAGACGGTTTATAAAGAGGCGCGCGAGCTTCTGAAAAAAATGGGTCTGGAGGATAAGGAGGACTATTATCCGTACCAGCTCTCCGGCGGTCAGTGCCAGCGTGTGGCGATCGCCCGTGCATTGGCACTGAATCCGAAGATTCTGTTTTTCGACGAGCCGACCTCCGCACTGGATCCGGAGCTGACGGGAGAAGTATTGAAGGTTATTAAGTCGTTAGCGGATCTGCACATCGCGATGGTGATTGTTACCCATGAGATGGCGTTTGCGAAAGATATTTCCCACCGCGTGATCTTCATGGCAGACGGACTCATCGTCGAGGAGGGCGCGCCGGAGAAGGTGTTTGCTTCGGATAATGAGAGAACGAAGAGCTTTTTGGGACGGTATGGGAAGATTCTGTAAGAAATAATTAGGAAAATGGAAGATGGGCGTTGCTGGTTTTGGAGTGGAAAATCGGCGACGCCCGTTTTTTATGGGGAAGCATATAAGTGTTATTTGCAATTTTACAGTAAATGTGATACGCTTTTATCAAGTATTCCGATTTGCGAGGCAGTAGATACCTTTCAAAAAGGAATGGAACAGAAATAATCGAGTGTTCCGGTGATGCTGGAAGTGGTGAAAAGCGATGCTGACGTTTGAGACGGGTCTTGAAGGAAAGGGGAGCGGTTCATGGAGATTCGTATACCCTTTTTGAGATGGATGGAGTCCGCGTCTGCGCGGGCTCTTTTTGATCCATTTGCTCTATAGAAAGACGGGGCTGGAAAAAGTGGTGCCTGTGGATGGAAGATTTTGCAGGACAGGATCGCAGCATGGTTTTTAGCGGAGATATTTGAAATGGTATCTGTTGGAGAGAAAAATTTGGACAGATAAACAGGAAGATATGAGGGAAAAACATGGAGACAGAATCAAGAGTTGCCGTGATCGGTATTGTGGTCGATCAGACGGGAGATACGGAAGAGTTGAATAAGGTGCTGCATCAGTACGGGCAGTATATCGTAGGGCGGATGGGGATTCCTTACCACAAACGGAACGTGAATATTATCAGCGTTGTGATTGACGCGC
Organism: Clostridium sp. AM27-28; assembly: GCF_003480955.1. Taxonomy (NCBI): domain Bacteria; kingdom Bacillati; phylum Bacillota; class Clostridia; order Eubacteriales; family Clostridiaceae; genus Clostridium; species Clostridium sp. AM27-28. The sequence continues at coordinate 24,778 of NZ_QUJT01000011.1, forward strand.
CGGGTGATGTGATCAGTGCGCTGTCCGGGAAGCTGGGGATGCTGCGGGGGATTTCTTCGAAGGCGCTGTATTCGAAGGCGCCGGAAGCACAGGAATGAAAACGAGGTGACGGAATGGCAGATTTTACACGCGCGGGGCTTCGACCGTCTGACTGGTGGCGGGAGGCGGTCCGTCCAGGCGCTGAACAGATAGAAACGATTACAGAATTAAAGAGATTGATTGACCGTCTGGAAGCGGGGGAGTCCCTGACGGAGGATGAGTGGGTCAGTCTGATCGAGGGACGTTCACCGGAGCTGGCGGACTACCTCTTTGAAAAAGCGCGCTGCATCCGGGAAAGAGAGTACGGAAAAGCGGTGTATGTGCGGGGACTCATTGAGTGCAGCAATTATTGCAAAAACGACTGTCTTTATTGCGGCATCCGAAGGAGCAACCGAAATGCAAGCCGGTACCGCCTGAGTCGGGAGGAGATTCTTTCCTGCTGTGAGAATGGTTATCAGCTGGGATTCCGCACCTTTGTTTTGCAGGGCGGTGAGGATCCGGCGATGACGGACGACTGGGTGATGGAGATGGTGCAGGCGATCCGGGCAGGATTTCCAGATTGTGCGATTACTTTGTCGCTCGGAGAAAAGAAGTATGATACGTTGAAACGCTGGAAAGAGGCAGGGGCGGACCGGTATCTGCTGCGCCATGAGACGGCGGACGCGTGCCATTACGCGAGCCTGCATCCGGCAGAGATGTCATTTGAACACCGGATGCAGTGCCTGCGTGATTTAAAGGCGCTTGGATATCAGACCGGATGCGGTTTTATGGTCGGTTCGCCGCACCAGACGGCGCGCTGTCTGGCGAGAGATATGCGTTTTATCGAAGAACTGGATCCGGAAATGGTGGGAATCGGTCCGTTTATTCCGCAGCATGACACTCCGTTTGGCGGGGAGGCGGCGGGAACGTTGGAAGAGACATTGTTTCTTTTAGGGCTGCTTCGCCTGCTGAAGCCGAAAGTGCTGCTTCCGGCGACGACGGCGCTCGGAACGATTCACCCGATGGGGCGCGAACTGGGGATTCTGGCAGGCGGAAACGTCGTGATGCCGAACCTGTCTCCGGTCGGGGTGCGCGCCAAATATATGCTTTATGACAATAAAATCTGCACGGGAGACGAGGCGGCGGAGTGCGTCAGCTGCATGAAACGGCGCATGGAAAGCATCGGGTACGAGGTAGTCGTCGACCGGGGAGATTATAAGGGGTAAAAGCCTGCGATTTGGTTTGTTGGCATCGAAAGATGCTTACAGATAAATAAACTGACGGGGAAGGAGGCGATTGGCGGCTGGTTATGCTGGCATTTTTGAAATTGAAAATGTCGGAGGAAAACATGGCAGCTATCATCCTGACCTGTAAGAAAAGGAGAAGAGACTATGAGTTACAATTACAACCCATCATCCAAAAAGGCAGAGGAATTTATCAACCATGAGGAAATTTTAGAGACTCTTTCCTATGCCGAGAAGAACAAAAACAATGTGGAACTGATTGACCAGATTCTGGCGAAGGCGCGGCTTCGAAAAGGGCTGAGCCACCGCGAGGCGGCAGTGCTTCTTGACTGCGAGATCCCGGAAAAGGTGGAGGAGATCTTTGAGCTGGCGCGCCAGATCAAGCAGGATTTCTACGGAAACCGGATCGTCATGTTTGCGCCGCTGTATCTGTCGAATTACTGCGTGAATGGCTGCGTGTACTGTCCATACCACATGAAAAACAAGCACATTGCCAGAAAGAAGCTGACGCAGGAGGAAATCCGGCGGGAGGTAATTGCGCTTCAGGATATGGGACATAAACGTCTGGCGCTGGAGACGGGCGAGGATCCGGTTAACAATCCGATTGAATATGTGCTGGACAGTATCAGGACAATTTACAGTATCAAGCATAAAAACGGGGCGATCCGCCGGGTCAATGTCAATATTGCGGCGACGACGGTGGAGAATTACCGGAAGCTGAAAGAGGCGGGAATCGGAACGTACATCCTGTTCCAGGAGACGTACCATAAGGAGAGCTATGAGCGCCTGCACCCGACGGGACCAAAGCACAATTACTGTTATCACACGGAGGCGATGGACCGCGCGATGGAGGGCGGTATCGACGATGTAGGAATCGGCGTTTTATTTGGTCTGGAGTTGTACCGGTATGAATTTGCAGGACTTTTGATGCACGCGGAACATCTGGAGGCAGTTTTTGGTGTTGGTCCGCACACCATCAGTGTGCCGCGCATCCGCCGGGCGGACGATATCGACCCATCGACCTTTGACAACGGCATCAGCGACGATATTTTTGAGAAGATCGTAGCCTGCATCCGGGTGGCAGTTCCGTACACGGGCATGATTATCTCAACAAGAGAGAGCAAAGCCTGTCGGGAGCGGGTGCTGCGGCTGGGCGTATCGCAGATCAGCGGCGGTTCCCGCACCAGTGTCGGCGGATATGCAGAGGAAGAGCCGGAGGAGGAAAATTCGGCGCAGTTCGATGTGAGCGACAACCGGACACTCGACCAGGTGGTCCGCTGGCTGATGGAATTAGGCTATATCCCAAGCTTCTGTACGGCGTGCTACCGGGAAGGACGGACGGGCGACCGCTTTATGAGCCTGTGCAAGAGCGGGCAGATTCAGAACTGTTGTCATCCGAATGCGCTGATGACGCTCAAGGAGTATCTGGAAGATTATGCGGCGCCGGGGACGAAAGAGATTGGAGAGAAGCTGATTCAGGCGGAGATCGGTTCGATTCCGAAAGAAAAAGTGCAGGAGATCGTGAGAAAAAATCTGGTTGAAATTGAAAAGGGGCAGCGGGATTTCAGGTTTTAACTAAATCAGGAGGATCAAAATGGGAATGAATGAGACGCCGTCCGGCGAGCGGGTACATATCGCGTTTTTTGGACGGAGAAATGCGGGAAAATCGAGTCTGGTCAATGCGGTGACCGGGCAGGAGCTGGCGATCGTGTCGGACATCCGGGGGACGACGACCGATCCGGTCTATAAATCGATGGAGCTTCTGCCGCTCGGTCCGGTGGTTATCATCGACACGCCTGGAATCGACGATGAGGGCGAGCTGGGCTTAAAGAGAGTTGGCAAGACTCGTCAAGTCTTAAATAAGGCGGATCTGGCAGTCCTGGTGGTGGATGCGGTGGAAGGAATCAGCAGCTGGGAAGAAGAGATGATCCGGCTGTTTGAGAAGAAGGAAATCCCGTATCTGGTGGTTTACAATAAGATGGATTTGCTGACGGGAAAATCGGAACAGGAATCTGCTGTGAAACATACCGCCTATGTGAGTGCCCGGACGAGAGAAGGAATCCAGCAGTTAAAAGAGCAAATGGCACGCCTTATGTCGCAGGAGACGGATGAAAAACGGCTGGCGGCTGATTTAGTAAAGCCGCTTGATACGGTAATTCTGGTTGTTCCGATTGACAAGGCGGCGCCGAAGGGGCGGCTGATTCTGCCGCAGCAGCAGGTCATCCGGGATCTGCTGGACATCGGTGCGATGCCGTTTGTCTGCCGGGAAAGTGAACTTTCGGAGACGTTTGCAAAATTGAAAGAAAATCCGGCATTGGTAATCACGGACAGCCAGGTATTTCCGCTGGTAGACCGGCTGACGCCGCCGCAGGTGCGTCTGACTTCCTTTTCCATTTTGTTTGCGCGGTATAAGGGGGATCTGAAACAGGCGGCAGAGGGCGCAAAAGCGCTGGAAATGATACAGGACGGAGATCCGATCCTTATTTCCGAGGGCTGTACGCATCATCGCCAGTGCGGTGACATCGGCACGGAGAAGCTGCCGGCTTGGATCCGTCAGTACACGGGAAAAGCGCCGGAGTTTCATTTTACATCGGGGACGGAATTTCCAGAGGATGTGTCCGGCTATAAGCTGATCGTTCATTGCGGCGGCTGTATGCTGAATGCGCGGGAGATGAAGAGCCGTCTTCGCAGCGCTGTCGATCAGGAGATCCCGATGACCAATTATGGGATTTTGATTGCCTATATGAAGGGAATTTTGAAACGGAGCATGGGGGCACTGGAGCCGATCAGGTAGGAAATTTTTAATGGATTTTTGCGCGTGGCTGTGAAGATACTGAACAGTTACGAAACTTAGAAATAAAGGCTGACAAAGCTGCTGGACGATGGGAATGCCTGTCGGACAGCAGCTTTGTTTCATAGGAAATTCCCTATTACACAAAAAGGCACTAACGTGCCAATGATGCGCACTCGTGCGAAGATGTAGGTTGTCGCAAGCGACCGCGCGAGACGCCCGGATGTGCCAAGGCACATTTTTTTTGCTGCCATGAGTCTGGAAAATAGCTGGAGAATATCTGGAAGAATGCGCGATTTTTGGATTTAGCAGATGCTGGAATGTAAACTATATTAATCTGGTATGTTGACATTTAAAAATCAACGGTTTATAATAGCGAAAGTTAGCTAAATGAGAAAAATAGGATATTTTTTAAGTTGGACCGAAGGATAACCAAAAAAAGTGTTTTGATTTTGATAAGGAGTAGAAGATATGAGTTTACAACTGGCAGAAGAGATTATAAAGGGACGCCGTCTGAAACGGGGCGAGGATTTAAGCTTTTTATTGAGTGAGGATCTGGATGAGCTTTGTGCGGGAGCTGATAAAATCCGGAAGGAGCTCTGCGGAAACCATGTGGATCTGTGTTCTATCATTAATGGACGAAGCGGACGCTGCGGCGAGGACTGCAAGTTTTGTGCGCAGTCAGCCTGTCATCATACGAAGGTGGAAGAATATCCATTTCTGGAGCCAGAGGAGATTCTGGAGGACTGCAAGCGTCATGAGGCGAAGAAAGTACATCGTTACTCCATCGTGACGGCGGGACGTGCGCTGACGGGAGCGGAGATGGAGAAGGCGCTTCGGGCATACCGCGCTATGAAGAAGGAATGCAAGGTAGAGCTCTGCGCCTCCCACGGACTTCTGTCACAGGAAGATTTCAACCGTCTGAAAGAGGCGGGCGTGGGACGGTATCATGCCAATATTGAGACTTCCCGGAGAAATTTCCCGAATATCTGTACAACACATACATTTGAGGACAAGCTGGAGGTCATCCGGCGCGCGCAGGCGGCAGGACTTTCCGTCTGTTCCGGCGGCATCATCGGTATGGGAGAAACCTGGGAAGACCGGATCGACATGGCGATCACGCTGAGCGAGCTCGGGATCAAGTCAATTCCGATCAATATCCTGCGTCCGATTCCGGGCACGCCGCTGGAACATCAGGCAGCGCTTTCGGAGGATGAGATCCTGCGGACGATTGCCATTTTCCGTTATATCAATCCGACCGCGATGGTCCGTCTGGCAGCAGGACGAAATTCAATGGAACATTCCGGCGAACAGGCATTCCGTTCCGGCGCAAACGCAGCCATCACCGGAGATATGCTGACAACCTCCGGAAACCGCATCAGCGAGGACCAGGAGATGCTGGCGGCGATGGGATTCACATTATAAAAAAGGAGTATCCATATCATGAGTAAAACACTTTCCGCAGAAGTGGAGCACAAACCTTACTTTACAACCAAACGGATGGCGCTGATTGGTGTGATGACGGCGGTAACCTGTATTCTGGGACCGTTCTCGATTCCGCTTCCATTCAGCCCGGTTCCGATTTCCTTTACAAATCTTGCCATTTATCTGGCAGCATATGTGCTGGGAATGAAAGCCTGCACGGTGAGTTACCTGATTTATATGCTGCTTGGCATGGTGGGCGTTCCGGTATTTTCCGGATTTACGGCAGGAGTCAGTAAGCTGGCAGGACCGACCGGCGGCTATCTCGTCGGATTTATCCTGATGGCGCTGATTGTTGGATTTTTCGTGGATCATTTTCCGGGCAAAGTAGCCCTGCATATCGTTGGCATGGTACTGGGACTGGCGATTTGCTATATTTTCGGAACGGTATGGCTGGCAGGTCAGCTTAACATGACCTTTGTAGCCGGACTGGGTGTGGGCGTTATCCCGTATCTGCCGGGCGATGCAGTCAAAATCATTTTCACAGCTTTGATCGGACCGAAGCTGCGCCGCGAAATTTACCGGTTAGGAGAATAAAAAGCGTCTGGCTGTAAAAATGACTGTTTAGATAAAATGATATTTAAAATGAAGGACAGATGGGTGAAAGTGGAATACATAAAACGCTTTCATCCATCTTTTTTTGCTGAATGAAACGAAGCGGTTGGTTCACATTTTATAGAAACTAAGAAGAAAAGAAAAAATAAAGGCAAAAGAAAACAGAAATAATCACATATATGGAATAAAATACAGAAAAATAAGAAGTGAGTGCGACTAAACTTGAACAATTTCGGGGCGTGTGTTATACTAAAGACAGAAAAAAGAGGGAGATTCCGGAGGAACAGGGAGGAGGCAGTTGTATGGAGAAAAAGATTATCACTATCAGTCGTGAATATGGAAGCGGAGGTCGTCAGATTGGTCTGGCTGCCGCTAAAAAACTGGGAATGGAATTTTATGATAAGGAATTGATCGATGCTGCTGCGAAGGAGATCGGTTTTCCAGCGGAAATTATTGCGGATCGTGAGCAGCGCTTGACAAATAGCCTGCTTTACAATTTCGCGATGGGAACTTTGTATGGACTTTCCTATCCGAAGGAGCCGAAGCTCAGTGAACTGCCATTGACAGAGCAGATCTATGTGGCGCAGAAGAAGGCGATCGAGGAGGCGGCAAAGCGCGGAAGCTGCGTATTCATCGGCAGATGTGCTGATTATATTCTGAAAAGCCGTCCGGATGTACTGCGTGTCTTTGTTTATGCGGATCGTGATATCCGGCTTCGCCGCGCGATTGATGAGTACGGGGATCTGGAAGAGCATATTGATGAATTTATGCACCAGACCGACAAACGCCGCCGGATCTACTATGAAAACTATACGAATCAGCGCTGGGGCGACAGAGAAAACTATGATCTGATGCTGAACAGTGGAGATTTGGGAATTGAGAAGTGCGTGGAGTTGATTTGCCAGGCGGTGAAGTAAAAGAAGAGTGGCATTTATAGTTTCATGCAGTCGATATGAGGATATCTAAGATAACAGATGCAAAGAAGATGATTGAAATTTTTTGTAGTTATGTTATCTATATATAAAGGATCTCACCGATAGACGGTTGGACCCTTAAATGATAAGTTAAAAATAACCGCTCAAGTTTGCAGGACCGGGGCGGTTATTTTTGTGTCTTATTACTAGCTCGACCAACTTTATAGCCGAGACTAAAGCATATAAAGCATTTTGTAAAAGATATACGAGCGCAGGTTACTGGGCACGTATGCGTGCACAATAACTAGCACGGCGGCTCTGGTTTGTCAATGGGGGATTGTCTGGACGAATCCCCCTCACTATGCTATAATAAGGGGCATCAAGTCATTTTGGTTGCTTTATCGTTACTGCTCATGGCAGGTGTTTTGAAAATCGGCACATGGACAGCAACATTTTATGCACGGGAGAATGAGATGAAGGAAAATATGAAAATACGGGGTCAGCTGCGGACGTATCTGCAGTGGCCGATTATACTGTCAGTCTTCCTGTTGGCGGCAAATCTGGCAGTTGGGATTGTGAGCCCGGCTGCCGGTCTTGTGATGTCCGGATTTACGGTTATGTATGTGCTGGTGGCACTCTGGCTGTTCATGTACCGGAGAAAACGTCTGATGGGCGGATTGGTGGAGTTTTCGGCAGAGTATGCGTGGGTGCAGAAACAGCTCCTCTATGAGATGGCGGTGCCGTATGCCATCGCGGACACAGAGGGACATTTCCTCTGGTTGAACCACTCCTTTTCGGAGATCGTCGGGGAAGATAAAAACTGCCGTAAGAATATCGCGGCGGTCTTTCCGGAACTGACGCGGGAATTTTTGGATGAGATGGACGAAAAAACGAGCGTTCATTCTTCGTTTGACGGCAGATTTTACCGGATCGATATCCAGCAGGTGGCGCTGAGCGAGACGGAAGGTATGAAGCTTGGCGCGGTGGACGAGGACAGCGGTGAGATGCTTTTAGTGCTGTATCTCTGCGATGAGACGGAGATTCTGCGCTGCAAGCAGCAGATCAACAACCAGCGTCTGGTGGCGGGACTTATTTATCTCGACAACTACGACGAGGCGCTGGAGAGTGTCGAGGAGGTACGCCGTTCCCTGCTGGTTGCCCTGATTGACCGGAAAATTACGAAGTATTTTATGGCGATGGAAGGTATCGTCAAGAAGCTGGAAAATGACAAGTATCTGTTTGTGATCAAGCAGCAGTACACGAAAGAGATTCAGGAGAGCCGCTTTTCGATCCTGGAGGATGTCAAGACGGTTAATATCGGAAATGATATGGCTGTCACGCTGAGTATCGGTATGGGTATGAACGGCGACAGCTACATCCGCAACTATGAGTATGCGAGAACGGCGATTGATATGGCGCTGGGACGCGGCGGCGATCAGGCGGTCGTCAAGGATGGCACGAAGATCCGCTACTACGGCGGCAAATCGCAGCAGCTGGAAAAAACGACCCGTGTCAAGGCACGTGTCAAAGCGCATGCGATGCGCGAGCTGATGGATACGAAGGATAAGATGCTGATCATGGGACACAAGATCGGCGATACGGATTCCTTTGGCGCGGCGATTGGTATCTGGCGGATTGCGACCTCTTTTAATAAAAAGGCGCGGATCGTCATCAATGGGGTCAATTCTTCCGTGAAACCGATGATGGCGCGGTTTGAAAACAGCTCTGATTACCCGGAGGATCTGTTCTTAACCGGCGAGGAAGCGGCAGAGTGGGCGGATTCCAACACGATGTTAGTTGTGGTTGATGTCAACCGCCCGAGTATCACGGAGGCACCGGAATTGCTCAAGCAGATCAAAACGATCGTGGTGCTTGACCATCACCGCCAGAGCAGCGAGATCATTGATAATGCAGTGTTATCTTATGTCGAGCCGTATGCATCTTCGGCGTGTGAGATGGTAGCCGAGGTATTGCAGTACATCGGCGACGACGGCATCAAGATCAAGCCGGCGGAGGCGGATGCGATGTACGCCGGTATCGTGATTGACACAAACAATTTCATGAACCAGGCAGGTGTCCGCACCTTCGAGGCGGCGGCGTTCCTGCGTAGAAACGGCGCGGATGTCGTGCGAGTGAGAAAGCTGTTCCGCGACCGTCTGGAGGACTATCGGGCGAGAGCTGAGGCGATCCAGAAAGCAGAGATTTATCACGGCGCATTTGCGATTTCTGTGTGTCCGTCCGAAGGACTTGAAAGTCCTACCGTGGTTGGCGCACAGGCGGCAAATGAGCTGCTGGATATTGTAGGCATCAAGGCGTCATTTATCCTGACGCAGATGGGCGACACGATCTATTTCAGCGCGCGTTCGATCGATGAGATCAACGTGCAGATTATCATGGAGCGCTTGGGCGGCGGCGGACACCGCACGATTGCGGGCGCACAGCTTAAGGGTGCGACGATCGATGAAGCCAGAGAGAAATTAAAAGATCTCATTACGGATATGATGGAGAAAGGAGAAATATAACGATGGAAGTTGTATTATTAGAGGATGTAAAGGCACTTGGCAAAAAAGGTCAGATTGTAAAGGTAAGCGACGGCTATGGACGCAACTTTATTCTGACAAAGAAACTGGGAATCGAGGCAACACCGAAGAACTTAAATGATCTGAAGCTGCAGAAGGCAAATGAGGCGAAGATCGCGGCAGAGCACCTGGCAGCAGCGAAGGATCTGGCAAAACATCTGGAGGATAAGTCCATCACCCTGTCCATCAAGGCAGGCGAGGGCGGAAAAGCATTCGGCTCTGTTTCTTCCAAGGAGATTGCAAAGGCGATCAAAGATCAGTTAAATCTGGATATTGACAAGAAGAAACTGGTTCTGCCGGAGCCGATTAAGACCTTTGGCACACACGAAGTTCCGATCAAGCTTCACAAAGAAGTAACCGGAAAACTGGCAGTAAAGGTTGTAGAAGCTTAATATGGAGGACTGAATCATGGATGAAGCCCTGATAAAGCGGGTTCTCCCGCACAGTGTAGAGGCGGAACAGTCAGTCATCGGATCCATGCTTATGGATCGGGAAGCAATTATCGCGGCGTCTGAGATTATCACAGGCGCCGATTTTTACCAGCACCAGTACGGCGTCATGTTTGAGTCGATGGTCGAGCTTTTCAATGAAGGAAAGCCGGTCGATCTGGTGACGCTTCAAAATCGGCTGCGCGAAAAAGATGTTCCGCCGGAGGTCAGCAGCCTGGACTTTGTCCGGGATATCATGACATCTGTGCCGACCTCGGTCAATGTCAAATCGTATGCCAATATCGTGCGGGAAAAGGCAGTCCTGCGCCGTTTGATAAAAGTGAATGAGGAGATTGAAAACCTCTGTTACGGCGGAAGGGACAAGCTGGAGGATATTCTGGCGCACACGGAGAAATCGGTGTTTGACCTGCTCCAGAGCCGCGGAGGCGGAGAGTTTGTGCCGATCCGCCAGGTGGCGTTGAATGTTCTGGAAAAGATTGAGGCGGCGTCGAAGAGCAACAGCACCGTCACGGGTATTCCGACCGGATTTATCGATCTGGATTACCGGACGTCGGGATTCCAGCCGTCCGATTTTATTTTGATTGCGGCGCGTCCTTCGATGGGTAAGACGGCGTTTGTTCTGAATGTCGTCGAGCATGTGGCGGTCAAAAAAGGGCTTCCGTGCATGGTATTCAGCCTGGAAATGTCGAAGGAACAGCTGGTCAACCGTATGCTGTCGATGGAGTCGAATGTCGATTCCCAGAAGCTGCGTACCGGTACGCTGACGGATTCCGACTGGGATGCCGTCGTGGAAGGCATCGGTACGATCGGAAGTTCCAAGCTGATCATCGATGATACGCCGGGTATCTCGATCTCGGAGCTGCGCTCGAAATGCCGCAAGGTGAAGCTGGAGTACGGTTTAAGCCTTGTCATTATCGACTATTTACAGCTGATGAGCGGCAGCGGAAAGAGCGGAGAGAACCGCCAGCAGGAGATTTCGGAGATTTCCCGTTCACTAAAGGCGCTGGCGCGAGAGCTGAATGCGCCGGTTATCTCCCTGTCGCAGCTTTCCCGTGCCTGCGAGACACGTCCGGACCATCGCCCGATGCTTTCGGATCTGCGTGAGTCTGGTGCGATTGAGCAGGATGCCGATGTGGTTATGTTTTTGTACCGTGATGATTATTACAACAAGGATACGGATACGCCGAATATCGCGGAGGTAATCATTGCCAAACAGCGTAATGGTCCGATAGGAACGGTGCAGCTGATGTGGAGACCGGAGCTGACGAAGTTTGCGAATTTGGCGAAATAGGGTCGCTGGGGGACGGGACTGGAGAAAAGGAATGGAAGATGCTTGAATTAATACAGAAATCAGATGTGGCGGATTTAGATACAGTTCGCCATTTTTATCGCGCGCTAGCGGGAACGGAGTTCTGCGCGTGGACGGATGCCTATCCGGGGGAGCCGGAGCTGCAGTCGGATGTTTCAAGAAATTCGCTGTTCTGCATCCGGGATGATGCGTCAGGAGAGATCGCGGGGATGGTTTCGATCGATGATGATCCGGAGGTGGAATCGATTCCGTGCTGGTCGGAAGAGCTGCAGCCGTCGGCAGAAATTTCCAGACTGGGTGTGGCGGAGAAGTACCAGAACCGAGGCATCGCACGCGAGCTTCTGGCAGGCGCGATGGAGGAACTTAGAAGACGCGGCTGCAAGAGTGCCCATATGCTGGTGGCGAAGGATAATGTGAAAGCGCTGCGGTCATACGCGAAGCTGGCCTTTGAGAAGGTCGGTGAGTATGTGCTGCAGGGGCATGATTACTGGTGCTTTGAGAAGAAGCTGTAGAATGGAGAGGGGAAATTTAATCCCCTCTTTTTATTTATGTCATTCATTCGCCTTCTACCGTCAGCGAGCTGGCATTTAGCTACGATATGGTAATCGTTCCGATCGATGGTGAAGGAGTTCCGGAACTTGTTTTTTATGTAAATGCTATTCATATTTAGTTTGAACCCCGCATATAGTAGTAGTAAGGTACCGGGGAGGACAAGCAGAATGAATAAGAACAAGCATTACCTGATTTCGGATGCTTCCAGACAGGTGCAGGTGGAGGCTCACGTGCTCCGGTACTGGGAGGACGAGCTGGGGCTTCCGATTCCGAGAAATGAACTGGGGCATCGGTACTATACGGAGTTTCATATCCAGCTGTTCCGTCAGATCAAGCAGTTGAAGGAACAGGGGTACCAGTTGAAAGCCATACGGGGAATCCTCGGAAAAGTGGAAGAAAATCAGAAAACAGAACCGGAAGCGCTTTTGGAAGCGCAGGCACAGGCGGTTTTCCGGGAAACGGGAACAGGAGAGCGTAACATGAGCAGGCAGGAAAATATGGAAATGAAAAAAAATACAGAGGTAGAAAACAAGGAAACAGAACTGCCGCAGGCAGAGGTTTCCCAGCCTCTGGCGGGGGAGAAAATGCGCCAGTTTCAGGAGATCATGAACCAGGTCATCGGGCGCGCGATCGAGGAAAACAGTGAAAAACTGAGCCAGGATGTTAGCTATCTGGTGCATGATAAATTGATGAAGGAGCTGGAATACCTGATGCGGGTCTCTGATGAGCGGGAGGAAGAGCGCTTCAAGCGCCTCGACGAGGTCATCCGCGCGTATCAGCGGGAAAACCAGGGGCGAGCGGAAGCAGCAGCGGCTGCGCCAGGGCGGTTTCCATTTTTCCGGTCCCGTGTAAAGAAAAAGAAATTTGGACGGAATGGGAATAAGATGTGATAAGTTCTGCAAAAGGGCATAAAAAAACCTGTCGGAAACGACAGGCTTTTTTATGTAGATATTTCGTTTTTGTTTGTGTTTAATTAGCCCTGCTCGATAGCGCCGGTCGGACATACGCCTGCACATGTACCGCAGTCGATGCAGCTGTTAGCGTCGATATCGTATTTGCCATCTCCCTGAGAGATTGCTCCAACTGGACATTCGCCAGCACAGGAACCACAACTTACACAAGAATCAGTAATTACAAATGCCATGATAAAATCCTCCTTTTATATTTATGCGTTTGGCTATATTCTATACTAAAAATGCGAAATATTCAAGGAGAAATTGATGGTTTTCATGTTCTAAAATAAAAGCAATGGAAAAAACCGATTTTTCTGGAAGTCAGTATTCCTACAGGGTCGAGAGCGTTGAGAGCGCGTGCTCCCGGACGATCGTCTCATAATGCTCCTCATAGTATGCCTCAAATGCATTCGGGGCAGCGGCAGTCTTTAATGGTTCGCTGTACTCGGACAGGAGATTGCACAGGCGGTTGAATGCGTCGGTGCTGTCGGCTGTCTGGCGGACAACAAGGTAGTAACGACCATCGGACGGGTGTTTATAAAGCGTGTTCGGTGTTTCGCAGACTGGAGCTGCGATGCGCGCTGCCCGGCAGACCTCGTCGAGGGAGCCGAAAGTAAAAATACGCGCTGCCGGCAGTTTGGAACCTGGCTCTGCATTTTCAGTGGAAGGCGCGTCCGAACCGGTCAGCGGGCTTGCGGCGGTATTTTTGCCATTGTCAGTAAATAGGCTTAAAAGCCCGTCCGCGCCCTCTAAAAGCTCGTTGGCAAGCGCTGTCAGAGGCTCGTCCTCGTTTCCCGGGGAAAAGCGTGAAAAGCGGGTGTCCAGCTCTTCCGGGTCCTCGATCTTGGTAATGATCAGCATGATGCTCTCACTGGAGAGCGGAATTGCTTCCACCATCAGAGGAATATCGTCCGCCTCGAAGCCGACTTCATTCGATGCCTTCTGGATCATTTCATGGAACAGTTTTTTCGCCTTTTCCGTGCCATAGGCGAGTTCGCCCAGATTTAAGTTGCGGGCGCTCAGATCGCTGCTTGTCAGGGTGCAGCGGATCTGGTTTTCGTTGATGCGTTCTATTTTCATGGATTTTCACTTCCTTGTCTTTTGGGTGGTTAAGATACCGAATGCTTCGTGCTTCGCACTTCCGCAATTTTGCAAGACATTCGTAAGCCGCTCATTTTTCTGCGGAAAAAGGCTGCTTACTCATGTTTTGGACTTTGGAACCTTGGTATTCATCATACTATATAATATAATCACTTGGCAATTTGAATATGAAAAAAAAGCATAAAATCTTTCTAAAAACGGTTGCGGGAACCGAGGGGATCGTATACAATGAATCTTGAGAGGTGGTATAGACCGAAAGGAGGCGCGGTACGGAAGCAGCCGTTCTATTTGGAAAATACCAGCTGGAACGTGTGATCGGACGCGGTCGGAGCGGAACTGTTTTTTTAGCCAGGCATCTGGGGCTTGATGAAGAGAGAGCGATTAAGCGTGTCAGGCGGACAGAGAGCGGTTTCATTCAGGAAGCAGCGCTTTTGAAGCGGCTGCGCCATCCGGGAATCCCGATCATCTACGATCTGGAAATTGACGAAAATTATTATTATCTCATCGAGGAATATCTGTGCGGTGAGTCGTTGTATGCCCGAATTGAGAGAACGGGCAGTCTGCAAACGGGAGAGCTTATCCGTCTGGGAATTGAGCTTTGCCGGATCATGAATTATCTGCATTCATTCAAACCAAATCCAATCTTATATTTAGATCTCCACCCCGGGAATCTTCTAATCTGCCGGGAACAATTAAAATTGATTGATTTTGATCAGGCGGCATTGGCGTCTTTGAGCCAGGAACGATCTGTCTGCTATGGAACAAAAGGCTTTGCAGCCCCCGAACAGTACGAGGGAGGGACTCTGGATGAGAGGACCGACATCTATGCCATTGGCGCCCTCCTGTACTATATGGGGACAGGGCATGCCCCAGAGGGGGAGATAAAAGCAGGACAGGGAAGCTGTCGGGGAGATCTGTACATTCTTATGGGGCGATGTCTCAGAATAGAGAAAAAAGAGCGCTGCCAGAGTGTCCGTGAAGTGTTAGAGGCATTGGAAAAACTGGAGGCGCGCATATTTGCAGAACGTCATATACCACTTCTCAGGATTGCCGCAGCAGGCAGCCGGAGCGGAATCGGGGTTACACATACCGCACTTGGCGCGGTCCGATATCTGCGGCAGAAAGGAGTTTCCTGCCTTTACAGGGAGCAGAATGACACGGGGGCAGTCCGCAGGCTGGCATCCTGGTATGGGCTGGCACCGGATGAACATGGAATTTATTACATGGACGGTCTGGCGTTGAAACCCAGATACAGCGATGTGGTGCAGCTGGAACAGCCAGTGTTTGAAGTGATTTTAGATGACTGCGGAACCGAGCTCCAGACGGTTCTGGAGGGGGAGTATGATTTGATTCTTTTCGTCTGTGGATTGCAGCCGTGGGAGAAAGAAGATTCTCTGCGGGCGATCCGGTTTCTGGGAGCAGAAGAGGGACTCCAGATTTTATTAAATCACAGAAAATGCGGGCGGGATTATCTTCCGGAGGAGGTCCGGCATCTTAGGTATCTGCGGCTTCCGTTTTTAACCCCGCCGTTCGATGCAGGCGGAAGGCGGGGGCAGGAAAATGAGGCAGCGGAGGAGACAGAATTTTTTGAAAGGATTTTCCGGGAGGCAGCTCTCAAAAAAGGACGGGGGACCAGGCAGGCAGCAAAAGAAGGGGGACTCTGGCGGAACATCCGGCGAAGGTGGGAGCGCTTTATGGGTGGATTCCCGTGGCAGTGGAAATAGGAGGAAATACAGATTAAAATCGGAAAACGGGGCGAAAGCTCAAAAGTGGGGCGAAAATTCAGGCAAAAACCAGTGCCAGACACAAAGCAGGTCGGGACAGAACGCTTGGAATGTATCGGGATAGCCGGGAGCGGACCATCGGTTGGGGTGACACACTTTTCGCTTATGACGGCAGCATATCTGTCCGGGGTTCTGTGCCGGCGAACGGCGGTTCTGGAACAAAATGAGAGCGGCTCATTTGCACAGCTTGAAAAGATATTCCGGACGGGAAAAAGAAGGGAAAAACCGGTTATAGACGGGGCAGGACAGCCGTTTGAAATTAGGGGAATTTTTTTCTATCAAAAGGCTGAACGTGCAGAATGGTACGATTGTTCGGAAAGGGGGATGGAGGCGATGGTGATCGACTTCGGAGCCTTGACACAGAAGAATCAGGATGCCTTTTTTCGATGCAGCCGCTGTTTTCTGGTCGGTTCGGTCAGCGGATGGCAGCTGGCAGATTTTGCGGCATTGGCAGCAGAAAAGCAAAAATGGAAAAAATGGTGTGAGTATTTCGTCTCATTTGGAGAAGAGGAAGCTGTAAAAATGGCAGAGCAATATCTGGATATCCGGATCCGGCGAATCCCACTGCAGAAGAACGCATTGATGGTTACGGGAGAGTCCATGACTTTTTTTGGAAAATTCCTACGATAAGCGAGGCAGACCTGGGGTTATAAATTACCGATTATCTCCGAAAGGTCAAAAGTTAGAAGGGGCTGTTTTCGCGGAATGGAGAAGGTGTGGAATGGTAGTGAGAAAAAGTAAAAAAGAAGAGGCAGAGAGGAGGCGTAGGGAACAGCAGAGAATATTTGTCGA
Organism: Clostridium sp. AM27-28; assembly: GCF_003480955.1. NCBI lineage: Bacteria > Bacillati > Bacillota > Clostridia > Eubacteriales > Clostridiaceae > Clostridium > Clostridium sp. AM27-28. Next base: position 41,301 of record NZ_QUJT01000011.1, read on the forward strand.
GGGATTACAGCGATATAAAAGCAAAGGAATCCAGATTTTAATTGATGGGAGGGAGTGCAGGCCAGAAGAATACAGGAAGCTGTGTGAGTTCCGGGAGGACGGCTCGTTTTATATGGCTGATTACGTCGGAGCGGAGACAGGAGTGCTGACAGAGATACATTTTGACCGGGTTTACAACCGGTGATAAGAGAGGTGCCGTTTTGTCCGTATCTGGACAGTCCGCCGGATTTTTCTTTCGGAGAAAATGGTGAGAACTGTTTAGATGGTGCTATTACAGTTACTGGGCACGTATGCGTAAACAGTAACCTATTACAGGGAAAATGAAAGAGGAGTTAAGAAAAAAGTCAACATTCCATGGAGCTGGTGTGATATAATAAGGGCACTTAGCGAGGTATTTTCGAGCTTAGTGCTTATGGTATTACCTTAACATACACCGGAGGAAAACATGGAAAGAGGAAGATCAAGGAAAGCACGTTCGGGCTGTCTGGGACGGATTTTCGGGTTTGTGCTGTTTTTAATCGTGGCAGCCGTTGGTGTGATTGCAGCGGTCAAATATATGCCAAGCCGGGAGAGGGCGGATCTGGATGCTCTGTACGCGGCGGGCGGCAGCGACCGGGTGGCGCTGTATCTGAACTATGAACGTCAGGAGGAGAGCGGGGTCTACGTGGACGGGCAGACGTATCTGCCGGCTACGTGGGTAGATGCGAACTTAAATGAACGTTTTTACTGGGATGCCAATGAGGAAATACTGGTGTACGCCCTGCCGGAGGAGATCGTGAAAAGCGACGAGACGACAGTGGATGAGGACGGAAAAAAGATCCTTTACCGGGATGGCGATGCAGTTTATCTTTCACTGGCTCTGATTCAGAAATACACCGATGTGCGTCTGCAGGCGTATGATGGTGAGGCACAGAAGCGGGTTTTCGTGGAAAATAACTGGGATCCGGTCACGGTGGCAGATGCGGCGTGGAGCGCCAAGATCCGCTTAAGAGGCGGCTTGAAAAGCCCGATTGTGACTGAGATAAAGCGCGGCGGGACAGTGACGGTGCTGGAACAGTATGACAACTGGGCGAGAGTCATGACACCGGACGGTCATATCGGATATATGCACAAGTGGAAGATGAAAAATCTGCATGAGGAGACGTTAAAGAGTGATTTTACTGCTCCGGTCTACCAGAATATTTCACTGGATCAGAAGATTGTGATGGTCTGGCATCAGGTAACGATCGCGGCGGCAAACCAGGCGATGGATTCTCTGATTGCAAAGACGAAAGGTGTCAATGTCATCGCGCCGACGTGGTTTACGCTTAGCAGCAACAGCGGCGCGTATGAATCTCTGGCAGATAAGTCCTATGTGGATCGGGCGCATGAAAAAGGTCTGCAGGTCTGGGCGGTACTCGACAATTTCAGCCGCGAATGCAGCAAGAACGTGCAGGCGGAGGTGCTTCTTTCCAGGACGTCTGTGCGCGAAAAACTGATTGAAAATATGATGACAGAGGCGGACCGTTATGGATTTGACGGTATCAATCTGGATTTTGAGAGTTTGAAGACGGCGGCGGGTGTCCATTACATTGAGTTTATCCGCGAGCTGTCGGTTTCCTGCCGTAAGAAAGGGCTGGTGCTGTCGGTCGATAACTATGTTCCGGCGGTATATAACCGTTTCTACAACCAGAAAGAGCAGGGCAACGTCGCAGATTATGTGATTATCATGGGTTATGATGAGCACTATGCAGGCGGCGAAGCCGGTTCTGTTTCTTCGATCGGATATGTCGAAAACGGCATCAAAGATATGCTTTCCCTGGTTCCGAAGGAAAAGGTAATCAACGCAGTCCCGTTCTACACAAGGCTCTGGACGGGAAGCGGCGACAATGCGTCCTCCCGTGCGATGGGAATCTCCGAGGCGACAAAATGGGTGTCGGAGAGCGGCATGGATCTGACCTGGGATGATTCGGCTGGTCAGTATTACGGCAGGCTGGACAGCCAGAACGGCGAACAGCAGCTCTGGATGGAGGAGACAAGGTCTCTGGGACTCAAGATGGATTTAATCAAGAAATACGACCTGGCAGGCGTAGCCGGATGGCGGCTGGGGCTGGAAACCAGCGACGTCTGGGATGTGATTGGCTGGGAGTAGAGACAATTTAATTAAGATTCAATGATTCAAAGTAGGGTGGAAGTCTCATGCGGGAGCGTGGGGCTTCTGCTTTTTTATGTAATAGGAAATTCCTTGGGATCCCCTATTACACAAAAAGGCACTAACGTGCCAATGATGCGCACTCGCGCGAAGATGTAGTTTGTCGCAAGCGACCGCGCTCGGCGCGAGAATGTGCCAAGGCACATTCTTCTTTATAAAAAAGAGCGTCTTGGACAAAAAACCTCCGGGCGGAAAGATTGATTCATCCGCCTGGAGGTTATTAAAACATCAAAAATATTGTTTTGTCTGGGAGAAATGTGATTATTCTGCCTCTTTTGCCTGATCGATCAGGTTGGTGTAGAAAGCAAGAAAACTGTCATCACCTTCAGCGATCATAGCTTCCGGATGGAACTGTAAGCCCATCACGTAGTCTTTATCTTCTCTGACGATTGCTTCGATGATTCCATCTGGAGCAGTAGCAACGACTTTCAGGTTGTCACCTAACTGATCGACTGCCTGATGATGCCAGGAGTTTACAGTGTAGGTGCCTTCTCCGCCAAATGCGGCAGCAACGATGTTATCTTTGTCTACGGTAATCTCATGTTTTGCGAATACCTTACGGTCCGGATCGCGATGTTCGATATCGGACGGATTCTGAGTCGGAAGATCCTGATATAAGGTACCGCCGCTTAATACGTTTAAGAACTGCATGCCACGGCAGGTGCAGAGCATCGGGATATCCTCATCGAGAGCTGCCTTGATTAAAAGAGAATCAGAAGTATCTCTGACTTCGTTTACAGTCTCTAATTTTTCGTTTGGCTCTTCGCCGTAGTAGCTCGGATCAATATCTTCGCCGCCGGTCATAACCAGAGCATCGATTTCTGCCAGAGCATTTTTCGCGTCATCCTCGGTTTTGATCTGAGGAAGATAAATTGCTTCGCCGCCAGCTTTGGTAACGGCATCTATATATAACTGTGCATCTTCGTCGATTTCGTCTGCATTCCATGAAACGCCGACTTTGACTTTCTCTTCTTCGTCATTCGCCGCTTCTTCGGCAGTCTCTGCTTCGCCTTCTGTCTCGGTTACTTCGGCTTCAGCCGCTGTTGTATCGGCTGCCGGTTCAGACTTTGTTCCACAAGCTGTTAAAGAAAAAGCCAGGGATAAAGAAAGAAGCACTGCACTGGTCATCATTTTAATTTTTCTCATTCGAATTTCCTCCCTAATACAAATTGTCCTCCCAAACATGGCTGGATCCTAACATAAAACAGTCAGAAAAATACAAAAAGATACATAAAATTACAAAATAAAATAAAATAACTTTTAATACTACCTAAAAGATATAATATAATTTTGTAGACATACGAAAAATGAGCGAAAATAAGAAGGGTAAATGGAAGCGAAGAATTGAGTAGGGAGGAGTAAGGGGAAAAGCCCTGATAACAGAAAGTTATACCTTCATTCCCTTTCTTAATTGGATTTCCCCGCAGGCAGGCGTTACAATAAGGACGGAAAAAACAGACGGGCAGCCGGGTCAAGGCTGCGGGGCTGATAGAGATGGCGGAGTGCAGGAAAGACTCCGAGAGAACATGGCAAACAAATGGAGGAAATCAAAACATGGGGAAATCACTTACCAGAAAGATTATTGAGTCACACTTCGTATCGGGCGATATGACGCCGGGCGAAGAAATTTTTATCAAGGTGGATCAGACATTGACACACGATATCAATGCCGTTATGACTTATCTGGCATTCGAGGCGATTGGGCTGGACCGTGTCCGCACGGAGTGCAGCGTCAGCTATCTCGATCACAATTTATTATATGTAGATAATAAGACGCCGGACGACCACATTTATTTGCAGTCCGCAGCAAAGAAATTCGGCGTGTATGTGTCCAGACCGGGCAACGGCATCTGCCATACCGTTCATGTATCCCGTTTTGGTGTGCCAGGCAAGGTATCGATGGGCGGAGACAGTCACACACCGCATGGCGGCGCGATCGGTATGCTGTGTATCGGTGTCGGCGGCATGGATGTAGCAACGGCGATGACGGGTGTTCCGATGCGTCTGACGATGCCGAGAGTCGTCCGTGTCAACCTGACCGGTAAATTAAGACCGGGCTGCAACTCGAAGGAAGTTATCCTGGAAATGCTTCGCCGCGTGACCATCAAGGGCGGTCTGGGAAATGTATATGAGTACGTGGGACCGGCAGTTGCCGAGATGGAGATTCCGGCACGTGCGACTATCGCAAACATGGGTGCGGAAATGGGCGCGACCACTTCCATTTTCCCGGCAGATGCACAGGTAAAGAGATTTCTGGCTGCACAGGGACGTCCGGAAGCATACACAGAGCTTCTTCCGGATGAGGACGCCGAGTACGACGAGACGATCGATATCAATTTAAGCGAGTTAGAGCCGTTGATCGCATGTCCGCACCAGCCGGACAATGTTATGCCGCTGCATCAGGCGGAAAAGAAGAGAGTACAGCAGGTATTTATCGGAAGCTGTACCAATGCAAGCTATGCCGATATTGCAAAAGCAGCACTTGTATTTAAGGGACATCATGTGAATGAGGATGTAAGCTGTACCTGTGCGGTTTCTTCCAAGCAGGTGTACCGTCAGCTGATGCGCGATGGATATGTGGAGATGCTTCTGGATGCAGGTGTCCGTCTTCTGGAGATTGCCTGTGGTCCGTGCTGCGCAATCGGTCAGACTCCGGCGACCGACGGTGTGGCAGTCCGCACCTCCAACCGTAATTTCAAGGGACGTGCCGGGAATCCGACTGCCAAGATCTATCTGGTAAGCCCGGAGAGTGCTGCAGCGACAGCGATTATGGGGACCTTCGCAACGGCAGAAGATATTATGGGCGAAAATGTGAAGATCCTGGATTCAATTCACGAGCCGGATCAGTACGATATTGATGATTCGATGATTCTTCCGCCGCTGTCTCCGGAGGAAGCTGCGAAGGTGGAGATTGTCCGCGGACCGAACATCAAGTTTCTTCCGGTTCCGGAGCCGCCGCAGGAGACACTGGATGCTCCTATCAGCTTAAAAGCCCGTGATAATGTATCCACCGATGATATTACACCGGCAAGTGCTGAGTTCAGCAGTATGCGTTCCAATATTCCGCTGATGTCCCAGTATTGCTATCATCGATATGATCCGGAATTTGCAGCTCGCGCAAAAGAAATGGGACAGAGCGTTATCATCGGCGGTGAAAACTATGGACAGGGTTCCTCCCGTGAGCATGCGGCTATTAATCCCATGTATCTGGGTGTAAAAGCGGTCATTGCCAAGAGTATTGCCCGTATCCATAAGGGAAACCTGGTAAATCATGGCGTAATTCCAATGTTGTTTGAGGATGGAGCTGATTATGACCTCCTGGAGCAGACAGATGAGCTTCATATCGATAACCTGCGGGAGCAGATTGCAGCACGCCGTGTACAGATTACCGATAAGACAAAAGGATTCTCCTTCTGGGCTAAATTAGAATTGACGGATAAAGAAATCGAAGTTGTCTTAAATGGCGGACAGCTGAGGACACTGAAAAAACAGCTGGAAGCAGAGAAAGAAGCGTAGTCATTTATTAATTATGCCTCCATTATATTTTTATATACAATAACTACTTATTCACCAACTTATTTATTTTGGGAAAAGGCGCCTGTGCGGATGTGCAGGCGCTTTTTCGTGCGACTTGACGGAAGAAAGACATTTGTAGTAATCTTGTGGTAGAATAAGAGTGAAGATTGTGAAAGAAATTGAGAAAAAGACATTGTTTGGAGCGCTTTTTGCGGTGATAGTCAAGGCGTTAAGTGTCCTTACGGAGAATATCGAGGTATTCGGTATAAGAATATATCTTCGCCTTTCCAGATTTGTCTGTTTGCTTCAAGATTCCATCATTGACCAAAATGGAGACTACCTTTGACACAGTATTATAGGACATGTCAAGAGCTGTAGAGGTTTTCTGAATATCAATAATAGGATTTGATTCCAAATAGGCAAACACTTTAAGAACGCTGGTACGCTGTCTCTTTGTGAGAGCATCAAATAATTTTGTGCTTTTATCGTGTAATGCAGTAAGATAATCAATTGTATGAATCGCATCTTCTGCGGAATCTGCAAAAGCCTGAAGGAAAAAAGAAATCCATTGCTCATAATCACCAGTACGTCGCACCTGAGTCATACGGTCATAGTACTCAATACGGTTCATCTTGAGGTAATAAGAAATATAGAGTGCGGGAGTAGACAGAATGCCTTTTTCCATTAGGAAGAGCGTAATGAGAAGTCGTCCAACACGTCCATTACCATCAAGGAAAGGGTGAGTGGTTTCAAATTGATAGTGGATTAATGCGGCTTGAATCAAAGGGTCAAGAGTATCATCACTATTGATATATTTTTCAAGGTCGGACATGGCTGTTAGCATATCTTCAGGATTTGGCGGAATATATCGAGCGTTTTTGAGAGTACTTCCCTGACCGCCAATCCAGTTTTGTGAATACCGGAATTCGCCAGGATTCTTTTCCTGTCCTCGCGCGCTTTCCAGAAGAACTGCATGAGTTTCTTTAATTAGACGATTGCACAGAGGTAGTGTTTTCAGCCGCTCAAGCGCAAACTCAGTCGCACGGATATAGTTAACAACATCGGAAACATCTCGATTGGTGTTGTCTTCAATCAGAGGATTCAAGATATCCTCAAGGGTGCACTGTGTACCTTCAATCTGTGAGGAAAGAAGGGCTTCTTTACGGACATACATGGAAACAAAAAGTCCCATGTTTGGTATACGGGAGGAAAGCCCTTCAAGTGTTGCTATTTTCTTGTTTGCATCAATAAGTTTCGTGAGAAGCTCACCAGATACCTCAATAGGAGGATTTGGTGGAAGCGGAGCTGGCCGAAAGGATTCATACGCCATTTCGCCTGACAGATTACTCACGAGTGTTCCTGCTCGGTTTGTCATAATTGTTTTTTTCCTCCGAAAAATGGAAATTGAAATTTTTGAGGCTATTTTAGCATAGAAATTTCAAGAAATCAACTTATTGTGAAAATAAAGAACGGAAGAAATTTCAGAAAAACGGCTTTTTGTGAAATTACTCAAGCAAAATTACCTTGGAAATTTCAAGTTTAGGACAATAAGCGGGAATCCTCGGCAATTCAATTACTGAGATGAAAGCGCAGGAGTGTGCATATCTGCACAATGCAAATAGTATAATAATTCTCATCCTTTGATAGTAATGCCGTAACCGGCATACAATAAAATCGAAAATATGTTCGAATAATAATTGCGTATTACACTTCAATATGATATACTATATGTATGAAAGGAAATCTGATACATTATAGAACTTGCGTGTGTAATATTAACTACCATATGGTATGGTCGGTGAAATACAGACGGAAGATATTAACCCCAGAAGTTGAGAAATACTTACAGGAACTCGTGCAGCAGATAGCTGACGATAAAGGTTTTACCGTTCATTTATTTGAATGTGGTGAAGGTGATCATGTTCACTGTTTTGTATCAGCTCCACCAAAGCTGTCAATAACAGCCATTATCAAGTATCTGAAGGGGATCACAGGCAGGAAATTATTCGAACGTTTTCCGGAAATAAGAAACCAGTTGTGGAAGGGAGAACTGTGGAACCATTCCTATTATGTGGAAACGATCGGATCCGTATCTGAGGAAAATATTCGTCGTTATATTGAACATCAGAGCGAGTCGTATTAATTCAATGTGAATTGTAAATATTCATATGCGTGGCTGTTTGAAGGGGGAAGGGGAATGCTGTTGTCGCACAGAACATCGGTTAATATCCGGCCGGAATATTCTAATATGATAGGGCATATGTGTTACGCTGCTTCCAAGCTCTGGAATGTCTGCAACTATGAACGTCGTCGATATAAAGAATTGGGGCTGGAGAAGTATCCTGACTGGTATTATCAGAAGAAAGCGCATAAAGGAGATCTGTGGTATAGACAGCTTCCATCCCAGACAGCGCAGGAGACCTGCAAGCAGCTGGATAAAGCCTGGAAATCATTTTATGCTCTTAAAAAGACCGGCGGGATCAAAGCGCCAAATCCTCCGCAATTTAAACAGGACAATATACCGATCACTTACATGCAGATGGGAATTCGGCATGAGAAGGGTTCCGGCCAATTACGGCTGTCTCTGTCAAAGGATCTGAAAAGCTACATGGAAGAAACTTACGGGATTCATGAAAAATTTCTATATCTTGAAAATAAGATTTTCAGGAACATGGCTCACATAAAGCAGCTGCGGATCTATCCACCGGAAGATGGAAAATGTGACCTTATCGTTATCTATGAGGTCAAAGAACCAGAACCGCTTTCCCTGAATGGCCATTATTTATCAATGGATCTTGGAATTCATAATCTGATGACCTGTTATGATTCCGGAAATGGAAGGAGTTTTATTCTAGGAAGAAAATATCTTTCGCTGGAAAGATACTTTCACAAAGAAATCAGCAGGGTTCAATCAATATGGTATGCACAGCAGGTGGAAAACGGCATAAAATATCCTCGATCATCGAAACATATCAAGAGGCTTTATCGGAAAAAACAGAACGCAGTAAAGGATTACCTTCATAAGGTGACCAGATGGCTTGCAGAATACTGTAAAAAAGAAAGGATAAGCTGTGTAATCATAGGAGATATCCGAAATATCCGTAAAGGAAAAGATATAGGGCACAAGACAAACCAGAAGTTTCACGGACTGCCGTATAATAAACTTTATATCATGTTGGAATATAAACTAAAACTGTATGGAATATCACTGACAAAACGGGAAGAAAGCTATACCAGCCAGTGCAGCCCGTTTTCACCAGAAATATCAAAAAGATATGCAGAAGCATCAAACAGAAAAGAGCGGGGCATGTATATAACGGATGGAGTAAGATATAATGCGGATGCAGTAGGAGCATTTAATATCCTGCGTAAATATCTTTCCGTATCCGGAAAACAGAAAGAACTGTCCGTAACCGGACTAAAGAATCCAGAAATAATAAAAGTAGCTGTATAGCCGAAAGGTAAGCAGTAGTGGTGTCATGGACGCACCCTGAAAAAAGGCGGTATCCCGCCAGATTTCAGATGCTCTGGTAACTTAGTTACCGAGTAGTTCACAATTTTATATTTTGATTTTGCCTTGACCCGGACGGATTGCCGCTGGAGCTGCACGAATAATTATGGGAGAGAAAAGAGCATATAAAGTCAGAAAGCCCGGTGGAGACCGGAAGAAGCTGAAGCAGGAGCAGGAAGGTCTGAAAGTTGGGATACGGCTTATGGTGGAAGTGTATAGTTTATGACGGAAATAAAATGAACTCCTGGAGTGCAAAAAAAGCCCTCGCTGTGTGTGATACACAGTGGGGGCGTTGGTCAGATTCTTTGCATGGTATTTCATTCTTTAAGAAACGCTGCATGGTAAAGAAAAAGTGATTCAAAGTTAATGGGGGCAGAACCCATTAACACCAAGAATGAGGCAGCTAAGCCATATTTTATACAAATCCTCGCCTTCGGTAAGCTTTAACCCCGTAATTTCAATGATTTTTTGGATTCTGTAATTCATAGTGTTCCTGTGAATGTGAAGATGATTTGCTGCAGTTATTACATTGCGGAAGAAGAGGTAGGTTTGTAATGTATCTAAATAATCGGTTCCGAATTCTTGATCATAGGCCTGTAATCTGAGTATTTCTGGAAGGCAGAAATAGTTCGGCTGACTATATTTTTTCAAAGTGGAAACCAGGTAAGGCATATTGTATTCCTGAAATCGATAGATATTCTGCCTTGGATTCTGTTTCATTCCAATTCGTAGAATCTCTAAGGATTGTTCTACAGATGCACTAAATTCAATGATATTTGAAAAATGGTGACTGCAACCAGCGGCCAGATGATAAGTTTGAAAGAAGTTATCCAAGTTATTGGCAACTGATTCCAGATCTTTGGTTTCAAGAAGCAGATATAAGATATTGCCGATACAGACTGCTTTATAGGTTGGATAAATCATACCAAGATGATTTTTGTAAGCAGTGATGGAACGTTCTTGATTGTCCGATTGGTACGCATCCCGGAAGCCAATAGCCATGGTATAGAAGTGTTCTCCCGGAATCCAGCCAAATCCTTTTGCCCGTAAATTAAATTCTTCCTGATTGCGGATGCGTCCGGAAATAAGTTCAAATAGAAGATTTTCACGATAACTGAGTGCAAAGCCTATTTTATTTCGCTCTAATTCTAACGATAGGACGTTTGCCAAAATATCTAGTATTTGACAATCGCCGTCTTCAAAGGGACGTTTCTGTGGAATCACTACGATCCAGCCAAAATATCGGTGTTCAATAACAATTTTTACAATCAGACGTTCTTTTTTCTTCTGGTAATTAGAATGTTCAATAAAGGCATGTTCGGTTTGTTCGATATTGGGGAGAAGTGTTTTATAGTCATATTTTTCGAATAGATCGGAGGTTACAAAATTGTGTTTGATGATGCATTGAATTAGTTCGTCATCAACTTTCTTTAGTTCGTTCAGATCAGACCAGTGAAGAACACGGGTGGATGTATCCGATAAAAATAAGGGGTTTTCGAGAAGTTCTGCACCTGTAGATAGGATGGTATTCACATCTTTACGGTTTATCAGGCATTGGCTGAGTTTGTAATGAGCTTCTTCGATTCGTCGCTCTACTTTTAGTATATGCTGCAGCTGGAATGTAAGCTCAGTTTGAATGGTAGGTTCAGCCAGCATAACATAGTTTTCGATCCAATCAGGGATTTCTGTGTCATCTGTGCCGTTCGGCAAAATGATCCAAAGTATATTTTGGTTGTCTTTGGGGATTTGAAGGCAATCATCAGAATGAATAATATATGCGGTAGCTTCTGTAAATGTTTCTCTTACAGGGAGGTTGTTTTGAACGTGAAAAATTGGGGAATCCGGGTAGCGGATGCTTTCTTTTTTTAAAGCGTGATAAGCAGAAAGCTTTTGCATGAATGATAGGAATGATAGCATAAGGGACTCCTTTCTACTTGTGCATTCTGCACAAGATGTTTTTTTGATATTGTATCAGATATACGAAGTAATCAGTTTATATTTTTTTTATAATCTGTTCATCAAAATAATTATTCTTAATCCTCATTTTATTACATTATTTTGATTTTGGCTACGGATATTTATATTCAACATTGATTGAAAAATCAGGAAGGAGTTGGAAGTATGGAAGAATTCTATTTGGTTAATGGTAAAATTCTGGATGTAAGAACAGGAAAATTTATCAAGGCAGATTTAAAAATTACTGGTAAGCAAATTGCATCAGTTCAGGAAAAGGCGCCGACTGAAGCAAAGAAGGTGGACTGCAGTGGAAAATATCTGATTCCAGGTATTATGGACGCTCATGTGCATCTTGTATGGGAAGGAACAGCCAAGGACCCCATGTATGAGACTGTACGGGATGGAAACTATTTAAATTTTGCCAAAGGTGTTTCTTCGGCGGAAAAATCCTTAAAGAACGGGGTAACGACTGTACGCGATTTGGGCTGTAATGATGATTGCTCGATTCCTCTGGCAAGAGCTGTGAATATTGGACTGATTAAAGGAAGTCATATTGTTCCGGCGGGAAGTGCAATTCAAGGTTCCTATGGACATTGTCCGATGATTGGCTATATTGCGAATACAAAGGAGCAGTTGATTGATAAAATTAAACGTTTGAAAGGTTATAATATCGAGATGAGCATTCCACCACTTCATTGGATTAAGATCATGGCGAGTGGAGGCGCAGCTGGATTGGAAGATGTAGGTCCATGTATGTATTCACCGGATGAGTTGAAGGCGATTACATATGAAGCACACCGTCTAAATATGAAGGTCGCAGCACATGCGCTTTCACGAGATGCTATTTCAAAATGTATTGATGCCGGAATTGATACAATTGAGCACGGAGGTGCATTAGATGAAGAACTTCTTCATAAGATGAAAGAAAATGGGCAGGTGTGGGTTCCGACTCTGCAGGTATATAAAGAACTGGCTCGAGGAAAAGGAATGATCGCAGATGTTATCGTAGAGAAGGCATCAGCTGTTGAGGAAAATCAAAAAAAGGCTTTTTCAGCAGCCATGAAAATCGGTACGAAGATTGTTGCGGGAAGTGATGCAGGTTCTCCGAATTTCGGCCCGCACCCATCCATATTTAAAGAATTAGTTGCAATGCAGGAAAATGGAATGTCAGCTGCTCAGGTGATTCGCTGTGCAACTTTGGCTGCAGCGGAGGAACTAGGGGTGAAAGACAGAGGTGTTTTAGAAGAAGGAAAAATTGCAGACATTGTAGTTCTGGATGCCAATCCATTGGTAGATTTACATGCGTTTACAGAACATTTATCGGCGGTATATAAAGAAGGTCTTTTAGTATAGAATATGGAAAATGATATTGACATTAAAGGAGGATACATTATGCATGAATTAATTGCTCAGCCTAAAATGCTTCTGGTTGTTATTGTTTATTTACTTGCTCTGGTTGGAACGGGAGCTTATTTCGCAAAGAAAGCAGCTGTAAAAAAAGAAGGAAAAGAAGATTTTTTCTTAGCAGGAAGAGGCCTTGGAAAGATTGTAGCAGTTGGTACGATTTTGGCTACATATACAGGTGGTGGTACAGTAACCGGTGGTGGAAATAGCCTAGCTTTTAATTATGGATTGTGGAGTGGTTTGTTTTTTACGATTTGTCCGGTTATCAGTATGAGTGTTTTATGTTATCTGACCCCTAAAATCCGGGAAAGCAACTGCTACACGGTATCACAGCTTCTTGAAACGAAATATGGTTCTAAAGCTAGAACAATATCAGCGGTTATCATAGCACTTGCGATGGTTTCTATCGTTTCTTATCAGTATCGAGGTCTTGGATTTATTTTAAACGCTACAACTGGTATTCCAACTACTTATTGTACAATAATCTGTTGTGCACTTGTTATTGTACTAGCCCTTTCTGGTGGATTGAAGACAGTTGCTACGACAGATGCAATGTCCGCATTTTTGATGGTAGGTGGCCTTGCAATTGGCTTGCCTGTTTTAATTAGTACAGTAGGTGGCTGGGATTGGGTTATTTCTTCTGCACAGGCCAACGATCCGGAAAGCCTTACGTTCTTCGGCGGTCAGACGCTTCTTAAATGGGTTGGCGGATATCTTCCGCTGATTCTTCTGACTTGTTCCGATCAGAACTATTATCAGAGAATTGTTGCAGCGAAGGATGTAAAAACAGCTCGTGTTGGTCTGATGGGCACTATGCTTGCTTGTTTTGTTATTATGCCGGTTGTTGCATGCTATGCATTCATTTCACGTCAGTATTTTGGAACCAGTATTGCAGCAGGACAGGCATTGATCGGTGCGGCAACACTTCTTCCTACGATTGTGGGCGGCATCGTACTTTCCGCAGCAGCAGCATTTACCATTACAACAGGTGATTCATATCTGTTATCTGCAGCAGCTAACTTCTGCATCGATTTATATAGTAAAATCAATCCGAATGCAACAGAGAAAGAAGAGCTTAAAGTCAGCCGTGCGTTCATTTTGATTGCAGGTGTTGTCGCTTATATTATTCTGACTTTCTTCCCATCGATTCTTGCAATTCAGTATTGGTCCTATACTATTTATGGAGCAGGAATTACACCGGCAGTTGTTGGAGCACTTGTATGGAAAAAAGCTACAAAAGCGGGAGGCATTTCATCTATGATTATTGGATGTGGATTAAGTATTATCTGGGAGGCAACCGGTTCTCCATTTGGATTACAGACAATTTTTGTTGCATTCCCGATTGCTTTGATTACATTAGTTGCGGTATCCTTAGCTACACAGCCAAAAAGTGAATGAAGTTAATGGGGTCAGACCCCATTAAGCGTTCAAGATTTCTTGGGAGAAATACTTCAAAGACAACATCAAGGTATAAGAAAAGCAGGTGAGGGGATCTTAAATGGTTTGCTCACCTGCTTCCTTTTTTGCGGATGCAATGACCGAATCCGGCAAATCCATCTTTTGAACGGATGGACAATTTAGGACCATATACCTTGCATCATGGGTTCGGATATGTTACATTTATCATATCAAGCATATATTTTTCTTTGTAAACATTTCAAGTATATCTTACATTCCAATCTAATTATGAATCTGAGAAAATCTTATGCATATCCAATTAAGTAACAATTGAAAAGCAGGAGATTTTCGATGGATTTTGCTCTGACTGTGAGGTGACGGGAGTGTTACAAAGCAGAAGAAATTCTCCTGACAGAAAGGAGAATTTATGAAAAAAGGAACTTACGCAAGAGCAAGGCGGGATCACAAGGACACGTTATTTCGGATGATATTCAGTACGAGGGAAAGTCTGCGGAGTTTGTACAATGCAGTGAACCATTCGAATTATGCAGATCCGGCGGAACTGGAGCGCGTGGCGGTTCATCTGCGCGAGGGAAAGACGCTGACGGAGTCGCGAAAGCTGGCAGCGGCGGAAGTCGGGCAGTAGGAATTAAACTGGGTGCGAAAAAATAAAAAGTTTATCAGCGAAAGCGTAGAAATGAAAATGAGCACCCTGGAAATGAAAGACTCAAAAATCGGCATGTGACTCAAACTTAAAATTTGAATGACTCATTTATGAGCGCATAAAAGCTCATAAATGAGTCATTTTTTGCACTCTGAAAAGAAATGAGACAAGAACGGGTCATTTCTGGAAGATCATCAAAAAAATAAATAAAAATTTTAAGTCGACAAAAACCTTGTATTTACAAGGAGAATCTCGATTTTTTTGGAAAATAAAAAATAAAAATATTAAATAAAATCGAAAAACGTAAAAGTTGGCACGGAACTTGCTGTATATATGAGTATCAAGCAAAAGTATCAAGCAAAAAGAAAAATATATTACATGGAGGGAACACATTATGAAAGTTGGCGTATTGAAAGACATCAAAGTAGGCGAGTACCGTGTCATCGCAACCCCGGCAGAGGTAAGCATGCTGGTAGGTGACGGCAATGAGGTTTACGTTCAGAAGGGCGCGGGCGAAGGTTCTGGATTCTCGGATGAGGCATATGTGA
This sequence comes from Clostridium sp. AM27-28, assembly GCF_003480955.1. Taxonomy (NCBI): domain Bacteria; kingdom Bacillati; phylum Bacillota; class Clostridia; order Eubacteriales; family Clostridiaceae; genus Clostridium; species Clostridium sp. AM27-28. The sequence continues at coordinate 56,489 of NZ_QUJT01000011.1, forward strand.
AAGAGGGCGCGAAGCTGGTTGATACAAAGGAAGAAATTTATGCAACCTGCGATTTCGTCGCAAAGGTAAAAGAGTTTGAACCGTGCGAGTACAAACTGCTCCGTGAAAACCAGATCGTATTTACCTGCATCCATCCAGCAGCACATCCGGAAGAGGTACAGGCACTTCTCGACAGCAAGTGTATTGCATTTACCGCAGAAGATTCCCACCGTTACGGTTCACCGAACTGTGAGGCAGCTGGTAAGGCGGGTGCACTCTTTGGCCTGGAATCCCTGCTTTCCATCAACGGCGGCAAGGGCAAATTCGTCAACGGTCTCGGCGGTGCTCCGGGCGTTAAGGCGCTGGTCATTGGAGGCGGCGTGGTAGGACGCGCAGCAATCTCTGTTCTTCATGCGCTGGGCGCGTGGGTAACGGTTATGGATATTAATATCGGAACCCTGCGCGATATCGGAAAACAGTTCAATGAGGAAGTCAACACCCAGATTTCCAACCGTTATAATCTGAAAAAGATTTTACCAGAGATAGATGTCGTATATAATTGTGTTAGATGGCCGAAGGATGCCAAAGAATACATGATCGACCGCGAGATGGTCCGCTCGATGGAGAAAGGTTCCGTTATCGTAGATATTAGCAACGATTATGGTGCAATCGAGACATTCCATGAGACCACCCATGAAAATCCGCGCTACATCGAAGAAGGTGTCGTACATTATTGCGTAAGCAACATTCCGGGTGCAATTTCCCAGTCTACCTCGATCGCATACGCAGCATCCGTACTGCCGCACTTCAGAAGCATCATCAACAATGGTGTGGCGCAGGCGTGTGCAAAGGATGGTTTCCTGCGCCGCAGCTTAACTGCCTACAAGGGATACTTAACCCATGAGGAGACAAGTGCTATCCAGGGCAGACCGTGGGTTCGTCCGGAAGACATCTTAGAGATCGCAGATCAGAAACTGGATCTGGCTCCGTCGGCAACCAAGAGCCATTCGGATAACTTTATCAAATTAGAGAAGTGATTTTTCAGATAAAGGATACCGGCAGAACGCTTTTCGTGAAACGTATGGGGATACGGATGAAAAGCGCTCTGCCATTTGAGGGGAGAATAGAAGCGCTTCCGGATGGGAAATAGCTGGAGGCGCATTTGATACAGAAGAATAGGAGGGGTATCTGTGAGTGTTACAGACATTTTAGTGGACTTTGCGATCGCATCGTTTTTTATCGCGGTTGGTCAGCTTTTACGTGCAAAAGTGCCGTTGGTACAGAAATTTTTCATTCCGCCAAGCATGATTGCCGGATTTATCGCGCTGGCACTCGGGGCGCAGGGACTGGGAATCCTGCCGTTTTCTGAAAATATTGGTTCTTATGCAAGTGTTCTGATTATCCTGATTTTCGCAGGTGTCGGAATTAATGGATTTTCTTTCAATAAGAAAGATTTTAAAGCGGAAATTGACCGGATTGGTTCTTATTTTTCCTATAAAGTGCTGGCACAGGCGATTCAGTTCTCACTGGCACCGTTGTTTAGTATTTTAGTAATTTCGAAATTATTCCCGAACATTAACTATGGCTTCGGTCTGCTGCTGGCAGCTGGTTTCTCCGGCGGACACGGAACGGCAGCGGCTGTTGGTACCGCGTTTGAGAGACTGGGTGATCTGGATGCAATGGATATCGCGATGACCTGTGCAACTGTTGGTATTTTATCGGGTATCTTTGGCGGTCTGTTCTTCATCAAGCTGGGAACGAAAAAGGGCTGGACCAAATATATGAAAGGCTTCAATCAGATCTCCGATGATCTGCGCTGTGGTCTGGTGCCCAAAAATGAGCGCAAGTCGATGGGCGAGGAAACTATTTCATCCAACGTCCTGGATCCGCTGGCATGGCATCTGGCAGTGATGCTGATCGCATCCGGTATCGGTGTGGGACTCAGTAAGGGAATCTATGCAGCGATCGGTCTGGATCTGCCGAATTACCTGATGGCATTTTTGACCGCGATCGTGATGTTCCTCGTTTTCCGAAAAGTCGGCGTCGGTGATTATATTGATGAAAATGTAGTGGGACGTATCTCCGGTACTGCGACGGATTATCTGGTGTTTTTCGGAATCGCTTCCATCAAACTGGCAGTTATCGTTAAATATGCAGCTCCGCTGGCACTTCTTCTGCTCTGCGGTATTGTAATCGTAGTGGCAACTCTGATGTTCTTTGGTCCGGCGATGAACCGCGGCAGCTGGTTTGAGCGCGCGATCTTCGTATTTGGCTATTCAACGGGCGTTTTTGCGATCGGCTTCATCCTTCTTCGAATCGTTGATCCGGAAAACCGCTCCAAGACGCTGAACGATACTGCATTTGCAGCGCCGTTTACAACTCCGGCAGAGATGTTTGCGTGGTCGATGGGACCGATGATGCTCTTAAATGGCAGCCATTGGAAGTTTATCGGCATCTATTTGGTAATCATGGCAGCATGCATCATCGCAAATATCGTATTTAAATGGTGGTGGCTGAAACTTCCGTTGGATCGCCCAGGTGTGGAGGAGATCGGATAAACTTGTCTTTGCCTGTTTCCTCTGATACACTTGGAACAGGTGTAAACATAACACCGTTGTCAGGCCGGATGAACGCAGATTCAAGTCGAACGTCCGTGAGACTTGGCGCGTGATTCCGGTCAGCGGTGTTTCAGACAGGGGAGAAATGCATGGAGTTTTTAAGACAGTTATTTCATGGAAAAGGATATATTGACGGAATCACGATCATCAACCTGGATGGCGAGATTCTGTTTTCAGCAAAGTTAAATAGTAAATTTTCAAACCGGAAAGAGAGAGAAGCTTACCAGGCGCTGGTGGGACAAAATTTTTTCGATGTATTTGAAAACCTGAACGCTAAGAACAGCAGCATGATCCGGGCGATGGAGGTCGGACTGCCGGTTTACGTGGAAAATCAACTGCTTCAGACCAAGGGGCAGGAGGGCATCCATATCAGCTCTCTTTCGATTCCGATCAAGAGCGGGCGCGCCGTGGTGGGTGCGATCGATCTGTCGATGGAGGAGATGACAGACGGCGAGGAAGAGCCGGAGAGTGTGGAACTGACTTCGGAACAGATCCCGGTCGGCGGCGCTGGAAAGCTGAAAAAACACAGCGGCGCATCTTTTACGATGGAAGATATCATCGCAGTGGATGAAAAAATGAAAAATGCCAGAGACTATATACCGGTGGTGGCGGCGTGCGATCTGCCGGTTATGATCTATGGGGAAACGGGAACCGGAAAAGAGGTGTTTGCACAGTCGATCCACAATGCCAGTGAACGGAGGGATAAACCGTTTATCGCGCAGAACTGTGCGGCGTTGCCGGATACCTTGCTCGAAAGTATCTTATTTGGAACGTCCAAGGGCGCGTTTACCGGGGCAATGGAAAATAAGGGACTCTTTGAGCTGGCGGACGGCGGAACACTGTTTCTCGACGAGATCAATTCGATGCCTCTGTTTTTGCAGTCAAAGCTTCTGCGGGTTCTGCAGGACGGCAGTTTCCGCAGCCTGGGCGGCAGTGAGACGAAACGCACGAATGTGAAGATCATTGCGGCGACCAATGTGGAACCACTTGAGGCGATCGAGAAAGGACAGCTTCGGCGCGATATTTATTATCGTCTGAGCATGATGTCGATCCGGATTCCGCCGCTGCGGGAACGGAAGGCGGATATTGGACATTTTGTCAAGTTTTATGTAAACAAACACAATGGCACGTTCCACAAGCAGGTTCAGTATGTGTCAAAGGATCTGCTAAAAAAACTGGAAGAATATGACTGGCCGGGCAATGTCCGGGAGCTGGAACACGTGATCGTTTACGGCATGAGCATGGTGGACGAGACGAGCGCCCTGCTCCAGTATAAAGACATCAAGGGAAAGCTTCTGCTGGAAAAGCAGGCGGACAGGAAAAAGACGCCGGAAAGCCTGGAAGAAGTTCCAAAACTCTGCTCGTCGCTTCGTGAGGCGGTGGCTGCCTATGAGGAAAAACTGATTTGGCAGGCGTTGGAGGCGGCGCACGGAAATATATCTGAGGCAGCGCGGATTCTGGATGTGCCGAGGCAGACGCTGCAGAGAAAGGCGAGCCAGCTGCGGGGCGAAAAGGCGAAGGAAAAACAGGAAAAAGAAATCTGAGCGATGGAGGATAGATACGGAAAATTGAGGACGATGCGGGAAGCAGAACCAGCAGAATCAGCCCGGAAAGGATGGAACGCTCAGACAGAATAACAGGAGGAAATGCAGAAATGGAGAAATACATTGGAAAATATTCTGTAAAAGATTTTTTATATCTGATTCTGGGCGCATTTATCTACAGTATCGGCACGCACAGCTTTATTGAGACGGCGAATATTGCGCCGGGCGGTGCGGTCGGCGTGGCACTGATGTTAAACCATGTGACGAACCTGCCGGTCGGACGGCTGACACTGATGGTCAATGTGCCGCTTTTAATATTGGCGTGGTTTCATTTGAGCCGTGCCTTTGCGCTGCGGACGGCGTTTGCGTGCGGAATCTGTTCGGTGGTGCTTGACTACGTGATCGCCCCGGTCTTTCCGGTTTATATGGGCGACCAGCTTATGGGAAGTCTCTACGGCGGCATTCTGGTCGGCGTCGGCATGGCGTTCATCTTTCTGTCCGGTTCGACGACGGGCGGCAGCGATGTGGTCGGCTACCTGCTCCAGAAGAAATATCCGCATGTCTCGATCGGGCGCGCCCTGATGATGATCGATGGAATCATCCTCTCCACCTCGATCTTCGTCTTTGGAAATGTCGATGCGGCACTGTTCGGACTGATTTCCCTGTACGCGCAGACGAAGGTCATCGACATGATCATCTACGGAAATGATGCCGGAAGCGAGGCGTCGATCGTGACGAAATACCCGCAGAAAATCGCAGAACGTGTCATTAAGGAAATTGACCGTACGGTAACGCTGCTTCCGGGCAAGGGCGGCTACAGCGGCGAGGACACAACGGTGGTTTTATGTACCGTCCGCAAAACGGAGTTCAATCGTTTAAAACGCATTATTGCGGAGACGGATGAGAATGCGTTTGTGATTGTGAAGGAAACCTCGGGCATTTTTGGACTTGGGTTTAAGGATGTAGCGGAGGCACAGCAGTAAATAAATATACAAATGAAAGAAAAGGTATGAGCAGGAAAATGGCTCATACCTTTTTTTCGGATGTAGAAGATGTAGTTTGCATTTTTAAGAGTTCGTTGATTTGATTTTCCACAAATTTCTTATAGTCATCATCTAATTGATTGTATTTATCCGTAATGAGGGAAAGAACATTTGCATTTCCGTTTAAGCGGCTTAGATCATCGTCGGTATCATCCAGAAGCCAGTTTTTATCGACATGGTACATCAGGGAAACACAGTTGATGAAGATCTGGGTCGGCTTTACAATTCCGCGTTCAATATTAGCGAGATTTCCTCTTGAAATACCAATCGATTCGGCAAATTCAGCTTGTGTCATTTTGTTTGTTTTACGAATCAGTTTTAGTTTGTCTGTGAATTTCACGATGTTATACCTCCGCAAGATTATAGTATCAAATAAGAATGTTTGTGTCAATGCAAAAAGTAATCATACAAACATTAATCAAGTTATAAAGCATTGACATAAGCTATTTTCAATGCTAATATGTAATTAAACAAGCAAAAACACAAAAGAAAATGTAACCAGATAAGCAAGGGGGAGCACGGTTGTATCAAAGCAATGAAGGCAGAGTAAAGACTGCAGATGAGATAGAAATGCTGGTAAAGCAGTTAACCCCGGCCAACCGGCTGAGAATCTTAAGTTCCATGGATGCGCTGTTATACAGCCAGCAGGTGCAGCGGGAAAAAACTCTGAAAAAGAATGCATAAGGAGGGCAATTTATGAGACGGAAAAAATATATTTGGGCGGTAGCGGGAGCATTATCACTGATGCAGTGTATTTCTGCGTATGCGGGAACCTGGACACAGGAGACCTTGGGAGAGACCAAAAGATGGATCTATACGAATGATGATGGAAGTACGGCAGATTACGAGTGGGTGAAAGATAATGGAGATTGGTATTACTGCGGGCGCTGGGGTGTCATGGAGACAAATACATCCGTAGACGGATATTATATAGGTGCAGATGGCAAGATGATTTCAGAGGGCGACACGCTGAACCCATTATACGGAGAACGGGTTTGCGGAACCTGCTATATGAAGGTCAACAGCGCGGAGGACTGTGGCTCGTATTATAAAGCGAATGTGACGCTGTCTGACAGTTCCTATTATACGAATGATGAATTAAATCAGGTGGGAGATGTAGGAAGTAAAATATGGATTGAAGCCAGAGGAGATTATGGAAAGATTTCATGTGTAGATATAAGTACCTCTGGAGATATGGGAATCGAAGTGAAATATGGAAATGATACATATTATTTCACAAAGGAAGATGCTGTATACACACCTTATAAAGGGGAAGAGGAGACGCTGACGCGGAAAATAAAAGATACGGAAGTTCTGATCCCGAAAAATGTTGAGATTATTCCTGCAAATGGATTTGAAGTATATAAAGCGACGCTTGATACCTTTGTAAATGAAAAAATGGCACGTCTTGTACCAGTATTTGACGGAAATACGGTTTGTGCCCTTTATGACGATATTATCAACCATGCAGACTAAATGAGGAGTATAGAAATATGAATCAGGAAATGGCTGGAAATTTGCAGGATCTGAGAGATATTCGGCGGCAGATGGACTCTTACTATGGAATTGGACAGGAATATTTCCGGCAAAAGCAGTTATATCAGAGATATGAAAAATCGAAAGAGAAATGGGCACCGAAAAATAAGTTAAAATATATTCTTATAAGTATTATTGCGGGATGCTTTTTTGGAGCGATTGGACGACCAATTGGTATCGCAGTTGCGATTGGGCTCTTTTTCTTCTATGGTCCAATCTCTAATTCAAAGAAGAAATTATGCGACCAGAAACAGGAGGAATTAAATGCAATCCTGGAACGGTATCGGGAGGCGTATGGACCGGTGGCAGAAAAATGTGAACGCCTGCTTCTGAACAAAGACGAATATAACACGCCTATGTCGGTGGACTATCTGATTCATATGATAGAAACCGGGCGGGTTGATTCGATGAAAGAACTCTATGACAAGCTGGATGAACAGCTTCATCGCTGGACGATGGAGAAGTTGCAAAAAGATCAGCTGGATGTACAGATAGAGCAGAGCAGACAGCTCAGAGAAATTTCAAAGTGGCAGAAAGTTCATGTGGCAGTGGATGCCGCTCACTTTATAAGTAGTTTTAGATAACAGATTAGGTAGAAAAGGGAAAATCAGAAATGGATATAATTGGTTATATAAAAGAATACTTTTCCAGAGCATCCGATTTTGTTGGGGAAGAGTATGGTGAGAGTTATCGCAGGTATTGCCTTATTGAAGTGATTGGTTTCGTTGCATTCATGTTTGCTATGAAGGTGATGTCGGTGGTGCTTCAACCAATAGTACAAATTGGTATTTTTAATATTCCTCTTGCAATTTTACTTTTTGCATTTCCTATTATATGGGTAGAACCACTTGTTGCGGCTACGGTAAGGAGAACATGGACATTAGGGCGTTCAAGATTATGGGTCATTGTTGTAATGATGCCAATTTGGCCTTTGGCAGCATGGCTTTTCCTTGGAGCAGATCCGGAAAAGTAGGTGTAATAAATGAGAGCAAAAAATTTATAAGAACCTGCCGGGATATACAGGCAACAAGGCGAATATAGATAACATAAGAATGCATCAGGAGCGGTGCACTTGAACGAATGGTTTGAAACACACCCGTTTTTAAAACAAATGCGAAGGCGGCTGTCAGTGGAATTGGCAGTCTGCCTTCTTTTATTTTGCGGCGTCTTTCTGGCGGCACGGTATGCGGGGCTGGCATCAGCGGGGGCGGACGCTGTGCTTGGAAAGGAAAAGCCGATTGTTTTTCTGGACGCCGGGCACGGGGATTTTGATCCGGGAAAGGTGAGTGTGGACGGAAGCCTGGAAAAGGACATCAATCTGGCAATCGCGAAGCGCCTTAGATGGTATCTGGAGCAGTCGGATGTGGAGGTTGTGATGAGCCGGGAGGATGACCGGGGACTTTACGATACGTCAGCCGGAAGCCGGAAAATGTCCGACATGAAAAACCGCTGCGCCCGCGTCGAGGAATCTGGCGCGGATCTAGTCGTCAGCATCCACCAGAACAGCTACCATCAGGAGGACGTATCCGGTGCGCAGGTATTTTATTACCGGAAGTCAGAGAAGGGGAAACGGCTGGCGGAAATACTGCAAAAGCGCTTCGACTATGCGCTGGGAGACCAGAACCGCAGAAAAGCCAAACCGAATGACAGCTATTACCTCCTGCTCCACGTCAAATGTCCGATTGTCATCGTCGAGTGCGGATTTTTGTCTAACTGGAAAGAGGCGGCACTGCTGAAAACAGAAGAATACCAGGACCGCGTGGCGTATACGCTGCATATGGGGATTATGGAGTATCTGAATGGGCGCTGAAACCTTGAACTGGCGAGGAATCTTGTGTATACTAGGAGTACTTAGCGAGGTGTTTTCGAGCTTAGTACGGAAGATAGATTTATTCATTGTGAGATAGTAGAAAGAAGAGTCAATATGCAAAACGAAACGAAAAAAGAACTTCACACCCAGATGTGGAAGATAGAAAATCCAAAGGACTTTACGGCGCATGACCGGGAGGTGCTTGAGAAGGCGGCAGCGATCATCCGCGCGGGCGGTCTGGTGGCATTTCCGACGGAAACGGTGTACGGATTGGGGGCGAATGCGCTGGATGAGGCGGCAGCGAAGAAGATTTATGCGGCGAAGGGACGCCCTTCTGACAACCCGCTGATCGCGCATGTGTCCTGTCTGGAGGAGATCGCGCCGCTGGTATCGAATATGCCGGAAAATGGCAAAAAGCTTGCAAGGGCATACTGGCCGGGACCGATGACGATGGTATTTCCTAAGAGCGCGATCGTGCCGTATGGAACGACCGGCGGGCTTGATACGGTGGCGATCCGGATGCCGTCCGATCCGATCGCGGCAGAGTTAATCCGTCTGTCCGGCGTGCCGATCGCGGCTCCGAGTGCAAATACATCGGGACGCCCAAGCCCGACGCGCGCCGATCATGTGCTTCAGGATATGGACGGAAAGATCGATGCGATCATCGACGGCGGTCCGGTTGGAATCGGTCTGGAATCGACGATTGTGGATGTCACGGAGGAAATGCCGATGGTTTTAAGACCGGGTGCGATCACCGTGGAGATGCTGCGTGAAACGGTCGGGGAAGTCGGCATTGATCCGGCGATTTTAGGACCGGTCAGCGCGGATGTGCGCCCGAAAGCACCGGGAATGAAATACCGCCATTATGCACCGAAAGCCGATCTGACACTGGTCGAGGGCGAGACGGAGGCAGTTGTGGAGACGATCAACCGCCTGGCAGGCGAAAAGCTGGCAGAAGGGCGCAAGGTTGGAATTATCTGCACGGACGAGACGAAAGACCGTTACCCGGCGGGGATGCTGGAAAGCATCGGTGCGCGGGCGCATCAGGAGACTGTTGCACACAACCTGTATGCAGTTCTGCGCGATTTCGACGATCGCGGCGCGGAATATATCTTTTCGGAAGGATTTTCGGAAGACAATTTAGGACGGGCGATTATGAACCGGCTCAATAAGGCGGCTGGCTATCATATTTTGAAGGTGTGAGACGATGCGGTACTTATTGGCGGCGATTAATGCCAAATATATACATTCAAATCTGGGAATTTACAGCCTGAGACGGTATGCGATGGAGCGGCTGGGGCTGGGACAGAAGGATGAGCAGGGGGCGGCTGTTGGAATGGAAATGGTTTCGGAGGCAGCAGAAGGCGCGAATCGAACGAAAACCGTGTCGGAAATCCAGATCGATCTCGGCGAGTACACCATCAACCACCAGATGGATCAGATTCTGCAGGATATTTACCGGAGAAAACCGGATGTGGTGGGATTTTCCTGTTATATCTGGAATATCGTTTACGTGAAGGAACTGATCCACGATTTGAAAAAGGTTCTTCCGCAGGTCCGCATCTGGATGGGAGGTCCGGAGGCTTCCTATGACGCGGTTCACCTGATGGATGAGCTGCCGGAGGTCGAGCTGATCATGCAGGGCGAAGGCGAGGAGACCTTTACGCGGTTGGTGGAGGCGTGTGAGTGCGGGACGGAGGTTTGTTTTTCAGAGCTCCCAGGCATTGTCCTACGCCGTTCGGATGGCACCATCGAGGTCCATCGTCCGGCGCCGCTCATGAATCTGGACGACATTCCATTTTCCTACGGAGATTTAAGCGGGCTGGAACACCGCATTATCTACTATGAGAGCAGCCGTGGATGTCCATTTTCCTGTAGTTACTGTCTGTCCTCGATTGATAAAAAAGTGCGGTTCCGCAGCCTTTCGCTGGTGACGAAGGAACTGCAGTTTTTTCTTGACCGGAGGGTGCCGCAGGTAAAGTTCGTAGACCGGACGTTTAACTGCAAAAAGAGCCATTCGATGGCGATCTGGCAGTATTTGCTGGAACACGATAATGGAATTACTAACTTCCATTTTGAAATTTCATCGGATCTTCTGGATGATGACGAGCTGGCGCTGATGAAACAGATGCGTCCGGGGCTGATTCAGCTGGAAATCGGTGTGCAGACGACGAACCTGGTGGTTGTGAAGGAGATCCGGAGGACGATGGATCTAGACAAGGTGGCGCGCCGTGTGGCGCAGGTCAACACCTTTGGCAACATCCATCAGCATCTCGACCTGATTGCGGGGCTTCCGTATGAGGATATCGAGAGCTTTCATCGTTCCTTCAACGATGTATACAAAATGGAGCCGGAACAGCTTCAGCTTGGCTTTCTGAAGGTGCTGAAAGGTTCCTATATGGAAGAAAGGAAGCAGAAATACGGTCTGCTCAGTCAGAGCAAGCCGCCGTATGAGGTGCTTAGAACCAACTGGCTTTCCTATGAAGAGGTGATCCGTCTCAAGGGTGTGGAAGAGATGGTCGAGGTCTATTACAACAGCGGGCAGTTCCGCTGCACGATGAAATGCCTGTCGCAGGAATGGGGCGATGCGTTTGATTTGTATGACCGCCTGGCGGCATTTTATGAGGAAGAGGGACTGAATGGAGTGAGCCATAACCGGCTGGCGCGGTATGAGATTTTATACAGGTTCATTCAGAAATGGAGGAAGCAGGCAGAAATTTTTTCTATCGATGAGACATCCTATCAGGATCTTTTAATGTATGACCTCTACCTCCGCGAAAACGTCAAGAGCCGCCCATCCTTTGCCCCGGATCCGTCGGAGTGGAAGAACGAGACGAAGCAGTTTTTCATGCGCGAGGCGAAGGAACGCCGTTATTTGAAGGGCTACGAGGCATACGATTCCAGGCAGATGGCGAAAATGGCGCATTTAGAGCGGATGGAAGACGGAAGCTTTGTGCTGTTTGATTACAAAAACCGGGATGCTCTGTTTGGCAATGCGGCGGCATTTTCCATTTCCCAGGATGAAATATAGTGAGAAATGGGATTTTCTAGAGAGAGACAGGAAAAAGAAATTGCGTATGGCGGCAGTCTGAACACCTGAGAATGGGAAGAAATGTAAGACAGCCATATTTTAAATTAGATGGATAGTAAACTGTTCAGTAGGTCTGTGCATTTACTGCGCGTGACTGTGAAGGTACTGAACAGTTACGATGGATAAATAAAATGGAAAAAACAGACAATTCTTATATAGCGATTGACCTGGAGACAACAGGGTTAAATCCCAAAACCGAGCGGATCATCGAGATTGGCGCGGCTCGGGTGGAAGATAGAACCGTGGTGCAGACGTATTCGACGTTTGTCAACCCGGAGCGGGAACTGGATGCGCGCATCCGGGAGCTGACGGGAATCTGTGACGATGATTTGAAGGATGCGCCGGTGCTGGATACAGTTTTGCCGGAACTTCTGGCATTCTGCGGGGAGCTGCCGCTTCTGGGGCATCATGTTATCTTTGATTTCAGCTTTCTCAAGCGGGCGGCGGTCAACCGGAAGTATACATTTGAGCATGCGGGGCTTGATACCTTGAAAATCTGCCGCCATTTTATGCCAGAGGAGGAAAAAAAGAATCTGGCAGCCGCGTGCCGGTATTTTACGGTGGATCCGGGCGAGAGCCATCGGGCGCTTTCGGATGCGCTGGCGGCGCACCATCTGTATCAGGAGCTTAAAAACAGGTATTTTCTGGAAGTGCCGGAGGTGTTTGCACCGCAGCCTTTGATTTACAAGGTAAAACGCGAACAGCCCGCGTCAAAAAAGCAAAAAGAAGTCTTGCGGGAATTACTAAAATATCATAGAATAAATTTATCTGCGCAGATTGATTCGCTTTCGAAAAATGAGATTTCGAGACTTACGGATCAGATTATCGCGCAGCATGGCAGAATGCAGAAGAGGTGAGAGATATGTTTAAATTTTCAAATCAGAAAACACGCCAGATCGTATCAGCGGTTGTTATTATAATCGTAGTAGTAGCGATGGTAGCGGGAACCATTTTGGCAGGTCTTATGATGTAAAGGTTCGGTAGATGATGAAAAAAAGAAATTGGATGGCAGGCGTATGCGGTGCGGCAGTGATGGGACTGCTTATAGCCGGTACGGGCACCGCGTCAGCGGGGACGATTCCCACGGGCTTTCAGGTCGGTGGGTTTGATCTTTCCGGGATGACACGGGAAGAGGCGGATCAGACGATTGAGAAATCGATCGGGGAGATGGAAAATCAGACCATTTCGATCCGGGTAGAAGGTCATGAGGTTCAGACGACGGCGGCGGAGCTGGGATTTTCCTGGGTCAACCAGAACGAGATTGATGAGGAAGTGGAGAAACTTTCCGGCGGAAATCTTCTGCGCCGGTATCTGAATCAGAAGGAATTAGAGCAGTCCGGCGTGGATCTGCAGATTGAGACAGCGGTCGATGAAGCGAAGGTTGCCGAGTTTGTGCAGACCCGGTGCGCGGAATTTACGACAGCGCCGCAGGACGCTGTGATCACGCATGAAAATGGAGTCTTTCAGGTCAGCCAGTCTTCGGCGGGACAGGAAGTGGACATAGATGCGACGACAAAAGCACTGAATGAGGCGCTCGCGGGCGGTCTTTCGGAACCGGTTTCGGTGGATGCAACAGTCAAAAATGCAGAGCCGACCCGCACGACAGAGGCATTATCTACGATTCAGGATGCACTTGGAACATTCAGTACCGGATTCAACCCGGGAAATGTGTCGCGTTCCAAGAATCTGCGGAACGGTGCGGCGAAGATCAACGGCACGGTTCTGATGCCGGGAGAAGAATTTTCGGCTTATACATGGCTGACCCCATTTACGGTGGAAAATGGCTATGCATCGGCAGGTTCCTATGCGAACGGTCAGGTAGTCGATACGGTCGGCGGTGGCGCCTGCCAGATCTGCACGACGCTCTACAATGCAGCGCTTCTGGCGGAGATGGATATCACCCAGCGCCAGAATCATTCGATGATTGTTACTTACGTTCCGGCATCGCAGGATTCGGCGATCGCGGGTACTTATAAGGATCTGAAATTTAAAAATCCATACGATACCCCGATCTATATGGAAGGGGCAGTGAACGGCGGGACTATTTCATTTACGATATATGGAAAAGAGACACGGCCGGCAAACCGGACGATCAAATACGTTTCGGAGACACTGTCGAAGAAGGATCCGGGCGAGCCGATCACAAAGGTGGACGCATCTTTGAAGCCGGGTGCGAGGGTGAAGGAACAGTCGGCGCACTATGGGCTGCAGTCACGGCTCTGGAAATACGTCTACGTGGACGGCGTGGAGACGGAGAAAACCTTGCTGCAGACGGATACCTATATGGCATCGAAGGCAATCTACCGTGTAGGTCCGGCCGTTGCAGCTGCGGCACCGGCGGTTCCGGCTGGACCGCAGCCTGAGACACCGCAGCCTGAGACGCCACAGCCGGAAAATCCGGTTCCGGCACCGACGGAAGCACCGGCAGCACAGGAGCCGACCCCGGCACAGCCGCAGGGACCAGCCGGTCCGGCGCAGGAAGCAGCGCCGCCGATGGAGTGATAGCTTATATCGGATCATATATAGTGATGGTATGAGAGCAGAGATTTGTGGTAACATGGCGTGGTAAACGCAGAAAATTACTGTACTTGAATGTGAAGCTGGGAAAGGAATCAGAATGAACATAAAAGATGAAATTTTCGAGGCATACGGGGAGATGAAAGCCGAGCAGGATCTTCTGGCGGTCGGTTACACCGCGCTTCTTGGTACCTCGATGGCGGCAAAAAGCGGCGAGGCGGCGCTTTTGAACCGATTTTCTGCACGGTATGTGAGAGAATGCCAGAATCTCTATGAGAAATGGAATCCGTCTCCGCTTCTGGAGGCATTTGCTGCACATAAAGAGCGGAAAGTGCTGACCCGTCTCGGCGCATCTGCGTGGTATCCGGCGGGCGGGGGCGGCGTCATGGCAGCGCTGTGGCATTTTTTTGATGGATTCGGACTCGGATTTGAGATGGATCTTAGGAAACTTCCGATCCGCCAGGAGACGGTGGAGGTCTGCGAGGTATTTGACCTCAATCCATACCGTTTACAGTCCCAGGGCTGCATTCTGCTGACGGCGTCTAGCGGTCCGAAACTGCTAAAGAATCTGGAGAGAGAGGGCATTCCGGCGGCGCTCATCGGTCGGACGCGCACAGCGATCGGACGCGAGATTTACAGCGGCGAAGTACATAGCTTTCTTGACCGGCCAAAACCGGATGAGATAGATAAAATGAAAGACTTACCAAAATCCCATTAACAGGAGGTAGTAAAGTGAGAGAGAGAATTTTAGCGGTCATTGAAAAAAACAGCCGCATCAGCGTCAAAGAGCTGGCGGATTTACTCGGGGAGAATGAAGCTGCGGTCGCGGCGGAGATCGCCGAAATGGAAAATGAACATATCATCTGCGGTTACCATACCCTGATTAACTGGGATAATACAGATGAGGAGAAGGTCATTGCACTGATCGAAGTAAAGGTAACGCCGCAGCGCGAGATGGGCTTTGACAAGATTGCCGAGAGAATCTATCAGTACAGCGAGGTGACTTCGGTATACCTGATGTCCGGCGGCTATGATTTTACCGTTATGATCGAGGCGAAAACCATGCGTGCAGTTGCACAGTTCGTGGCAGAAAAGCTTTCCACGATCGATTCTGTGCTGAGTACCGCGACCCATTTTATTCTTAAAAAATACAAAGACCATGGTACCGTTCTCTGCGACGGTCCTCAGGATGAAAGGATGTTGATTGTTCCGTGAGAAACCCATTATCAGATACGATTGTAAATATTCCGCCGTCCGGAATCCGGAAGTTTTTTGACGTTGTCAGCGAGATGAAGGGCGCGATCTCCCTGGGCG
The DNA here is from genome assembly GCF_003480955.1 of Clostridium sp. AM27-28. Lineage (NCBI taxonomy): Bacteria > Bacillati > Bacillota > Clostridia > Eubacteriales > Clostridiaceae > Clostridium > Clostridium sp. AM27-28. The sequence goes on from NZ_QUJT01000011.1 coordinate 71,941, forward strand.
TGGGCGAACCGGATTTTGATACACCGTGGCATATCCGCGAGGAGGGCATTTATTCGCTGGAAAAAGGACGTACCTTCTATACGTCGAACTCTGGTTTAAAGGAACTGCGCCAGGAGATCTGCCATTATCTGAAACGTCGTCAGCGCCTTGAGTATGATCCGAATACAGAAGTGATGGTAACGGTCGGCGGCAGCGAGGCGATTGATATCGCCCTGCGCGCGATGCTCAATCCGGGCGATGAGGTTCTGATTCCGCAGCCGAGTTACGTTTCCTATGTGCCGTGTACGGTGCTGGCGGGCGGTACGCCGGTCATTATCGAGCTGGAGGAGAAGGATGAGTTCCGTTTGACGCCGGAGAAGCTGCTGGAGAAAATCACACCGAAAACAAAGGTGCTGATTCTTCCATTCCCGAACAATCCAACGGGCGCGATCATGAACCGCACCGATCTGGAGGCGATCGCGAAGGTGATTGAGGAGAAGGATCTGTTTGTGCTGAGTGATGAAATTTATTCCGAGCTGACCTACAGTGGCAAGCACGTTTCCATCGCGGAGATTTCCGGGATGCGTGACCGCACGGTGTTGATCAACGGATTTTCCAAGGCATATGCGATGACCGGGTGGCGTCTCGGCTATGCGGCGGCTCCAGCGCTTATCTTAAAACAGATGCTGAAAATCCATCAGTTTGCGATTATGTGTGCGCCGACCACCAGCCAGTATGCAGCGGTTGACGCCCTGCGGAATGGCGATGAGGACATTGCCCGCATGAAGAAAGCCTACGATGAGCGCCGCCGCTATCTTTTGAGAGAGTTCCGGGGGCTCGGCATGGACTGTTTCGAGCCGTATGGAGCATTTTATATGTTCCCGTGCATCAAACGGTTTGGCATGACCTCGGATGAATTCGCAAACCGCCTGTTACAGGAAGAGAAGCTGGCGCTTGTGCCGGGCACCGCGTTTGGAGACTGCGGCGAGGGCTATCTGCGTGTTTCCTATGCGTATTCGCTGGAGGATCTGCAGAAGGCGATCGAGCGCATCAAGCGGTTTGTGGCACGGCTGGATGGAGAGAAGAAATGTTAAATATTGTACTCTATGAACCGGAGATGCCGATGAATACAGGAAATATAGGACGAAGCTGCGTGGCAACGAACACGCGGCTTCATCTGATCGAGCCTCTCGGTTTTAAATTGAATGATAAAATGGTAAAAAGAGCGGGTCTTGATTACTGGCCACATCTGGACGTGACAGTTTACAGCGATTTTAAAGATTTTCTGGAGAAGAATCCGGGCGCGCGCCCGTATATGGCGACCACGAAGACGACGCAGGTGTATACGGACGTTCACTACGATCCGGACTGCTATATCATGTTCGGACCGGAAAGCCGCGGCATCCCTGAAGAACTCCTGATCGAAGACCCGGAGCGCTGCGTCCGCATCCCGATGTGGGGTGAGACGCGTTCTCTGAATCTGTCAAACTCGGTGGCGATCATTCTGTATGAGGCGCTGCGGCAGAATGGGTTTGAGAAGATGAATACGGAGGGGCATCTGCATCACCTCCAGTGGAAATAAGGTGGATTCTGTCCCACACGTGCGTCATCAACGTCTCAGATGAAACAGGAATTAGTGGCACCAAGTCCCACAGGCACTGATATTTCCGTCGCATTCGGCGTCGGAGTCAGTGCCATTTTTATTGTTGTCCGGCAGGTGGACGCCGCAGGATGGTCCGTTATTTCCGCTCCGGTCAAAGTGAAGCATTCCGTTTAAGAAGTCTTCGATGCGGTCTTTAGGAGCGCCTTTGGCGCCGCCGAGAACCTGAATGCTGGTTTCGCGCAGGGCGATCATCATCGGGATCGGAAGGGCGTCGCAGAGGAGAACGGCAGTATTTTCTTTTTTCAGAAACTCGACCAGCGCGCCGGGATCGTTTGCATAGGTCTGTTTCACGGTTTTGGTGGAAATAATCTCATCGTCAACTACATCAAAAATTAAAAATTCTTTCACCTGAGCCAGGTGGGAGCAGATTTCTCCGTTTTCATAAGGGACTGCAATTTTCATGAGTGACCTCCTTTTTTAGAGATAGTATAGCGCTTAGAATTGAAAAATCAATATAAATGTATATGTTATTTATGAAAAAATATATAATAGACATATATGTAGGTGGCTTGTATGGATGAAGTAAATATTGAGAAGAATGAAAAGAAGGATGCGTTACTGATAGCAATCGAAGAAGGAAGAACGATTGTAAAAGATCCAAATGCACCGAGATATTCCAGTATGGAAGACTTAAAAGCGGCATTGGAAGTATAATATCTTTGATAGAAAAAGAGAGCCAGCAGAATGCACTTCTGTTGACTCTTTTTTACAATTATGATTTGAAGCAGCAAGTCCCTTAATCCGACTTAACTTCTTTCCACAAACTATTATAAAGCTCGTCCGCCTCATCCCCAAGATACCGGTAAACCTCGCAGTTTTTCAGCTGCTTCGCATCTGGGAAGACGGCTTTGTTGTTCTGGATTTCTTCGTCCAGCATTTCCTTGGCTGCCTTGTTTGGCGTCGCGTAGGTAATGTACTCAAAGTTTTTGACTGCGACATCCGGGCGGCAGAGAAAATTGATCCATTTTTCTGCGTTTTCCTTATTTTTCGCATTTTTCGGAACTACCCAGGAATCGAGCCAGACGTTGGTTCCCTCTTCCGGGATTACATATTCCAGGGAGAATGGGAGGTTCTGTGCGGCTACCTCATCCTGGATGTACATGATCTCGCCGGAGTAGATGACGCCGATGGCTGCCTCGCCGCCGATCATCTTGTCACGTACCTGATCGATGACGTAAGCCTGTATGAGCGGTTTTTGGTCAATCAGATCCTGCTTTGCCTGCTGGAGTTCGGTTTCGTCGGTCGAGTTGGCAGAGAAGCCGTCTTTTTTGAGCGCTACCATGAAGGCATCGCGGACGCTGTCCTGCATCAGGATCTCGCCTTTATAAGCCGGATTCCAGAGATCGGACCATTTGGTCGGAACCGGAAGTCCTTTTTCTTCGATGAGCTTCGTATTATAAAGAATACCGACGGTTCCCCAGGTGTATGGCACGGAATATTTGTTTTCCGGGTCGAACTGCTTGGACATTTCCATGTACTGCGGGTCAATGTTTTTGACATTTGGAATGTTGTCAAAGTTGAGTTCGGCAAGCAGGTCATTTTCCTTCATTTTCTGAATCATGTAGTCGGATGGGCAGACTACATCGTAGTTGACGCCGCCGGCTTCGATGACCGGATACATTTCTTCCAGTGTCTCAAATACGTCGTAGGTAACCTTGATTCCGGTTTCCTGTTCAAATTCCTCAATCAGGTTCGGATCAATATATTCGCCTGCATTGTAGACGTACAGTTCGTTTGAATGAGTCGTGGTGTAGCGGCTGTAGGTGCTGACACCAACGACAAGCAGAATCAGCGTGCAGGCAAGTCCCAGAACGCCGTTCTTGATCTGGTTGTTGCGTTTGCGGCGCTTGATGGTCTCTGTGTCAATCATAGTCGCATTGCCGGTGGATTTTTTCTCCGGGGCAAAGTTGGTGATCACCAGGAGCACCAGGACTGCCACGAAAATCAGCGTGGACAGGGCGTACATCGTCGGCTGGATGCCTCGGCGCACTTGGCTGTAGATCAGGGTGGATAAGGTATCCATACCGGCACCTCTTGTAAAGTGCGTAATGATAAAATCATCGAGGGACATCGTAAATGCCATCAAAAAGCCGGAGAGGATACCCGGGACGATGTCCGGAAATACGACCTTGAAGAAGGCATACAGCGGGCTGGCGCCGAGATCCAGAGCGGCTTCGTAGGTGTACCGGTTCGTCTGCTTGAGTTTCGGCATGACACTTAATATCACATATGGAATGTTAAATGTGATGTGCGCGATCAGCACGGTTTTAAATCCGAGAGAGATACCGAACGCGATAAATGCCAGCATCAGGGAGATACCGGTTACGATGTCGGAGTTCAGCATCGGGATGTTGTTGATTCCCATGACGATGGTGCGCGGAATCCGTTTCATGCTGTTGATGCCGATGGCGGCGATCGTGCCGATGACGGTCGCGATCAGAGCCGACGCAAACGCGATGAGCAGCGTATTGTTTAAGGCATTCATGATGGCGGAATCCTGGAACATCTGCGTATACCAGCGGGTGGTAAAACCGCCCCAGACGGTTCTCGATTTTGTGTTGTTAAAGGACAAAACGATCATGGTCACGATCGGGATGTATAAAAAGAGCAGGATGAGCGCCAGGTAAAAGTCCTGGAAAAACTGTTTTAAGCGGTTATGTTTCATCAGAACGCATTGCCCTCCCCTTCTTTATCGTATTTGGCGATGAGCGCCATACTCAGTAAAATGAAAATCATCAGAACCAGCGAGAGACCGGAACCTAAGTGCCAGTTGCTTCCCTTGGTGAACTCCTGCTCGATGACATTTCCGATAAGCAGGATCTTGCTGCCGCCTAAGAGACTGGAGATAACGAAGGTCGTCAGCGCCGGGACAAATACCATGGTAATGCCGCTGATGATGCCCGGGATGCTGAGCGGAATCCAGATGTGAATGAGTGTCTGGAAATTGTTTGCCCCCAGGTCTTTGGCGGCGTTGATGGTATTATCGTCGATTTTTGCCAGCACATTATAAATTGGTAGAATCATGAAAGGCAGGAAGTTGTATACCATACCCAGAATGATCGCCCACGGTGTATTGATGATGGCGATATTTGGCAGATGGAGAAAGGAAAGAATGCCATTGATGACGCCATTTTTCTCCAGAAGCGTCTGCCACGCGAGGGTGCGGAGCAGGAAATTCATCCACATCGGAAGGATGAAGACGAATACCATAAAGCTTCCTGCCCCAATGCCGCGGCGGCGCAGTACCAATGCCAGCGGATAGGACAAGAGGAGGCAGATGGCAGTTGCGGCCAAGGACAGTCCCAGAGATAAAAGCAGTGCTTTTAAATGTTCCGGGGTTGCGATGGAACAGACATTTGCCAGTGTAAATGTCCCGCTTTTGGTCGTCAGACCGTAGTATACGATCAGCAGGAGCGGGATGATGGTAAAACCGATCATCCAGAGAATATAAGGACCGGCGAAGAGCCGTTTCACGTTTGATTTCATGCTAAGTCCGACTCCTTTCTATTCATTGACGCCCACAGCTTCCTCGTCCTCTGACGCCGGCTTGTTCATGATCTGGATGTCAAACGGATCTACATGGATGCCGACCTTCTCGCCGACCGGGAACATATCCGTGCTGTGAACCAGCCACTCATAGCCGTCCGGGGTGGTGACCTCCATCTCATAGTGGACGCCTTTGAAAATCAGGTGGGTGACAACGCCCTGCAGCGTGCCTTCCTCTGGTTTTACGAGGTCAATGTCCTCCGGGCGGATGACAACGTCAACCGGCTGATTATTTCCAAAGCCTTTATCAACGCAGGCAAATTTCGCGCCGAAGATTTCAACCAGCTCGTCGTGGATCATCAGACCGTCCACGATGTTGCTCTCGCCGATGAAGTCGGCAACGAATGCGTTTTCCGGCTCGTTGTAGATCTGTTCCGGGGAACCCATCTGCTGGATATAACCCTGGTTCATGACAACGATGGTATCGGACATCGTCAATGCCTCTTCCTGATCGTGGGTAACATAGATAAAAGTGATGCCAAGCTCATTTTTCAGACGGATCAGCTCGTACTGCATGTCCTGGCGCAGTTTTAAATCTAGGGCACCGAGCGGCTCATCGAGAAGCAGAACCTTCGGCTCGTTGACAATCGCGCGCGCAATGGCGATACGCTGCTGCTGACCGCCGCTTAGAGAGTCAATGCTGCGGTGCTCAAAGCCGTTTAAGTTTACAAGCTTTAAAGCGTACTTAATTTTATCATCAATATATGCTTTTGATTTGTTTTTAATTTTTAGTCCAAATGCGATATTATCTGCGATGCTCATATGCGGAAACAGTGCATATTTCTGGAATACGGTGTTTAGCTGGCGCTTGTTTGGCGGAAGTTTGGTAATATCTTCGCCGCCGAAAATTACTTTTCCTGTATTTGGAGATTCAAATCCGCCGATGATGCGGAGCGTGGTTGTCTTGCCGCAGCCGCTGGGGCCTAAGAGCGTTACAAAGGAATTTTCCTTTACTGAAAGGCTCAAGTCATCCAGGACCAGGGTGTCGTCAAAGCGTTTCGAGATATGCTGTAAATCGATTAATGGCTGGCTCATGCGTTTCCTCCGTAAATAGTAAAATAATGTGTAGTATTAGAAACTTGGCGGCGAGCTGACCCAGAGGATCGTCGCGCCGGAGCGGCTTTCAAGGTAATGCGTCTTGTCGCTCGTATAGTAAAAAGATTCGCCCTTTTTGGCTTTGTACGTCCGGTTCCCCAGATGAATCAGGATGCTGCCGGAAAGAACGTAGCCAAATTCCTCACCCTCATGCGGGCTGTCCGGATAGGTGGAGCCGCCGGCACCGAGTGTCAGGCGGATCGGTTCCATCGTGTTCTTCTGGGCGTTCGGGATGATCCACTGAATCTCATTTTTCAGTTCCGGATCTTCCTTGATAAAATAGTCGTTTTTTTCAAATACAATCTGCTCTTCCGGAGCCTCGTTGAAAAACTCCCCTATGGTTGTGCCGAGACACTGGAGAATATCCATCAAAGTAGCGATGGACGGGGAGGTCAGATCGCGCTCTACCTGGGAGATAAATCCCTTCGAAAGCTCTGCGCGGTCAGCCAGCTCTTCCTGCGTCAGACCCTTTAAAATTCGCAGTTCCTTTAATTTTCCTCCTATACTCAACAGAGGGAACCTCCTTTCCTGGTTTCATAGGAAATTGCGTCCTATAAAACAAAAAACGCTCCGCGAGGATGCGCCAGGGCACATTCTTTTTTATAAAAACCGGGTGGGAAAACCATCCGTCCGGCGTTTTTTAGAAACATGCAAAAGTAAGATGAAAGTTTAGAAATTCTAAAATGAATGTAAAATTAATCTTTTTGTTTAGAAATAATAAACTTGCTTCCGAGTATCTATTATACAGAATGTGGGGAAGGTGTCAAGGAAAAAAACGGGAAAATCCGGGGGTTCTCAAATTGTGTGAAAAAAGGGTGCAAAAATGGCGGTATGATGATAAAATAGGGGCAGATAATTTGATAGAAACCGTTATAACGGTTCTGGGGGCTCAAAGGAGGAACATTTCATGCAGGATAAGTATATGGCGTATGTGGGTTCTTACTCATACAACGGTCAGGCAAAGGGAATTACCGTGTATGATGTGGATGTAAAAAAGGGAAAGTTTATCTACCGGTGCGAGGTGGAGGTGGACAACTCTTCCTATTTAACTGTTTCACATGACGGGCGGATGCTCTATTCCATCGCGGACGAGGGCGTTGTGGCGTTCCGGATTCTGGAAAATGGCGCACTCAGCCGTGTGAACAGCGCAAATATCAAGGCGATGCGCGGCTGTCATATTGCGACCGATGCGGAGGACAAGTTTATCTTCGTATCCGGCTATCATGACGGCAAGGAGACGGTGGTCCGCCTGAAACCGGACGGTTCTATCGGGGAAGTGACCGACGGCGTTTACCACAAGGGACTTGGAAGCGTGGCAGAGCGCACGTTCCGTCCGCATGTGAGCTGTGCGGAGCGCACACCGGATGGCAGATTCCTGCTGGTAGCCGATCTGGGAATTGACCAGGTCAAGATTTACAGGTTTGATGGCGAGAAGGGAACCCTTTCATTGGTGGACGCGATCCGCTGTGATTTGGAATCTGGTCCGAGACATTTCATGTTCAGCAAGGATGGAAAATTCTTGTATTTGATGTATGAAATCAAAAATGTGATTGATGTATACACGTATGAAACGGGCGATCGTGTGCCGAAGATCGAGAAGATCCAGACGATCCCATCGACCGCACCGGAGCGCACCAGCCAGCTGACTGCAGCGTGCACGATCCGGATGTCCGAGGACGAGACACATCTGTTCTGCAGCAATGCGGGCGATAATTCAGTCAGTGTCTACGAGCGCGATGCACAGACGGGGCTTTTGAAGCTGCTCTGCTGTCTTCCGATCAGTGGAGATTACCCGAAAGATATCGCGATTTTCCCGGATGGAAACCATCTGGCGTCGATCAACCACGGTAGTAACAGCATTTCTTTCTTCCAGGTGGAATATAAGGAGAAACTGCTGGTGATGAGCGGTCGCAGTATTTCGGTGAATGAGCCAAACTGCTGTGTGATTACAAAGGTACCTACGAGAGGAAAGAAAGCAGACTAAATGGCAGAAGGAGTTAATAGCGAGAATGGCAGGATCAACATACGGAAAAATACTGACAATGACAACGTGGGGCGAATCCCACGGCGCAGGCGTGGGCGTGGTCGTAGATGGCTGTCCGGCGGGGCTTGCGCTTTATGAGGAAGACGTTCAGCGTTATCTGGACCGCCGCAAACCGGGGCAGAGCCGTTTTACGACGAAGCGCAGCGAGAGCGATACGGTGGAGATCCTGTCAGGCGTTTTTGAAGGGCGGACGACGGGCACGCCGATCTCGATGCTGGTGCGGAACCAGGATCAGCATTCGAAGGATTACAGTGAGATCGCCAGTTATTACCGTCCCGGACATGCGGATTATACCTTCGATGAAAAATACGGTTTCCGGGATTACCGGGGCGGCGGACGTTCTTCGGGACGCGAGACGATCGGACGCGTGGCAGCAGGCGCTATCGCGGCAAAGTTGCTGGAATCCTTGAACATTCAGGTAAAAGCATACACGAAAGCGATCGGACCGGTGGAAGTGGCGCCGGATCGGTTTGATCTGGCGGAATGTGAAAAGAATAAGCTGTATATGCCGGATGCTGCCGCAGCCGCAGAGGCAGAGCAGTATCTGGAAAGGAAGATGGCGGAGAAAGATTCTGCTGGCGGTATCGTGGAATGCGTGATTGCCGGTCTTCCGGCAGGGCTTGGTGAACCGGTTTTTGATAAATTTAATGCGAACCTGGCAAAGGCAATCTGCTCGATCGGTGCTGTTAAAGGCTTCGAGATCGGAGAGGGTTTCCATGCGGCGCAGATGGCAGGAAGCGAGAACAACGACGCATTTGTCATGGATTCGGATGGAAGCATCGGCAAGGCGACGAACCATGCAGGTGGCATTTTAGGCGGTATGACGGATGGAAGCGAAGTTGTGTTCCGTGCGGCATTTAAACCGACCCCGTCGATTGCCGCAGAGCAGAGAACCGTCAATAAGAGCGGCGAGGAGATCGGCATCAGCATCAAGGGACGCCATGATCCGATCATTGTGCCGAGAGCGGTTGTCGTGGTTGAGACGATGGCGGCATTTGCGGCGGCGGATATGCTGCTGGGCGGCATGACGGCGAGGCTGGATCGGATTCAGGAGTTTTACCGGAAGTAAGGGAATGTAAATAAAAATTTTGGAAAAGCTGCGGCGGGCTCAGCCTGTTTGGTCCGCGGCTTTTTCTGGCATTAAATCAGGAGGCAGCAGGATGAGTGCAACAGGAATTTCAAAAGAAATAGAGACAGCAGGACAGTTAGAGGAGCTGCGCCAGGAGGTACGGATTGCCGCAGAGGAACTTCTCAGTGCGGCAAACATGAAGCCGGGACAGATTTTGGTGGTCGGATGCTCGTCCAGCGAGATTGCATCGCATAAGATCGGTTCCTATTCCAGCGCCGAGATCGGAAAATCGGTGTTTGAGGAGCTGTATGCAGTCACCAAGTCGCAGGGGCTTTATCTGGCGGCACAGTGCTGTGAACATCTGAACCGGGCGCTGATTGTGGAAGAAGAAGCGGCGGAAAAATATGGTCTGGAGATGGTAAACGTCGTGCCGCAGCTAAAAGCAGGCGGTTCCTTTGCAACGGCAGCCTATGCGGGATTTGAACATCCGACAGCCGTAGAGCGGATTCAGGCACACGCGGGCATCGATATCGGAGACACTTTCATCGGTATGCACCTGCGCCCGGTTGCAGTTCCGGTGCGGACCTCGATCCGTGCGATCGGCGGCGCCCATGTGACGTGTGCGAGAACGAGGCTGAAATATATTGGCGGAGAGCGGGCGCATTATCTGGATGCGAAATAAAGAAAATGAGGAGTAAAAAAAAACGTGGAAATCAGGAAAAATGATGAATTTGAACTGACAATCGAAGATATGAGCGAGGACGGAGCCGGGATCGGAAAGCAGGACGGCTATATCTGGTTTGTAAAAGATGCCGTGATCGGGGATCGGATCCGGGCGCGGGCGATGAAAATGAAGAAAAATTACGGCTTTGCCCGTCTGATGGAGGTGCTGGAAGCATCCAAAGACCGCGTGATGCCGGAATGCCCGGTCGCAAGACAGTGCGGCGGCTGCCAGCTTCAGATGATGAGTTATGAGGCGCAGCTTCATTTTAAGGAGCGCAAGGTCTACAATAACCTGCGCCGGATCGGCGGGATGGAGAACCTGCGGCTGCCGGAGCGGGCGGATAGTGTGATTGTGGATAAAACCATCGTGATGGAGCCGATCCTGGGGATGGAGCACCCGTGGCGCTACCGCAACAAGGCACAGTTTCCGTTTGGACGCGATAAGGATGGAAGAATCATTGCCGGATTTTACGCGGGACGCACCCACCATATTGTGGAAGCGGAAGACTGCCTGCTGGGTGTCGAAGAAAATGCGGTAATTCTGGATATTATCAAGAAAATCATGGAAGAATACCAGATTGCGCCATATGACGAGGAGACGCACAAGGGTCTGATTCGCCATGCATTGATTCGGAAGGGATTTTCAAACGGCGAGCTGATGGTCTGTCTCGTCATCAATGGAAAGAAGCTGCCGCATGCGGATATTTTTGTGGAACGCTTAAAAGAAGTCCCTGGCATGACCAGTATTTCCTACAACATCAATCAGGAAAAAACAAACGTGATTCTTGGTGCGGAGCTTGTAAACTTATACGGACCAGGCTATATCACAGATAAAATCGGAAATGTATCGTACCAGATTTCGCCGCTTTCTTTCTATCAGGTCAATCCGGTGCAGACGGAAAAACTCTATGGAACGGCGCTGGAATACGCGGGGCTGACCGGTGGGGAGACTGTATGGGATCTGTACTGCGGAATCGGAACCATTTCCCTGTTTCTGGCGCAGAAAGCGAAGAAAGTGTACGGTGTAGAGATCGTCCCTCCGGCGATCGAGGATGCCCGCCGGAACGCGGCATTAAATGGCATGGAAAATGTCGAGTTTTTCGTCGGAAAAGCTGAAGAGGTACTTCCAAGGGAGTATGAAAAAAATCAGGTCTATGCCGATGTCATCGTCGTCGATCCGCCGCGCAAAGGCTGTGACAGCGTCTGCCTCGACACGATCGTCCGGATGCAGCCAAAGCGGGTAGTCTATGTCAGCTGCGATTCCGCCACATTGGCGCGCGATGTGAAGTATCTGAATGAAAGAGGATACGCGGTGGAGCGCGTGAGATGCTGTGATATGTTCGGGATGAGCGGGCATGTGGAGACGGTAGCTCTTTTGTCCCAACATTGAGACAAGAGTACTTGTCTCGATGAACGCGGCAGTCGGCAAATCGAGATGCAAGCATCTCGGCTTGCCTCGTTGCTCGCGCAAAAACCAGATGACACGATAGAGATCGATTTAGACCTGAACGAGCTGGATGCAACCAGTGCAGAGCCGAAAGCGACCTATCAGGAAATCAAAGATTATGTGCTGAAAGAATTTGGCTTGAAGGTTTCAAATTTATATATTTCTCAAATCAAAAGGAAATGTGGAATCGAAGTAGGAGAGAACTATAATCTGCCAAGTAGGACGAAAAATCCTGTTTGTTCAGCTTTTGTGTTTATAAGGGGTCAAAGAAGAAGCAAATTACAATTCTATAGCAAGTGATCTTTTCTAAGTTTTGGAAGGCTGGTTTTTCCGTCATAGCTAGTTAAGATTGAGTATATCTATCATAACACGAACATATATTTGATTAAAGAAAATGCGGATATTTTTAAAGTGATTGTGTCAATTTACAATCAATTTCTATTCAATGTGGTTTTCCGGTAGGTTCTGTAAAATAAGCTCAGATCAAAACAATGACGGGAGGAGCTTATGCAACAGAATATTGAATTTGAACGGTGCATTGATTTTCTGGTACGGATGATTGATAAGTACGGCGATGAAGTCCTCCGAGAGTTGGAGGAAGAAAAACAGAATAAGGAAGAAAAAGAAGCGGCAGTTTCCTGAAATACAAAATGTAAATCAGACTGTCGCTTTTTTGTGAAATTATTCGGCTGCGTTATCTTTTACTTCTGCAAGCATATAAGGATTGAATTTACTTTTACGCTTAAATATAATATAATTTAAGCACAAAAGCAAATATCAAGGATAAGGAGGACAACTATGTCAATATCAGATATTTTGGAATCGCTAATTGAAAAAGACAATGGATATTTGATTACATCGAAGGCCGTTGAATCAGGTGTATCAAAGCCATCTGTCTCAAAATACGTCAGAGAGCATGATATGGAAAAAGTGGCACATGGCATTTATATTTTAGATAATGTGTGGCCAGATGAGTTGTTTGTACTCCAGCAACGAAATAAGAATATTATTTATTCGGGCGAGACCGCCCTTTATTTGCATGGTCTTATCGACAGAGAATACAGTCATATTTGTTTCACTGTTCCTACCGGATATAATGCAACACATATCAAAAAGAAAAACAAAAAAGTTCGTTACGCAAACCCAGAGATTCTTGATATGGGGACCTGTGAAATCCCGTCAAGCAGCGGTAATTTGGTTAAAGTGTATGACAAGGAAAGATGTATTTGTGATTTGATTAAAGATCGAAAGAAATATGAAATTCAGTTATATCAGACAGCAATCAAGGAATATATGTCCTCGAAGGAAAAGAATCTTTCAAGATTGATTGAGTATGCGGTTAAACTTGGAGTAAGGGATGAAGTGATGATGTATGTGGAGGTAATGATATGATTCATACAGCGGAACAAGTTTTGAAGAAATATCCTCTAAGAGATAGTGAAATATCTATTGTCTTAGAGGATTTTTGTTGAAGAATTTTAATATTCAAGAGTTTGTTTTTTCCTCTTTGACATTAAGCTATGGTTTAAGCCGTAGCTGGCTTTATGTTAGTAATTTTGGAGTAGGATTCGTGAGAGTTCTACCCTGTTGTTGATTTTGACAGTGATGTAAGAGAACGACGGATATGCAGTGAAACCATAATACAATAAAAAGAATATTTGCTGATTTCTCATGAACGTGATACACTTATAGATAAGCTGTATCGGCTGTCGATCACGACCGTTTCGGCGGTGTGAAAATGAGAAATTCCGGCACCGGAGGCTTTCAGAGTCACGATCATGCGACCGTGCGAAAGTTCCGATGCCTTTTTATTTCAAAGGAAAGTGCGCCCTGATGAAAGCGGCAGAGAATATTTTGAGCGGTATTTGAGAAAGGAAACAGGAGATGGATGACAAAAAAATAGCCGTACTGATCGATGCGGAAAATGTGTCCGGCAAGTATATCAAGCTGATTTTAGATGAGGTCAGCAATTATGGAAGTGCGACATACAAGCGCCTTTACGGCGATTTTCAGACGCCGAGCGTGCGGGCGTGGATGAAGAACCTGCGCGACTATGCGATCACGCCGGTTTTCCAGTACAATTATACGCAGGGGAAAAATGCCTCCGATTCGGCGCTGATCATCGATGCGATGGATATTTTATATTCGGGCAATGTGGATGGCTTCTGTATCGTCACCTCGGACAGTGATTTTACGAAGCTGGTGCTGCGCCTGCGTGAGTCAGGCATGACGGTGATCGGCATGGGAGAGCGCAAGACGCCGAATGCATTTGTTTCGGCGTGTGAGACATTTAAATTCCTGGATATTTTATTAAACGATGAAAATCCGTCGCAGAATCCGTCCCTGCCGCAGACGCGCAAGGAGAGTGATGTGGATGGTTCCAGAAAAGAAGCAGAGAAAGAAAGCGATCCGAATGCAGTCAGCAATATTCCGAACATGCAGGAGATGGAGAAAGAGATCATCTCAATCATCAACACGCATGCGGACGACGATGGCTGGGTGGATTTATCGGAGCTGGGAGACAATCTTCCAAAGCGTGTGCCGGGATTTGACCCGCGAAATTATAAATGCACGAAGTTAAAGCAGTTTATCGAGCGGTTTGATTCCGTTGAGGTTCGGTCAGCGCGCAATCCGCACAATAAGATTCTGTCGATCATCTATGTGCGCGTGAAGCAGAAAGAAGAAAAGCCGGTACTTTCCAAGGTACGGCGCGGCGGAAAACGGAAGAAGGATGCGGACGCGGAAGAAGAGTAAGCATATACGGTTCGTATGAGAATAAAAAGTTGCAGAAGCGGCGGTGATTCGTATGAGGCTGGAAGAATGCAGCAGTGGTTGTAGTGTTGTGTCAGCTGTTACAAAGACAGACTGTAAATTGAAAAGTGAAGGATAGCAGATAGGAGAGACAGGAATATGACAAAGGAAGAGCTTGCATTAGAGGTAATTGACCGCCTGAAAAAAGAATATCCGGATGCGGGTTGTACGCTGGACTACAATCAGGCGTGGAAGCTGCTGGTCAGTGTCCGTCTGGCGGCGCAGTGTACCGATGCGCGTGTCAATGTGGTAGTTAAGGGATTGTTTGAGAAATATCCAAATGTGGCGGCATTGGCGGATGCCCCGGTGGAAGACATCGAGGCGATTGTGAAGCCGTGCGGTCTGGGACACAGCAAGGCGCGGGACATCAGCGCCTGTATGAAGATGCTGCGCGACGAGTACGGCGGGCATGTGCCGGATGATTTTAACGCTCTGTTAAAGCTTCCGGGAGTCGGCAGAAAGAGCGCCAACCTCATTATGGGGGATGTGTTTGGAAAACCGGCGATTGTCACGGATACGCACTGCATCCGCCTGGTAAACCGGATAGGGCTGGTGGAAGGAATCAAGGACCCGAAGCGCGTGGAAATGGCACTCTGGAAGCTGATTCCACCGGAGGAAGGCAGCGATTTCTGCCACCGCCTGGTGTATCACGGGCGTGAAGTCTGTACGGCGCGGACGAAGCCGTACTGTGACAAGTGCTGTCTGCAGGATATCTGCGCGAAGGCAGACGTGGAGTAGAAAGTCTGAAAAAGTCATGGAAACAGATGCAGATAGGAAAAGGATGACAGGAGGCAGAAAAATGGACGAAGAACGGCAGGAGACAGCGGATTGGCGTATCGTCTGGCAGATGTTTTTTCCGTGCGTCATCAGCGATTTAATCGGCGGATGTGTGGAGGTGCTGGGACATCTGGAGGGAAATGTGGGAAGAACCGTGTCGTCGTTTCTTACATTTGCCGTGATTTATCCATTTTACTGGCGGAGGATCCAGAAAAAGAAAGAAAACAGGCGCATAGCAGAGGCAGACGGGATGAAAGAGCAGGTCTCTCCACAGATAAAGACGACAAAGGAAGAGAAATGTGGATATTTCTGGGAAAAAGTGTCGGATGTGTGGAAAATCCTGCTGGGGGCAGCTGCGTTCAGTGCTGTGTTTAACATGATTTTCTGGGCATTAGAAAAAAAGGAGATTTTCCTGGGAGTGCTGCATATTGCAGTGCAAAAGGTTCGGATGACTGGGCAGGCAGCTGAAGCGGTGTCTCTGTGTTTGAAAATGCCTCAGGGGGATATGCTTGCGGCAGCTCTGGGAAAAGGTGCGTCGGAGGGCACCGCCGCTTTATTTTCCGGCGCCCTGTGGCAGCAGTTCTTTCTCATGGGCATTGCCGCCCCACTTTCCGAAGAACTGCTGTTTCGCGGCATTATATTTGAGCGCCTGCGTATGGCGCTCCCATTTTTCTGGGCGGCACTTGGGTCGGCGGCATTTTTCGGGTTGGTGCATGGAAACTGGGCGCAGGGGATTTATGCGGCGCTCATGGGACTTATACTGGCGTGGTTGTATGAAAAAAAGAACCGTCTGTGGGAACCTGTGTTATTTCACAGTGCAGCAAATTTGACGGCGATGCTGATGCGGGGGCTTCTCTGGCACTGGTGAGGACATAAAAATACAAACAATTTCGAGAACGCAGGATTGTGTTTGCTCGAAGAAAGAACAGGAGGAGATACTACGATGCTTTCATTTGCAAGCGATTATACAGAGGGCGCCTGCGAGGAGATACTTCAGAAGCTGGCGGAGACGAACCGGGAGAGTCTGCCGGGATATGGCATGGACCGCTACTGCCAGAGTGCCGCCAGAAAAATACAGGAGGCGACCGGATGCCCGGAGGCGGAGGTTTATTTTCTGGTGGGCGGTACCCAGACGAATGCGGCCGTGATCAGTAGCATGCTTGCACCGTATGAGGGCGTAGTGGCAGCGCAGACAGGGCACGTGAGTATTCATGAAGCCGGGGCGATCGAGTACACCGGGCATAAGGTGTTGCAGCTTCCGGAAAAAGATGGGAAGATTGATCCGGCGGATCTGCAGGAATATCTGCAAAATTTCGAGGCGGACGCAAACCATGATCATATGGTATTTCCGGGAATGGTGTATCTTTCCCATCCGACGGAATACGGAACCTTATACAGCCGGAAGGAGCTGCAGGCGATCTCGGAGATCTGCCGTTCGTATGAAATCCCGCTCTATCTGGACGGGGCGCGTCTTGGATATGGTCTGGCGGGAGAGGAAAATGACCTGAGTCTTTCGGAGATCGCGCATCTGTGTGATGTATTTTATATCGGCGGCACGAAGGTTGGCGCATTCTGCGGAGAGGCAGTTGTATTTGGTGAGAAGAAGAATGTTCCGGCGCATTTTATTACCCGGATCAAGCAGCAGGGCGCGCTGCTGGCAAAGGGACGCCTGCTGGGAATCCAGTTTGATGTGCTGTTTACAGACGGGCTGTACGAGCGCCTGGGACGCCATGCGGTAGAGATGGCGGCAGCTTTAAAGAAAGGGTTAAAACAGCGCGGTTATACGTTTTTCCGTGAGTCCCCGACCAACCAGCAGTTTGTGATCTTGGAAAATGATCGGATGGAGCAGATTGAAAAAGAGGTTTCCGTGAGCTTCTGGGAGCGGTATGACGAGGATCACACCGTTGTCCGTTTTGCGACGAGCTGGGCGACCAGAGAGGCGGATCTGGAACATTTGTGGGAGATTTTAGATCGGATTGAGGCAGAAAGAGAGAAGTAGAGATGGAACGTAATGTAACGATGGCGGAGATTTCAGATGGAAAGCTGTACAGCCGGGACGATATGGTAAAAGTCGGATGCGATGATTGCCGGGGCTGTTCGGCGTGCTGCCACGGAATGGGTAATTCGATCGTGCTGGATCCATATGATGTGTACCGTCTGACCACCTTGCGCGGGGACACGCTGGAACATCTGCTGGAGGAGAAAAAGGTGGAGTGGAACGTCGTGGACGGACAGATTCTGCCGAATCTGGCGCTCCGGAGCGGGGCGGATGAAGCCTGTGGGTTTCTTGATGAAGCAGGGCGCTGCCGGATCCATGCATACCGGCCGGGCATCTGCCGCCTGTTTCCACTGGGGCGCTTTTATGAAAATGGAAGTTTCCAGTATTTTCTCCAGATTCATGAGTGTAAAAAGGAAAACCGGACGAAAGTCAAAGTGAAAAAATGGATCGATACGCCAGATTTAAAGCGGTATGAGGCGTATATCAGCCGGTGGCATTATTTCTTAAAAGATATAAGAATGGCGGAAACGGAGGCGGCGCAGAACCTTTTGGCAGAATCATGCATCGGAACGCCGGAGGAACAGGAGATACAGAAGAAAAACCGTGCCGCTGCGGCAGCCGAGCGCGAAAAACGGCGCAATCTGTTGATTATGAAACTGTTCTATCTGCTTCCGTATGATGGAGAGAAGGACTTTTACGAGCAGTTTGAAAAGCGGATGCAGATGGCGGAGCGGAGTTTGCGATAAATCCTTTGTTGAAGACAAATCCGCAAGGATGTTTGCCCGCAGCTGTGAAGAGGCTGAACCGTTTTGACAGAGTGAAATAAGAAAGGAGATTACCGATGCTTCATACGGATTTTCACACCCACACCACGTTCTGCGACGGAAAGAGTACGCCGCGGGAGATGGTGGAGGCGGCATACCGGATGGGAATGACCGATTTGGGCGTTTCAGGACATGCTGATTTTTCGATGTTTGAGCCGGGATTCGGGATGGACGACGAGAAGCTTCGCCAGTATACCGAAGAACTTCAAGAACTCCGGGAGGAATACCGGGGAAAGATGAATCTCTATATCGGGATCGAGCTGGATGGACTGGGACCGGTGCAGAAAGCAGAGTACGCGATCGGCTCGACCCATGCGCTCATCAAGGATGGCGGGTATGTTTGTGTGGATGATACGGAAGAGAAACTGGTAAAAGCAGTCGAGACGCTGTGGCATGGTGACTGGTACGCGTTTGCACGGGAGTATTTCGAGGCAGAGGCTCAGATTTATGACCGGACAAAATGCGATTTCATCGGACATTTTGACCTGTTGACAAAATTTAATGAGGGATATAAACATTTTGATGAGACGAAAGACGCCTATCTGGAACCGGCGATCACGGCGATGCACAAACTGGCGGCTCTGGGGATTCCGTTTGAGATCAACACAGGCGCCATGTCCCGCGGCTACCGGAGTGCGCCGTACCCGTCCGCAGCCCTGTTAAAAGAGCTGTGTGCTTGCGGCGGACGTATCCTCATCAACTCCGACAGCCACAGTGCCGACACGATCGGATATGGGTTTAAGCAGGCGCAGGAGCTGGCGGTGGCGTGTGGATTTAAAAGTGTGTGTGCCCTGAACCCGGGGGGCGGATTTAGGGAGATACTTCTTGTATAAAAAAGACAGAAAGAAAAATATACAAATTCTAAATTTCAACCTTAAAAATGCTGAAAATAAAGCCGAAATATTTTTATTTTTAGTGAATCGTTTTCAGAGAACCCTGCTATAATATGAGCCGTAACAAGGAGATAGATACTTAACAAAACCCCATGGCTGAGGGCTGCTAAGCACAATGTGTTTTCCACACAGGGTGTGCGGAAGGCGCAGATCAGATTTTTGGAGGAAAAGACAAATGACTACTTTAAAAGCTGAAAAAAGAAGCATGGATGTTAAGGCAAAGAGACTCAGAAGAGAAGGCTATGTAACAGGCAACGTATTTGGCAAGAAGATTCAGGGCTCCATTCCTGTTAAGATGGAAAAGAAAGACGTGGATCGTCTGCTGAAGACCGAGACCAAGGGCGGACAGATTATGCTGGATGTAGAAGGTGAAGTCTACGATGTCCTGATCAAGGAAGTTGACTATGATGCAATGGCAAATCAGGTTGTAGAGATAGATTTCCAGGCGCTGGTAAGCAATGAGAAGGTTCATTCCGTTGCTGAGATTATCTTTGAGAACCACGACAAGGTAGAAACTGGCGTTCTGCAGGAGGTACTGAAAGAAGTATCGTACCGCGCATTACCGGCTGCACTGGTTGAGAAAGTCAAAGTTGATGTTGGTGAGATGGAGATTGGTGATACAATTCGTGTCAAAGACCTTTCGATCGCAAAAGATAAAGACGTTGATATTCTGACCGATCTGGAGGCAGTAGTTGCTACCGTCACAGCGGTTCACAACAATGTACCGGAGACCGATGAAGAGGCTGACGCAGAAGAAGCTAAATAATTGAAGCGCAGTGCCAGGATGAAGCGAAACGGGATGCTGTCCGCAAGGCAGATAAAAAGTTTCGCGGAATGATTGAAACATGAGAAAAGGCGGATGTACTGACCAGATGGTCGGTATATCCGCTTTTGAATTTTGTATGAACTTTTTTTGCAGACGGTAAAAGAGGATGAGGTTATGGCTCCATATATGCGTCATAAATTTCCGGATCAATATTCTCGCGGATATTCTCATATACGCTTCCAGCCACCTCCCGGATGGCATCGCGCGTTTCATCCGAGAGAGTTAAAATCGCGGTGCCGCTCGCTTCGATCGTAGCGATACGGTCAAAGATGCGCGCGTCGGACTGTTCTCTGGCATACTCGGTCGCGGTTTTGGCTGCCTGCGTCATGATTTCCTGTTCTTCTGGAGTCAGGTTCTGGAAGAAATCGTCATTGACAATCAAGGAGATCAGATGCGGCAGGTGGTTCGTCTCGACCACATAATCCTGCTGTTCGTAGAGACGGTTGGAGACGATGACCTCATACGGGTTCTCCTGCGCGTCGATCGTGTGCTGCTGGAGACCGATATACACCTCGCTGAAGGTCATTGGCGTCGGATTGGCGCCGATTGCTTTCCAGAATGCGAGATGATAGCTGTTTTCCATGGTACGGATTTTCTGCCCTTTGAAATCTGCCAGGGAGTAAACTGGTTTATTTGTGCTCATGATGCGGAATCCTTGATCTGCCATGCCGAGCAGGTGGTAACCGCCGTCGGTGTACACCTGGCTGATGAGATTGTAAAAATCCGGATCATCCAGCTTTTTGCGGCAGTCATCCAGCGAATCAAAGACGCATGGAAGGTCAAAAACGGCGAGATCCTTCATGAAAGAAACCTGAGGGGCGGTGTTTTGCACGACAAATGGGATATCTCCGTCCGCGCACGTTTCGAGCAGGTCGCGGTCACCGCCGAGTGTGGAGTTGGCGTAAACCTGAATCCGCATTGCGCCGTTGCTTAAGTCATGTACTTCCTCCGCAAATTTTTCGGCAAACAGCTGCGTTACCGTGTCCTCCGGACTGGCGGTCGCCAGTGGCCAGGAATAGCGCTGTTCTTCCTTGCTGGAGGCGCAGCCGCTCAGCGCGAGCGAGGCACCGAATAAAAGAACCGAGGAAGAAATGAGCGCCGCAGCGAATCGGGAAGAAGTCCGGCATCGGCGGGACACTAGGTTTGAAATATAAATCATAATGGGAGATCCTTTCAAATTTAAAAACATCCATTTCATATGTGAAATATTCCATTCACAGCCTGAAAGCGTGAAGCAAGTCGTTATATGAAATCTTTCAGAACTTCAACATTTCCAAGCGTCCATTCAGCATTATAACAATCCCAGCGACAAAGCCGGTATAAACGTAATCAGCAGCAGCGCCACCAGGAACAATCCAATCATCGGCATCGCTTTTTTTGCGATCGCCATGATCGGGACGTCGGTCAGGGAGCTGGCGACAAAGAGGTTGACGCCGATCGGCGGGGTTACGAAGCCGATTGCCAGATTGACAACCATGATCACACCGAACTGGACCGGCTCCATGTTGATCGCTGTCACGATCGGGAGCAGGATCGGGGTCAGAATCAGGATCGCCGGGGTTGTATCCATGACCATTCCCACGATAAGCAGGAACAGGTTGATGACAAGCAGGATCATGACCGGGCTGTTGAAATGTTCCAGGATAAAGCTGCTGACCGCCTGCGGCACCTGCATCAGGGTCAGAACTCTGGAAAATGCCGTGGAAGCTGCCAGAATAAAGAGGATCGGTGTGAATGTGCGGATCGCTTCCACAAAAATCGGCGGGATATCCCGAAAGTTCATGGTCCGGTAGAGGAACAGGCTGACAAACAAGGCATAGAAAACGGAGATAACTGCTGCTTCCGTGGGGGAGGCGATGCCGCTGTAGATACAGCCAAGGATGATGACCGGGCTTAAGAGAGCGAAAAAGCTTTCGCGCAGCACCCGGAACAGTCCTTTTTCGTGCAGCAGATGGATTTCAGCGTGGATTTTTTCTCTATCTTCACCGTAACGTCGGCAGTGATAGATGGCATACAGCATCAGGAGCAGACCAATCATCAGACCCGGAATGACGCCGGCTAAGAACAGGCTGCTGACAGAGGCACCGGACGCCATGCCGTACATGATAAACGGGATACTCGGCGGAATGATAACGCCCAGACCGCCTGCGACTGCCACGATCGCGGTAGAGAAAGTCCGGTCATAGCCGAGGGCGCTTAAAATCGGGATCGTCATGCTTCCGACAGCTGCGACGGTTGCCGGGGCAGAGCCGGAGATAGCACCGTAGAAGAGGCAGGTCACGATGACCGCGCACGGCATACCGGCGGTAAAATTGCCAAGAAAGAAGGCGAATACGTCGAACAGCTTCTTGGAAATACCGCCCTTTGCCATGATGATGCCGGATAAGACGAACATCGGCACGGCGAGCAGGGGGAAAGAATCCAGTCCGCCGAACATGGCGCGGATCAGATACTTGGCGCCGACCGTGAAGGACGGGTCAAAAACGGAAGGGAGAACCGAGGCGATACCGAGGGTGATCGATACCGGGATTGCGATGACAAGCAGCACAACAAAGATAACAAATAAGAGAGCAGCAGGCATCAGTGTTCCTCCTTTCCGGATGGTGTGTTTGCCTCGATGAGCGATTCGATTTCATTGGATTCCGTTTCCGGTATATCTGCATTTGCATGGATAAAGGATTCCGGTGTATTACGCTCTGGGTGGGCCGGATCGTAGACATCTTCGCCGCGGGCAATCTTAAATTCGATGATCCAGCGCTGCAGAATGCGGAATGTTACCAGAAGAAAGGAAACAAACGGCGCTGCCTGAATATAGTACATCGGAATCCCGCAGGCGGGGGATAACTGTCCGCTGTTCACAGCGGACATCATGTAAGAGTATGCAAATGGGATCATATAGAGGAAAAAAATCAGCTCA
Organism: Clostridium sp. AM27-28; assembly: GCF_003480955.1. NCBI lineage: Bacteria > Bacillati > Bacillota > Clostridia > Eubacteriales > Clostridiaceae > Clostridium > Clostridium sp. AM27-28. The sequence continues at coordinate 94,554 of NZ_QUJT01000011.1, forward strand.
AAGGTATGATTGATAACCTTAAAAAGAGCCTTTCCTCTGCGCGGGAAGGCGGCGACGAACTGTTCGATCTTGATAGAAAGGCATTTTTTGCTGCAATAACTGACGCTTAAAAAACCGCTCCAGATAAAGAGAAAACGGGTAACCTCCTCGGACCAGGACAGCGACTGTCCCAGCGCGTAGCGGGAAAATATCTGGATTCCCATAATGAGTGTCATCGCAGCCAGCATGACAACCAGCAGAAATTCTTCCAGGTTTTCATCCAGCCAGTTAAGTGTTTTTTTCATGAATAATCCCCTTGTAAATACGGATAATAGGTTGCTGTTTATGCAGGCACGTTTGAAACCGGATGTGCCGCTTGATAACAATAATAGACCTGCGATGGAGGTAGCAGGTCTTGAGTGCCTCGCGGAGAATCCCTCCGTACCCGCAGGCACAGGGATTTCCGGGAGTAAAAAAATAGGTGGCTAAAAGTATAATATAGGCACTTTTGGAACCGAAAGTGCCGTAAGATAGCGTGGTGGCAGCTGGAATTTGCCGTATTTAAATGCGAAGCCACGGCAAATTCAGTTACTGGGCACGTTAGCGTGAACAGTAACCGAATAACTGGATAAGCCAGATATTACATCGCATTGTGAAGCAGTCCAAGTACAGTCTCGAGATCCTTTACGCCCATCTGACCCGGTGCGGATGCTTTCTTGGCAGCGCCGAAGGTCATGGAAGAACCGAACACCTCGCCGCAGAGACGGCTGATAACGCCGGTGCCAGCCATCGACATGGTAATGATTGGACGGTCCGCATAGAGGGAAGTCATTTCCTCGGTGGCAGAGAGAAGTGTTAAAACATCTTTCTTGTTCTGCGGCATAACTGCGATCTTCGGGATATCTGCATTCATATCCTGCATCTTACGCAGGCGGTAGATGATGTCGGATTTCTCCGGCGTCTTGTGGAAGTCATGGTTGGAAGCGATGACTTTCACGCCAGCCGCATGTGCGCCGTCGATGATCTTGGTTACAATCGCGTCGCCGGTAAAGATCTCTACGTCAATGAAATCAACATAGCCGGTCTGAGCTGCCTTGATGTTCAGCTTTGCGTAATCTTCCGGCTCGATGGATTTCTCGCCGCCCTCTTTGGAGGTACGGAAGGTCATCAGAATCGGAGTCTCGCCGAGAACGGCACGCAGTTCCTTTAAGACGACTTCTACCTTCTCAAAATCAAAGACACCTTCGAACCAGTCTACACGCCATTCTACCATATCAACTGGAATAGAATCAAACGTTTTGGCCTCGTCGATGATTTCCTGTTTGGTAACGCCTACGATCGGAACGATGATCTTCGGTGTGCCGGAGCCGATTTCGATATTTCTAACTTTGATAGTATTCATAATCAGAGAATCCTTTCATTTTATCAATAAATATTTATTCGTCGCTTTCTGCCAGAGACACCATTTTCGCGTAGCGGGCATTGACAAAGAGTCCTAAGAGAACGCCGATGGCAGTCAGTACGATATTCATTATCATAACATGGGATGGTGCCATTTTGGAAGCGGCAGTCAAAATTGTGTAATTACATAAGGAAGAAGCAATCATAACCAGTGCGGTTACGGTTCCCTTGATCTTCGGGAACAGCATGTTGCAGACGGAGGTTACAATCTGTAACAGACCGCCCGCGCCTGCCCAGCCGATGATGAAAGCGCCTGCAATCATAAGGGTCTGGCTGTGACCGATGAGTACGGCAACCAAAGTAACGAGGCAGATAACCGGGTAAACGAGGATGAAACGTACATCCTTGATTTTACGGGTCAGCAGGGAGGTGACAACGAGCGCCATCAGGGTACCTGCGGAATAGTAGGTTTGCATGATGGACGGGTTCGCCCAGCCTGCATTTTCTTTTGCGAAGTTCTGCGCGCAGTTTAACCATAACTGGAAGGTACCGGTGCAGGTGAAACCAATCACGATCATGGCGATGGACTCAAACGAAAAATTTGTGTGTTTTAAGCTGGCGATGAGTCCCTCGGATTTGCCCTCTGCCTTCTGCTCAGAATCTGGCAGCGGGAACAGGAAAATAAGTACAAATAAAACAGCGTAAATAATACCGCATCCGATAAATAACGGATTGTAAGATACCATGCCGGTGGCGGTGGTTGTCACAGCAACACCGAGTACGAACGGCAGAAGCATCTGCGCGATCGCAATGAAAAATTTGATTCCCATGGTAGCGACACCCGGAGCGCTGCTGATAATCTCGGCAACCGCCGGATAGATACCGGTATCAAGGAACGAGTTGGAGATACCTCCGATGATTGCACATACATAAGCAATTTGATAGCCGCCGTTTTGTCCGGCGCTGAAAGCGAAAGCAAGTCCAATCAGGTAAACCGCGTAGGAGGCGCTGCCGATCGCGGTTGAGATGCGGCGTCCCAGTTTGTCGGAAAGTGGTCCGGCAAATGGAAGCGCAATCAGACGTCCGAGTCCTAAAGCAGCGGAAATCGCGGTGATCGCCATTGCCTCAACGCCCCAGGCTGCGGCAAGCGCTTCCTTGATGACTGCCTGTCCGAGAATCGAACAGCCGACGCCATGGATAAAGTAGTTTAAGTACATGATAAGTGCACTTGGCAGATATTTCTTGTTCATGATTTTCTCCTTAATTCAAGATCCGCCTGTCGGGCTGCCGTTTCGGAAACCGGGCGGATGATGGCTGATGTTCTGTCACAAACACAAAGGAGATGCCGATATAAAAAGTTCTGTTTTAGTGTTAGAAAAATAACACGTTTGATGCCGTTATTCTAACAATTATTATAGCCGAAGTCTAATACTTTTATAGCAAAAAACCAATGCATTTTAAGTATTAATGTGTTATAAATATGATTATGGGTTACTGCTCACGGGTAGGCACTTTTAGAACCGAAAGTGCCGTAAGAAAACGTGGTGGCAGCAGGAATTTGCCGTATTTAAATGCGAAGCCACGGCAAATTCCGTTACTGGGCACGTATGCGTGAACAGTAACGATTATGGAAGTTTGGTGTGATGCATTTACGGCTGATATTGCGAAGAGTTAATACGAAGATACATAAAGACGGGGGACGTTAGGAATGACATTGAATCAGATTTTATATTTTCAGAAGATAGCGAATCTGGAAAATTATCATCAGGCGGCGGAAGAATTATATATATCACAGCCATCCCTGAGCCGGTCGATGGCATCACTGGAAAATGAGCTGGGCGTGACGCTCTTTGAAAAAGAAGGACGCGGGGTGACTCTGACGAAGGCGGGGAGGATGTTTTTGGAGTACGCGGACCGGATTCTCACAGACTGCCACATCGCGGTCGGGAAAATGCGGGAGATTTCGATGGATGGGGGAAAGATCGACATCGGTTACGTGTTTCCGCTGGCCGGCCACTATATCCCGCACCGGGTCAAGCTCTTTTTAGAACAGCCGGAAAATCAAAAGGTTGTGTTTAATTTCTGGCAGAATCACACACCGGCGATTGCAAAAAAGGTAAAAACGGGTGAATTAGATGTAGGCTTTGGCGGCTGTCTGGAAAAGGATGATATGGAATTTTTCCCGGTGGCGAACCAGAAGCTTGTTATCATCACACCGAAGGATCATCCGCTGGCGGAACGGGAGAGAATTCCATTTGCGGAGCTGAACCGGTATCCGGTAATTGGATATGATAAGGACTCCTGGATGGGGACGCGCACCCGCGCGCTCTATGCGAAATACAACATCCAGCCGGACATTGTCGTGGAGTGCCCGGACGAATATTCGATCGTCGCGCTGGTGCGGGAGAGTTTTGGCATCGCACTGATGCCGCGCACGGACATTCTGGAGTTTTCTCCGGGAGTCTGCATTCACCCGATTGAAAATTTGGACATTTATCACCAGATTTTTATGTTCTGGATGAAAGAACGCTACCGGCTACCGGCGGTGGAACGCTTTATTGAATATATGAAACAGCAGGCGCGTCAGGACGGTCTGCAGGCGGAACGGGAAACCGATAGCAAAAACGTATTGAAAATTTACCTGAAAGATATTGTTAATTTTTAAGCAAAACGGTTATGATAAAAGTGTCACAAACACAGGGATGCCTCTCATGCAATGGAGAAGGAGAATTTCATCATGAAGAGCAAATACCCGAAAATTTTTGAACCGATTACCATTAAGCGCATGACAATCAAAAACCGTGTTGCCATGACGCCGATGGGTACTAACTATGGCGAGACGAGCGGTGAGATGAGCAACCGCCATATGAATTATTATTCCCTGCGTGCCAAGGGAGGAACTGGTCTGATTATTCTGGAGAATGCCAATATTGAATATCCGGTTGGTTCCAATGGCACAAGCCAGATCCGCATCGATCACGACAGCTTTATGCCGCGTTACTATCAGTTAGTCGAGAATCTTCACAAGAATGGCGCGATGGTAGCGATTCAGGTCAACCATGCGGGCGCTTCGGCATCCTCTGCCAGAACCGGTATGGAGACGGTGTCTTCCTCCAATATCCCGACCAAGGCAGGCGGCGAGATTCCGCGTCCGATGACAAAGGAAGAGATCCTGACGACCGTAAAAAAATACGGTGAGGCGGCGAAACGTGTACAGGCGATCGGATTTGATGCGATTGAGATCCACTGCGGTCATTCTTATCTGATGAGTCAGTTTATTTCCCCGTATTACAACAAAAGAACCGATGAATTCGGCGGCTCCGTCGAGAATCGTCTCCGTTTCCCGAAGATGGTTCTGGAAGAGGTGCGGAAAAATGTAGGTCCGTGGTTCCCGATCATCGTCCGTATCTCTGCGGAAGAGCGCGTGCCGGGCGGCAACACGCTGGAAGACACACTGGAATACCTCGAATATCTGGATGAGTACGTAGATATGTACGATGTATCCTGCGGTCTGAACCCGTCCTTACAGCATCAGATTGACTCGAACTTTCTGCCGGATGGCTGGCGTTCCTACATGGCAAGAGCCGTGAAGGATAAATTTGGTAAACCGGTTATCAATGCGGGCAACTACCGCGATCCGGAGGTCGTTGAGAAAGTATTGGAGAGCGGCGATGTCGATATTGTCGGCATGGGACGCGGACTCATTGCAGAGCCGAACTGGGTCAGCAAGGTGCAGAACGGCGAGGAGGAGATTCTCCGTAAATGTATCTCCTGTAACGTCGGCTGTGCGGGAAACCGAATCGGCGTCAACCGTCCGATCCGCTGTACCGTCAACCCGGCTGTTCCGGAGGGCGATATCTACAAGAAGCTGAAAGTCAATAAAAACTGCAACGTAGTTGTAGTCGGCGGCGGTACAGCCGGTCTGGAAGCAGCCTGCACGGCAGCCGAGGTTGGATGCAACGTATTCTTATTAGAAAAGAGTGGTAAATTAGGCGGACTTTCCACCTTCATTTCCGACCTGCCAAGCAAGAACCGTATGAAAGACTTCCCGAAATATCTGGAAGCACGTGCGAAGAGACTGAAAAATCTGTATGTATTTCTGAACTGCGAGGCAACCGTGGACAAGATCAAACAGTTCAAGCCGGATATCATTGTCAACGCAACCGGTTCCGTTCCAGTCGTTCCGCCGATCAAGGGACTCAAGGAAAACATCGCAGCCGGTCATGTCGATACCATTTTCGAGATGATTCAGAAAGTAAAAGCCGGAGAATACCCGGATGATTTCTGCAAGGGCAAAAAAGTGGTTGTAGTCGGCGGCGGCTCCGTTGGCCTGGATGTTGTGGAGTATTTCGCACCGCGCGGCGCGAAGTGTACCATCGTGGATATGCTCCCGCAGATTGGTATGCTGGCAGATCCGATCACAAAATGTTCCATGCGTGAGACACACGACAAATATGGTGTGAAAGAGTATGTGAATACTGCGCTGCAGGAAGTCAAAGAAAACGCATTTACCGTGAAGCTGCCGGATGGCACGATCGAGGATCTGAACTTTGACCTCGGTTTCAACTGTCTGGGAATGCGCGCCAACAATCCGATTCTGGCACAGCTTGAAGAGGCATTTGACAACACAGATACATTCATTTACCCGATCGGAGATTCCGTCCGCGCCCGCCGTATCATGGAGGGAACGATGGAAGGACGTGCGATTCTGAACGTGCTGGAAGCGAGAGGATTTTTAGAGCTGGCACCGTTGGAGTAAGAAATTGAATATTGCATTTGAAAGATTCTGACTGTTCGCTGAACGAATGATATCGTTTTATTTGATTATAAAAATAGAGAAGAAAAGAGGAAATTATCATGCCAAACATTACAGGACATACCGAATTAGTAGGATTAATGGCTTACCCGATCCGTCATACACAGTCTCCGACCACCCACAACCTTGCCTATGACAAGAATGGCGACGATGTTATCCAGCTTGCGTTCGAGGTAGACAACGATACCCTGGAAGCAGCGGTTGAGAGTATCCGTGCGCTGAAGATGCTGGGTTCCAACATCTCCATGCCGAACAAGACCGTCGTTCACAAATATCTGGATGAGGTAGACGAGGCTGCAAAGCTGTGCGGCGCGATCAACACTGTAGTCAACACCCGTGACAAAGACGGCAATGTAACCGGATACCTGAAGGGTTACAACACTGACGGTATGGGTTACTGGCAGGGAATCAAGGAAGAAGGCATTGATTTCAAGGGAATGAAGATGGTTCTCATCGGTACCGGCGGTGCAGCGACCGCTATCGCAGTACGCGGCGCACTGGACGGCATTGCAGAGCTGCATATCTTCAATATTAAAGATAAGTTCTATGCACGCGGAGAGGAGATCGTTGACATCATCAACAAGAACTCTAACTGCAAGGCCGAGATGCATGACCTGGGCGATCTGGCACTCTTAAAAGAGAAAATGCACGAAGCAGACATTTTCTGTGATGCAACCGGCGTTGGTATGCACCCGCTGGAGGATCTGTCCAATATCCCGGATCCGTCCTATTTCCGCAAGGATCTGATCGTAACTGATACGGTATATGCACCGCGTGAGACCGTGATGATGAAGCAGGCCAAAGAAGCTGGCTGCACCCGTGTATACAACGGTATGAGCATGATGCTGTTCCAGGCGCTGATCGCGATTGAACTGTATACAGGAAAATCAACACCGGTGGATTACATGAAGGAGAAGCTGGGAATCTAATAAAAATATAGCTCGAACAGCAACACCTATCCCCCACAGTTATACCTGCTATTCCGCATTAGCACTTGCGTTCATATCCTGATTCGGGTATAATAATAAAACACACTTTCAATGTAAAGTGCAAAAGTGATCTGAATGAATACAAGTGGAGAAGGATGAGACAGATGGATGAATTAAAGAAGCTGCGAAATGATCTGGACATGTGCGACGAGATTCTGATCGACGCCCTGCGGATGCGCTGCCAGATTATCCAGGAGATTACAAATTATAAACAGAAAAACGGACTTCCGATTTACCAGGCAGAGGAAGAAGAGCGCAAGAAGAGCAAGATGCTTGCGAAGCTGGATGATTATGAATACAAAAAATCAATCATGGCAGTTTACGACAGCGTCCTCTACCGGAGCAAACGGATTCAGTCCCATGAGCTGTTTGGGTTCAATATTTTCCTGATCGGATTTATGGGAGTCGGAAAGAGCACCGTTTCGAATGCACTGCAGAATACCTTTGCGATGGATGTATTGGAAATGGATGAAATGATCGCGAAAAAGAACAACATGAGCATTTCCGAGATCTTCGATCTGCACGGCGAGGCATATTTCCGCAACGAGGAGACAAACCTGCTCAAGGAGGTAGGAAACGAGAAGAACAAGATTGTATCCTGCGGCGGCGGCGTAGCGATGCGCGAGATCAATGTACAGGAGATGCGAAAGAGCGGCAAGATTATACTTCTGACCGCGAAGCCGGAGACGATTCTGGAGCGTGTCAAAGAGAACCATGACCGTCCTCTTCTGGAAAATAATAAGACAGTGGAATATGTTTCCGAGCTGATGGAGAAGCGCAGACCGGCGTATGAAGCGGCAGCGGATATTGTGATCGCGACCGATGGAAAATCAGCGAATGAGATCTGCGAGGAGATCATTGCACAGGTGAAGAAGTTTAAATAATGTGACTGCTCAGAAAGTTCTGACAGAGAAAACGAAAGGGGAAAAAGATGTCGAATCATATCACAGGACACACAGGTTTACTTTGTTTACTGGGAAGCCCGGTCGCACACAGTGTTTCGCCGGAGATGCACAACGAGGCGTGCAGCCAGTTGGGTCTGGATTATACATATCTGGCGTTTGATGTGCCGGAAGAGAAGATGCCGCAGGCGGTTGAGGGACTGCGGACGATGGGCGCGCGCGGCTGGAATATCACGATGCCGGGCAAAAATATCATGTGCAAGCTGGCAGACAAGGTTTCACCGGCTTCCGAGATTTCTGGCGCCTGCAATACGATTGTCAACGACGACGGTGTTCTGACTGCTTATACGACCGATGGCGTCGGATTTATGCGTGCAGTTGCAGAAAATGGTGTAGACATCATTGGCAAGAAAATGACGCTTTTAGGCGCTGGCGGCGCCGCAACCGCGATTCTTGTACAGGCAGCTTTAGACGGCGTGGCAGAAATTAACGTATTTAACGTCAAGGACGCGTTCTATCCGAGAGCCGAGGAGATTGTAAAGAAACTGAACGAGCGCACAGGATGCAAGGTAACCCTGCATGATTACTCCGATCCGGAGATCCTGCGCCAGTCCATCGCAGACAGCGCGATTCTGGTAAATGGTACTTCCGTCGGCATGGCTCCGAAGACGGACAATACGATCATTACTGATACAACGATGTTCCATAAAGACCTGTTCGTATTCGATGTCATCTACAACCCGCAGGAGACAAGACTTCTCCGGGAGGCAAAAGAAGCAGGCTGTAAGACAGGCAACGGCATGTACATGCTGCTCTATCAGGGAGCTGCCTCCTTTAAACTCTGGACCGGAGAAGATATGCCGGTGGAGATTATTAAAGAGAAATATTTTACAAAATAGGATTTGAAGAACGGCGCACCGCATTCTCGTTACTTAGTGATGAGAATGCGGTGTGCCGTTTTTCATCATTTATAAACCTTTATGCCCACAAATCTGCTCCTCCAGCACACTCATCAGCACCTTCATATCAATCGGCTTCGCCACATGATCATTCATTCCGGATTCCAGCGCCCGCTCTTTATCCTCTGTAAATGCATTCGCTGTCATCGCAACGATCGGAATGCCAGCCTTCTTCTTATCCGAAAACCGCCGGATCGCCCGCGTTGCCTTGTAGCCGTCCATGATCGGCATCTGGATATCCATCAGAATCAAATCATAATAATCTTCCGGCGCTTTTTGCAGCATTTCCAGGCAGGCAACCCCGTCATTTGCCCGTTCGACCAAAAGCCCCTCGCGGGTCAAAAGTTCGATGGAAATTTCGGCGTTCAGATCATTATCCTCCGCAAGAAGAATCCGGCAGCCGGATAGAGTCTGGGCAGCTGTTTCATCGAATGCGGTAGGCTCTGTTTCCTCCCGCGAGGAAATCTGGCATGGGATCCGGACGGTGAACGTTGAACCTTCTCCGAGCTTGCTCTTTACCTCGATCGTTCCATGCATCAGATCCACCAGATTTTTCACGATTCCCATGCCAAGCCCGGTGCCTTCAATGCCGCTGACGGTGGAAGAACGCTCCCGTGAAAATGATTCAAAAATATGCGACTGGAATTCCTCGGAAATGCCGATGCCGGTATCGGTGATTGCGATTTCTGTGATACACCAGCCGTCCGTTTCACCAGGCTCCTGGCGGAGGGCACAGGAGATCGTCCCGCCCTTGGCGGTATATTTGATCGCATTGCTCAAAATATTCAATACAATTTCGGACATATACGTCGTGTCAATGTAGATATATGGGTACGAAATGTCCTTAGTCACATGAAAATGCTGCTGTTTTTCTTCCAGGGCAGTCTGAACCATGACGATACAGGAATCAAAACTTTTCTCAGTCTGGATGGAGGTTTCTTCAATGTGTATCTGGTTATTCTCAATCTGTGAAAACTGAAGAATATTGTTGATGATAGAGAGCATCTTTTCACCGGAAATATGGATCTTGTCCATATATTCACCGATTTTTTCCGGTTCCTGCAGATGGTTTCTGGCAAGTTCTGCGTAACCGAGGATCGCATTCATCGGTGTCCGGATATCATGCGACATATTGAACAGGAAGGTCGATTTCGCCTTGTTGGCTGCCTCTGCTGCTTTTGCGGTCTGTTCCAGAAGCTGCTGCTGGGTGAGTTCTCTGGACTTCTGTTTCTTTGTATAAAAATAGGAAATAACAATTAGCAGAAGTGCTATCATGCTCGCGGCAGCGGCGATTCTAAAGGAGGAACGGTTGATCGCCTCAATCGATCGGTAAGTGTCTTCCATATCAATCTCGATACAGAGGGCACCGAGAATGTCATTGGTTCCGTCGGAGGCAATGACCGGATAGCAGGCGGTAAAAATATGCCCCCATGTGGTATCAATGATCTTTTGTGAGTGGATCGTTTTGCCGGAGAGGGCAGCTTCCAGATACGGAACCATTTCCTCTTCCAGGTAGGTGCCCGGATAAGCAAAATCAGGTGCTTCCAGATCCAGGCCATCGATCAGGTAGATGGGTTTTCCGCCCGGTCCACGCTTGGCAGTGTATAAGTAGCGCGTCGAATTGAGGCTGCGAAGCTCATTTAAATAAGACTGCAGGCTTCGATACTGCGCGGAGCTCATATCGGATTTTGTATTGATCTGTTCAAAATCTGCCCGCGTCAGCCGGCTTGATATCGCCCGGTGAACCGCGTCCGAACAGGAAATATTCCGTTCTACGGCGGCGCTCAGGGTGATGCGGCTGTTGCTTTTCAGCAGTGCAACGGTGTATAAGGAAATGAAAAATACTGCCAGAAGAAGCAAAAAGGTAAAGTTAAAGGCATGATAAGAAAAGCTTCTTGATGGGATATTTTCGTTGGATGGATGATTCATAAGTTAGATTCAACTTTCATGTAAATGCAGGGTTTATAGTTAAAAAACAGATCGAGTTGTTGATAATAAATGTAACATAAAACAGGTAAATCAGCAAGAAAGATATGCTTACATGAAAATGTTTAAAAAAAAAGTTTTCACAAATTCCTCACAAAAAATTAGCACTCTACTCTTGACAGTGCTAACAACAAGTGTTATATTACTGCTAGAACAAAAGGAGACCAAAAGGTTTTCACAGATTGTTCGAAAGGAGGCAGGTTTATGAATATCAGTAAATTTACCCAGAAGTCTCTGGAAGCCGTTCAAAATACGGAAAAGCTGGCGTATGAATATGGAAACCAGCAGATTGATCAGGAACATTTGCTGTACAGTCTTTTGACTGTGGAAGACAGCTTGATTTTTAAATTAATAACAAAGATGGGAATCTCGGGCGACCAGTTCCGTGATGAGGTGCAGCAGGCGATTGGAAAGCTGCCGAAGGTATCCGGCGGTCAGGTGTATTTCTCCAACGATGCCAACAAGGTGCTGGTGAACGCGGAGGACGAAGCCAAGGCGATGGGTGACGAGTATGTTTCCGTCGAGCACTTATTTCTGGCGATGTTAAAACAGCCGAATAAGGCGGTCAAGGAACTGTTCCGTCTCTACGGCATTACGAAAGAGAGCTTTTTGCAGGCGCTTTCGACAGTGCGCGGCAACCAGCGTGTCGTCAGCGATAATCCGGAGGCAACGTATGACACTTTAAATAAGTACGGTTACGATCTGGTGGAACGTGCGAGAGATCAGAAGCTCGATCCGGTCATCGGCCGTGACAGTGAGATCCGTAACGTGGTTATGATTCTCTCCAGAAAGACGAAAAACAACCCGGTTCTGATTGGTGAACCTGGCGTCGGTAAGACAGCCGTTGTCGAAGGACTGGCACAGCGTATCGTGCGCGGCGATGTCCCGGAGGGCTTGAAGGACAAGAAATTGTTTGCCCTGGATATGGGCGCTCTGATGGCGGGCGCGAAGTACCGCGGCGAGTTCGAAGAGAGACTGAAAGCGGTGCTTGACGAGGTCAAGAAGAGCGAAGGACAGATTATTCTGTTTATCGATGAGCTGCATACGATCGTCGGTGCGGGCAAATCCGAGGGCGCGATGGACGCCGGGAATATGCTGAAGCCTATGCTGGCTAGAGGTGAACTGCACTGTATCGGTGCGACGACCCTGGATGAGTACCGTAAATACATCGAAAAAGACGCAGCTCTGGAACGTCGTTTCCAGCCGGTTCACGTTGATGAGCCGACTGTGGAAGATACGATTTCCATTCTGCGTGGTCTGAAAGAGAGATATGAGGTTTACCACGGGGTCAAGATTACCGACTCTGCGCTTGTATCGGCGGCAATCCTCTCGGATCGTTATATCACGGATCGTTTTCTTCCGGATAAGGCGATCGACCTGGTTGATGAAGCGTGCGCGATGATCAAGACCGAGATGGATTCAATGCCGGCGGAGCTGGATGAACTGTCGAGACGTATCATGCAGCTGCAGATTGAAGAGGCTGCGCTTAAGAAAGAGACTGACCGCTTAAGTCAGGATCGCCTGGCAGAACTGCAGAAAGAACTGGCAGAACTCAAGAGCAGCTTTTCGACCCAGAAAGCCCAGTGGGAAAATGAAAAATCTTCCGTTGATAAGCTGTCCAAACTGCGTGAAGAGATTGAGCATGTAAATGGCGAGATTCAGGCAGCGCAGCAGGCGTATGACCTCAACAAAGCGGCTGAACTCCAGTACGGCAAGCTGCCGGAACTGCAGAAACAGTTGGCGGAAGAGGAAGAGAAAGTGAAAAATCAGGATCTCAGTCTGGTACATGAGAGTGTCACCGAGGATGAGATTGCCCGGATTATTTCGAAGTGGACCGGTATTCCGGTTGCCAAACTGACTGAGAGCGAGCGCAGCAAGACCCTGCATATGGACGAACTGCTGCATAAACGTGTTATCGGACAGGATGAGGGCGTTACCAAGGTGACGGAGGCGATTATCCGTTCCAAAGCGGGCATCAAGGATCCGACGAAACCAATCGGTTCGTTCCTGTTCTTAGGTCCGACCGGTGTCGGCAAGACAGAGCTTGCAAAAGCGCTGGCAGAGGCATTATTTGACGATGAGAACAACATGGTTCGTATCGATATGAGTGAATACATGGAGAAACATTCCGTTTCCCGTCTGATCGGAGCGCCGCCAGGATATGTCGGATATGACGAGGGCGGTCAGCTGACCGAGGCAGTACGGCGCAAACCGTATTCCGTTGTCCTCTTCGATGAGGTTGAGAAAGCGCACCCGGATGTATTTAACGTCCTGCTGCAGGTTCTGGATGATGGACGTATCACGGATTCGACCGGCAAAACTGTCGATTTCAAGAATACGATCCTGATTATGACCTCCAACATCGGTTCCCAGTATCTGCTGGACGGCATCGATGAAAAGGGACAGATCAAGCCGGAGGCGGAAAGCTCCGTTATGCATGACTTGAGAGCTCACTTCCGTCCGGAGTTTCTGAACCGTCTGGATGAGATTATTCTCTTTAAGCCGCTGACGAAAGGCAACATCGGAGGCATCATTGAGCTTCTGATTGCAGATGTCAACAAACGTCTGGCGGATAAGGAGTTAAAGATTGCCCTGACGGACGAGGCAAAGGATTTCATCATTGAAAATGGCTACGATCCGGTTTACGGTGCAAGACCGCTGAAACGGTACCTGCAGAAGAACGTTGAGACACTGGCAGCGAAGCTGATTCTGGCGGACGGCGTCCGTGCGGGCGATACGATAGAGATCGGGCTTTCGGATGGCAAGCTGACGGCTTCGGCTGTCCATAGCGCGTAAGCGGAAAACGTCTTACGGCGGATTTATAACTATTATATAGAAGAAACAATAGGGCGCGGAGAAGTGCGAAAGAGCTTCCTCTGCGCTCTTTTTATGTATTTCTGAGATTTTCACAGTCTTGACATTGCCCGGCAACTTTACTAAAATGATTTCATAATGACCGGACTATATCATTTGTTCCGGAAGTCAGTCAGATGAGGAGAAGATGAGATGAAAATTGCGATTGGAAATGACCATTCGGCGGTAGAACTGAAGAACATTATTGTGGATTTCCTGAAAGAAAAAGGAATCGAAGTGTTAAATCTGGGTACAGACAGCAGCGAGAGCTGTGATTATCCAGTTTATGGAGAGAAGGTAGGTCGTGCAGTTGTTTCCGGCGAAGCCGATCTGGGTATCGCAATCTGCGGTACCGGTCTTGGTATTTCACTGGCAGCTAACAAGGTAAAAGGCGTGCGCGCCTGCGTATGCAGCGAGCCGTACACAGCGGTGATGTCCCGCCGCCACAACGATGCCAATGTACTCTGCTTCGGCGCCCGCGTGGTAGGAAGTGAGCTTGCGAAGATGATCGTTGACGAGTGGATCAACGCAGAATTTGAGGGCGGACGCCATCAGAGACGCGTGGATATGATTATGGCGATTGAGGAGAAAGACTGATTCAGAGTCAGTCAGAGGTAACGGATGAAATCATAAGGCAGGCTGACAGCAGGATGCGAGATGCCTGTGAGAACAAAAAGAGGCAGCTGTAAAGAGATGGAGCAGCTGCGAAAAGAACAGGAGGAAGCAGGAGATGATCACAGAAGATATTCGCTACATCGGTGTAAACGACCATGACATTGACTTATTTGAGGGGCAGTATCAGGTGCCAAATGGTATTTCATATAACTCATACGTGATTATGGATGAAAAGATCGCGATCATGGATACGGTAGACAAGCGCAAACAGACGGAATTTCTGGAAAATCTGGAAACCGCACTGGCTGGAAGAACCCCGGATTATCTGGTAATCAGCCACATGGAGCCGGATCATGCATCAAGTATCCAGGCAGTCGTAGAACGGTATCCGGAAATCACATTGGTAGGCAATGCGAAGACATTTCCGATGCTGAAACTGTACTTTGATCTTGATACCAGCCGTGCGCTGACGGTCAAGGAGGGCGATACCCTGAAACTGGGGCGCCATGAGCTGACGTTCGTCATGGCACCGATGGTACACTGGCCGGAGGTTATGGTAAGCTATGATTCCTGCGACAAGGTGCTGTTCAGCGCCGACGGTTTCGGCAAGTTCGGTGCGCTTGATGTGGATGAGGACTGGGACTGCGAGGCGAGACGGTATTATTTCAATATTGTAGGAAAATATGGAATGCAGGTGCAGGCACTTCTTAAGAAAGAAGCCGGTCTTGAGATCCAGATCATCTGCCCGCTGCATGGACCGGTTCTGAAAGAGACGATCGGTCATGTGCTTGAAAAATACCAGATTTGGAGCAGCTACGGCGTCGAGTCTGAGGGTGTATTTATCGCATATGCGTCCCTGCATGGCAACACCGAGGATGCGGCGAAGAAATCCAAGGAAATTCTTGAGAAAAAAGAATGCCCGAAAGTGGCAATCGCGGATCTGGCGCGCGGTGATATGGCGGAGGCGCTGGAAGATGCATTCCGGTATGGAAAAATTGTATTGGCAGCACCGTCCTATGACGCGGGTGTGATGCCGGTTATGGCAGATTTCCTGCACCACTTACAGAGCAAGAATTACCAGAAACGCACCGTTGCCCTGATTGAAAACGGTTCCTGGGCGCCGAGTGCAGCGCGCACGATGAAGGGAATGCTGGATGCGATGAAGGAGATCACGGTGGTTGAACCGGTCGTTACGGTTCGCGGGGCGCTCAAGGAGAGCGATATTCCGTCGCTGGAGCAGATGGCGGAAGCGCTGCTGGCATAAGAAGCGTCTGGTGACAGTATTTAATGAGACCTGAAAAAGGCTTTTTTAAATAAAAAATCCGGAGAGACAAAAGAGTGGTTTTTATATTTATATATGAAAAATCCACTTGATGATTTTGTATGGATGACAGAAAAAGAATAGGAGAAACAGACATGGTAGATGAGGTAATGAAGTTCATTACAGAGGCAGACCCGGAAGTGGGAGAAGCCATTGAAGCAGAGGCAGCCCGTCAGAGAAGAAACCTGGAGCTGATCGCGTCGGAGAATATTGTATCGGAGCCGGTTATGATGGCGATGGGATCGGTATTAACCAACAAATATGCGGAGGGATATCCGGGAAAACGTTACTACGGCGGATGCCAGTGTGTCGATGTTGTAGAGTCCATCGCGATCGAGAGAGCGAAAAAACTGTTTGGCTGTGATTATGCAAACGTACAGCCGCATTCCGGCGCGCAGGCAAACATGGCGGTATTTATCGCAATGCTGAAACCGGGTGATACTGTTATGGGCATGAACCTGGATCACGGCGGACATCTGACACACGGAAGCCCTGTCAATTTCTCCGGTTTATATTTCAACATTGTGCCGTATGGTGTCGATGACAATGGCGTGATTGATTACGAAGAGGTAGAGCGCATTGCACTGGAAGCAAAACCGAAGCTGATCATTGCAGGTGCAAGTGCCTATGCAAGAGAGATTGATTTCAAACGTTTCCGTGAAATTGCAGACAAAGTAGGCGCATACCTGATGGTCGATATGGCTCATATCGCTGGTCTGGTAGCAGCCGGTCTTCACCAGAGCCCGATTCCGTATGCAGATGTTGTTACGACAACCACTCATAAGACACTGCGCGGACCGAGAGGTGGTCTGATTCTGGCAAATAAGGAAGCAGCTGAGAAGTTCAACTTCAACAAGGCGATTTTCCCGGGAACCCAGGGCGGTCCGTTAGAGCACATCATTGCTGGCAAGGCAGTCTGCTTCGGCGAGGCGCTGAAGCCAGAATTTAAAGAGTATCAGCTTCAGGTAAAGAAGAATGCAGCAGCGCTGGCAGCCGCACTTCAGAAGCAGGGATTCAAGATTCTGACCGGCGGAACCGATAACCACCTGATGTTAGTTGATCTGCGCGGCATGGATATTTCCGGTAAAGAGCTGCAGAACCGCTGCGATGAAGTATACATTACCCTGAACAAAAATACCGTTCCAAACGACCCGAGAAGCCCGTTTGTTACTTCTGGCGTCCGCATCGGTACTCCGGCTGTTACCACCCGTGGACTGAAAGAAGAGGACATGGAAGTGATTGCAGAGTGCATCTGGCTGGCAGCTACCGACTTCGAGAACAAGGCAGATTACATCCGTGCGGAAGTGACGAAACTGTGTGAGAAGTATCCGTTATATAAATAAGTAGAGAAGAATATGGAGCAAAAAATTTGCCAGTCTATAGATTCAGAAAAATGCTGGAAAATTAATGCACATATAACAATAAGAAAAAGGCTGTATTGCCTGCCGCATGGAAGCGCGCGGTAGGTGATACAGCCTTTTCTATTCCAACCATTTTTCCTAGAAATTAAGTTTTTGTCCAATTCCTTTGTCCAATGCTTTTTCATAGATAAGCTGTGCCGTCCGCACATCAAAGAGTCCCATGCCGACTGATTTAAAGCAGCGGGTCTCGTTCTGCTCATGCGGATGTCCCTGCTTGGTATCTTCGATCAGATCCTCGATAAAGTGGACGCGCTTCTGTGTCAGAACGCCCTTTTCCAGCGGAATTTTCAGATCGCCGCTCTCCTCGCAGGCATACGGAAGCTCGGTGTACGCGTTCTTGACGAGTTTCCACACCGCATCCGGCAGTTCGCGCCGTTCCGGACGCCAGGAGCCGATGGCAACAAAGCATTTGCCGCGAAGCAGCTCTTCATCATCCGGGTAGACCGGATCGACCGCCTGGGTGGCGGAGATCAGGACGCGGCTGTGCTCAGCCAGTTCACGTGTATCCGCGCAGGTATGAATCTGGATGTCGTTTTTTCCAAACGATGCCAGACGCGCCGATAAGCGCTCGATAAAGCCGGAAAGATCCTTAGCGTATGCGTCATACAGATAAATATCTGTGATCGGGCGCACCTCGCAGGCATAGAGAAGCTGGTGTAGTCCCTGCATACCGCAGCCAACCAGACCAACTGAGGCAGCATCCTCTGGAGCCAGATAGCGCAGTGCGACACCGCCGACCGCACCGGTCCGCATTGCGGTCAGGACACTTCCGTTCATAATCGCCTTCGGCAGACCGGTCTTTGCGTTATTTAAAATCATAAGTCCGTTCAGATACGGAATTCCCAGAGAGGGATTGTCCGGAAATTCGGATAACATCTTTGTACCGATGACGGAATCCAGAAAACACGGCATATAGAGCATCATATTTTTATCACGCTGTGCGATAAAACGATCCGGCATCTTATAATTGCCGCTTTTGTGAATCGCATACGCATCTTCGATTGCGTCCATGACATCCTCTAAGGTGACGGACTGCCACATTTCTTGTTCGCTGAGAAATAACATATCAAAACCTCCTGAATATTTATGAATGAAATAAAACATATATACTAAAAATAGATTTATCACAAATCAAAAGTGGTTTGTATAGCTGGATTGTAGCAGTTTCACGTTTCATTGTCAAGATGAAAACAGAATAAAAATCAAGTTGCATATTTGAAATGGGGCGTGTATAGTAAAGAAAATTGTAGCGGTTCAGTAGGTTTACGCATTTACTGAGCTACAGGAAATGGATAAAATTAGCACAAGCGAGAAGGGAAGAATACCTGGAAAGGAAGGGGTAATGGGAGAAGTAATTAAAGTATTAGACTGGTTGTTAGAGAATTTGGTACAGATATGCACGGTCGTGCTAGAATTGTTTGGAATCATTGTGCTGGTTTCGACAGCGGTATCCTGCTTTGTTCAGTGGATACGAAACAAGCGTCAGCTGATCCGCCTGAATCTGGCACAGGGAATTGCGCTGGCGTTGGAATTTAAGATGGGCGGCGAGGTACTCAGGACGGTTGTGGTACGGGAATGGTCGGAACTTGGAATTTTGGGAGCCATCATTGTCCTTCGGGCAATGCTTACATTTTTGATTCATTGGGAGATCAAGAACGAAAAAAGAGACACCCAGGAAGAGCAAGGAGGAAAGCTAGAGTAAAAAGGGGCACGAAAAAGGGAGTCTGCAGGATGAGCGGACTCCCTTTTTTCGTGGTTAAACAAGATTAATGCGAAAATTATTTGTCGTAGAAATGAATGCGTTCCAGAATTTGCTTCTGGCTCTTGATTTCCATTTTGGAATAAATGGAAGCCAGATGCTTTTTGACAGTAGGGATGCTGACGAAGAGGGTGGAAGATATCTGATCGTTGGAATAGCCGCGCAGTAAAAGGCTTAAAACATTTACTTCTCGGTTCGTCAGGGAAAAATCCCGGCTGATCTGGGAAAGAGTACGATCCATCACATAGGATAAATCGAAGAACAGACATACAAAGCAGTCGTTGTCTGGTCCCTCCTTAAGATGGGAGCGGCTTACCTCCAGAAACAAAGGGCTGTTTTCCATCTTGTATTCGATATTTTGTCCGGTAATGCTTCCAGAACGGAGCAGCTGACGGCAAAGAGAGCGAAAACAATTGGAAATGGGGTTGTTGGATAAATCTGCAAATCCATGATTCTCCATGTATGTATGGTAGGTTGTGTTGCACCCGATAAAATTCAGTTTATCGTCAAAACAGCCGATTCCGATGCAGTTGTAATTTTCCAGTACATGAAATGCCCGTCCGATGTTGAGCTCCCGCCCGTAATTTTTAAATACGTTGCAGAAATGCGGCTGGAATAACCGGACAAGGCTTAATTCATCTGGCAGGAAATTTTTTTTATCGTTGGATCGGTGGATGGAAAACACACCCCGCAGATCCCGGTTCCGAATCGAAAAATTCGTTTCAATGGAATCATGCAGCCCCATGGGAAGTAGAAATTCCTGAAAATAAAGAGAATTTTTTCGAACCTCCTGATTGAACAGCTGGTTGGTCAGGAAAGTTACATTACTGTCGGAGTCCAGAATCGACAGAACATCGTCCATATGGCAGTATTCTTCCTGATATCGCCGTTTCTGTTCATCATTCCAGTTGATGGTGTAGATGGAATGGGTTTTGTAATTCTGTCCCTGCTTTTGGTAAAACAAAAAATTTGCTTTTTCAAAAAAAACAATATTGTTCAGGTTCAGGAAAAAACTCTCCATCCGTTTTTCAAGAAGAATTGAATCGTCGTAAAGTTCAGCAATGATCTGATTGACGTTTTCAATTCGTGATGTTGTAAAAAGATTTTCAGCACTCATGAAGATGCCTCCTTTCCCGTGAGTATTCAATTAGTGAAAACAAAATGGAATCAATACTAGACTATAGTCCAACTATTGTTTTAAACTATTTTTAATAGACTGATAATATATAAAGCATAATAAAATGTTGTTATGATTATTGCAAGTGGAAAAACTTTGAAAATAGAAAAAGTATCCAAAAGTATACTATGATAGAACCGAAAGTATCTACCATTAACTGACGTCATGCATCATAATAACCAAAACACAAAAAACTTTGTATTAAAAATGATGTTTTTTGAAAGTTTTCATCATGATATGATTTTAACAACGAGATTTCAGAAAACTGAAAGAGAACGGACAAAATTTTTAATACGGAGGAGCCTATGGAAAAAAAGAATGAATTTTGTTTGCAGGAGATTAAGGGGAGAAAGGCAGTAACCTGCATCGAGACACATACAGAGGGAGAGCCAACCCGAACCATTTTATCGGGATTTCCGGAAATTCCGGGGAACACGATGGAAGAAAAGATGCTCTATATGATGCAGGAACAGGACTGGATGAGAAAAGCAATTTGTTTTGAACCGCGAGGAAATGACGTAATGTCCGGAACGATTGTTACCAAGCCCTGCAATCCGGAGGCAGATTTTGGTGTTTTATATTACGAGGTTGGAAACTGGATGCCGATGTGCGGACATGATACGATCGGAGTTTCAACGGCACTGATTGAAAGCGGACTCTTAAAAGCGGAGGAACCGTATACATATGCGACCTTAGATACACCATCTGGACTGGTAAAAGTGAAAATTGAGGTGAAAGATGGCAAGGCGGTGCGGGTATCCTTTAAAAATGCCCCGGCATTTGTGATGAATCGGGATGTAAAGGTACAGGTTCCTGGATATGGTGAGATTCCGTTAGACATCGCATACGGTGGAAATGTATTTGCGTTAGTACCGGCATCGGCAATGGGCTTAAAGCTGGATAAAGAAAATGCAAAAGAGATTGTCGAAAAAGGAAATTATCTTAAAAAGTTTATCAATGAGCAGGTAACAGTCAAGCATCCGTATCTGGAAATCATGAACCAGGTAACGCATGTGGAATTTTTCGAACCGGGTACAGAAGGGGTTTCGGACGTAAAAAATTCAGTTGTCATTCCCCCGGCAGCGATTGACCGAAGCCCTTGCGGAACCGGTACATCAGCGAAGATGGCACTTCTTCATGCGGAAGGAAAGCTGGCAGTCGGACAGTCGTTTGTGCATGAGAGCCTGATTGGAAGTTTATTCCACTGCCATATCGTTGAAGAGACAGAGGTGGCAGGAATTCCGGCAGTAGTACCGGAGATCAGCGGACGGGCGTTTGTAATGGGAGAGAGTACATGGTTATTCGATCCGGACGATCCATTCCCGGAAGGTTTCTTATTAGGCTAAATCGATAGAAACAAAATAAGAGTTTAAAGGTACAGGGAGGTACTTCTGAGGGAAAGAAGTACCTCGGGAGTTCACATAAAAACAGTATAAAGGAGGATACTTTATGAAAAAGAGATGGCTTTGCGGTACGATGGCATTGGTAATCGGAGCGATGGCAATGGCGGGGTGTTCAGGCGGAAATTCTTCTTCATCCGCATCTGCAGCCGGAACCGAAGCAGCAGATAGTGGTTCCAGCGTAGATACTTCCGGAGCGGAGATGACGATCCGTGTAGCACATGTATGTGGAACCGGTTCTCCGTATGATTACGGTGCGAATGCTTTTAAAAAGCTGGTCGAGGAGGGCAGCAACGGACGGATTAAAGTAGAGGTTTATGCAGGCGATATGACAACCGACGAGGTTGAGTGTGTTGAGATGGTTCAGAATAATAACCTGGAAATCGGCTGGGTAGGAACTGGTGCACTGGGCGGATTTGTACCAGATTTAGGCATTTTTGAGCTTCCATTCCTGTTTGAGGATGAGGATAATGTCAATAAAGCGCTGGAGGGAGAATTTGGCAATTCCCTTCTGGAACAGTTAAGCGCGGTTGATGGAATTACAGGACTTGGTTTCCATGAGGATGGCTGGAGAAATATCCTGACTAAAGATAAGACAATTAATACCGTAGATGATATGAAGGGCGTTCGTATGAGAACCATGCAGAATGAAGTTTGCGTGGCAACCTACGAAGCACTTGGTGCTACACCGGTTGCATTGGCATCTGGCGAGCAGTTCACAGGACTTCAGAATGGCGTTGTAGATGGAACAGACAATAGTGCATTATATGCAGTAGCAGATGGTTATATTGAGGTTGTTAATAATATCTGCGATATTCATCATTACTATTCCAGCGGTATCATTGTTGCTTCTTCAAAATGGTATGAGGGTTTAAGCGAAGAAGACCAGAAACTCGTGAAAGAGTCAGCTATAAAAGCAGGCGAAGAGCAGAGAGCTTGGTTCCTGGAAAATGACGAGGCAAAGATTGCTGAGTATGAAGAAAAAGGTTATACCGTAACACGTCCGACTGATATTGATGCATGGAAAGAAAAAGTTGCTCCGGTATATGATAAAATGTACGCGGCACATCCGACCTGGGAAGGTCTGGTTGAGATGGTTCGCGCAGCGAAATAAAGTACAATAATTTTTGAACTATCATGTACTCCCGGAGCCTGTTTTCGGGAGTACATTTACAAAGAGGGGAGAAAAATGGCAGGATTGATTGAAAAACTTCACAAGATTGGCGACGTGATCAATACGGTTGCCAGAGTTGCATTAGGGGTTACGTCAATTGCTTTATGTATCGCGGTAATCGGCCAGTTTATTTTGCGATGGTTTGGAGCTACGATGCCATGGGCAACGGAGTTCTCCTGTTATATCTTCGTTTGGACCACGATGCTTGGCAGTGCCGTAGCAAGCCGTCATCTGCTTCATATCGGTGTTGACATGGTAATTAACTTGTGCCATGGAAAAACACGTCAGTTTATGCTGGTTCTGGCGGATGTGATTTTATTATTTGCACTTGTTTTATTTACAATTTCAGGTTGGAACTATACAGTTGCACAGATTCCACATCTGGGAACGACGATCAAGGTTTCGCTGGCGCTCTTTTATGCAGCCCTTCCGGTCAGCGGTCTCATTATGATTTATTATACATTTGTGCAGCTTCTTGAAAATATATGTTACGGGGAAGCGAAAAAGATTCCTCTTCCGGGGGATGAAGAGTAGGAGGTCAATATGTTCAGCAGTATAATTTTATTTGGAAGCTTTTTCTTGTTTCTTGCATTAGGCGTTCCGATTGCTTTTGTATTGATCGTAGCGACGGTCTCCTATGCGCTTTTAAGTACCGGTGATGCCAACCTGGCGTTGGTTCCGCAGCGAATTATCTATGGTATTAATAGTTTTACCATGCTTTGTCTTCCATTCTTCGCTCTGGCAGGAAATATTATGAATCACGGCGGTATTACCATGCGTCTGGTTCGTTTCGCACAGGCATTCGTTGGACATATCAAGGGTGGTCTGGCGATGGTAGACATCCTGGTATGTATGATGTTTGGTACAGTTTCAGGCTCGGCGGTAGCTGGTACGGCGGCAGTTGGATGCCTGATGATTCCGGCAATGAAGGATGAAAAGTATGATCCGGCGTTTACAGCAGGTCTGACCGCGTGTGCATCCTGCTGCTGCCCGATTATCCCACCGAGTCTGGCATTCGTTATTTACGGTGCGGCAGCGAAGGTATCCGTTGGCGATATGTTTATTGCCGGAGTAGTACCGGGTATCCTGATGGGTATTATCATGATGCTGGTTGTCTATGTATTTGCAGTGAAACGTGATTTTTCAGCAGGTCCTAAGACAAGCTGGAAGGAAAAATGGGAAGCAACCAGACAGGCACTTCCATGTATCGGACTTCCGATCATCGTTGTTGGCGGTATCATGGGTGGTTTCTTTACTCCGACCGAGGCAGCGGCGGCAGCGGTTCTTTATTCCCTGATTTTGTCGGCATTTGTATACCGGACCGTTGGCTGGAAAGAGCTCTGGAAATCGATTATCGACAGCGCGATCGACAGTGGTACGGTTATGCTGATTGTCGGCGGCTGCTATCTGTTTGGATGGGTTATCTCCAATGAGAGATGGGCAGTTTCTGTAACGAATATGCTGGTTGGTCTTCATACTTCTTTAGCAGTGAAACTGTTACTGGTCAATCTGGTTCTTCTGGTTGTTGGTATGTTTATGGATAGTGCTCCGGCAATCATGCTGGTAGCGCCGATTCTGGCACCGGCGATGGCAAGCCTGGGCGTTGACCCGATTCAGACTGGTATGATTGTCTGCCTGAACCTGACCATCGGTCTGGCAACTCCGCCGGTAGGTGTCTGCTTATACACGGCAACCAATATTGCAAGATGTAAATTTGGAGATACGGTTCGAAATGCAATCCCATTCCTGGTAGCGATGCTGGCAGCATTAGCGATTATTACGAATGTTCCGGTAGTATCCAGAATTCCATTTATTTTAATGGGACGATAGAAACGAGAGGGGACGTTGAAGTTGGACGTTCCCTTTTCCTTTACAAAAACACGAATCAAAAATGATGAATAAAAAACATGGAATGATTGATGCAAAAAGGAGGACAAACCATGGAAAAACTACCCTGCAGTATTTTCAATGATGTACTCGGTCCGGTGATGCGCGGACCTTCCAGTTCCCATGTGGCGGGGGCGGCGCGGATCGCCTCCATGATCCGGCAATCTCTGGATGCACCGGTGAAAAAAGCGATCGTTGATTTTGATATCAACGGTGCGCTGGCGACATCGCACACAGGACACGGAACGGATATGGGATTTGCCAGTGGGCTTTTGAATATGGAGCTGGATGCGCCGGATGTCGCACAGTATGAGGCGATTGCAAAAGAACGGGGATTGGAGATCGAATACCGGATTCTCGATTATGGAGCAGAACATCCGGGCAATTACCGGGCAGAGGTCTGGGACCAGAATGGAAATGTCGTGCACTGGGAGGCGATCGCAGTCGGCGGCGGTATGGTCGAGATGCAGAAATACGAGGGATTTTCGGTGCAGATAGCCGGAGATTTCTATGAGCTTCTGGTGATTGCGGAGGTGGCACCGGGAATTAGGGAAAAGATAGAAGCACTTTTGCCGGATGTTGAATTTTTCCAGAGCGATCAGAAGGAAGGTCAGATTTTATATAATTGGAAATTAGCTGTTCCGCTGACAAAAGAGGTGATTCAAGCCGTCCGCGGTGTGGCGGGTGTCGGTCAGGCGTGCTATCTTGAACCGGTGCTTCCGACGCATTCCAGCAGTACGTGTCAGGTTCCATTTTCGACGGCAGCTGCCCTGGTTGATTATGCGAAAGAGCATCCGATGGATTCCTGGGAGTATGCGTTGGAATATGAGGCCTGTCGGGGCGGTCAGTCGAAGAAAGCGGTTTACCATCAGATGGAACAGATTCTGTCGGTCATGGAACAGGCGGTTGAGACGGGATTAGCCGGGACGAAATATCAGGACCGTATTCTGGGCGAGCAGGTCAGCAAGGTGGCAGCAGCCGAACAGGCAGGACGCCTGATTCCGGATCCGATTGTCAATGAGCTCATCCGTTGCATCACGGCGGTGATGGAAAGCAAGAGCTCCATGGGCGTGATCGTAGCAGCACCGACCTGTGGCTCCTGCGGATGCCTGCCGGGAACGGTCATCGGACTGGCGCGGGCGCTGTCACTTCCGAGAGAAACGGTAGTACAGGGACTTCTGGTTGCGGGTCTGGTCGGTGTCTTTTTCGCAGAGGAAGCGACGTTTTCGGCGGAAGTAGCAGGATGCCAGGTAGAGTGCGGTGCCGGTTCCGGTATGGCAGCGGCGGCACTCACGGCGATGATGGGCGGAACCATCGAAAATTGTATGGATGCGGCGTCTGTAGGGCTTCAGAATATCACAGGGCTTGCCTGCGATCCGGTTGGAAACCGTGTTGAATGGCCATGTCTCGGCAAAAATATCATGGGCGGAAGCAATGCGCTCGCCAGCGCCAATATGATTCTGGCAGGCTACGACAAGGTGATCCCGCTGGATGAGACGATCGGCGCGATCTATGAGATCGGTCTGTCGCTGCCGCTGGAACTGCGTTGTACCTTTGGTGGTCTTGGAAAGACAAAGACTGCCCGGGAGATTCTGAAGCGGTCCGACGCGCATTTTCCGGGGGAAGAGGCGCGGTAGGTGTAATTCGAAACATCGTGAAAGGACAGTTACAGTTTGTGTAAGGTGCGTACTGTAAGGTGGCATATCTTTTTAAGATCTGAAATAAAAATTGATTAAATAACTCTATAGAGATATAATATTAATAAAAATATCTCTATAGAGTTATTTTTATTAAAACGAATCTATTTTTTATATACCACATGTTTCTACTTGCTCCCATAATAGATAAGGAGGTTCCTCAGAATGAGAAAAATTTTATATCACGGTTCCTTGGAAATTATTTCTACTCCTATGTATGGTCAGGGAAAGGTCTATAATGACTACGGACAGGGCTTTTATTGTACGGAGAGTCTGGAGCTGGCGAAGGAGTGGTCGTGCGCCGAGCGGGAGGACGGCTATGTGAATCAGTATGAAATGGATGAAACCGGTCTTTTGATTTTAAATTTGATGGAGAAGCACTACAGCGTTCTTCATTGGCTGGCGATTTTGATGAAATACCGGAAAATCCGCCTTTCTTCGGCGGTCATGAAACGGGGAAGAGAGTGGCTGCTGGAACATTTCCTCCCGGATGTGGACGGATATGATGTGGTGATTGGGTACCGGGCGGATGATTCGTATTTTTCATTTGCAAGGGCGTTTGTAAATAATGAAATATCGTTAGAGCAGCTTTCGTATGCGATGCGGCTGGGAAAATTGGGAGAGCAGTATGTATTAAAGAGTCAGAAGGCATTTCAGGCGATACACTTTCTTTCTTATGAAGGAGTAGATTCAGTGGAATATTATGTAAAACGAAGAGCCAGGGATGAGCAAGCTAGAAATGCATACCGGAAAAAGGTGGAAGAGGATGATATCGACGGTATTTATATGCGGGATTTGATTCGAGGGGAGGTGTCGGCTGAGGATGAGCGCTTATGGGATTGAATATCTGGATGATGCGATGAGAAATCTGGGGGAAATGACAGATTATGCGGTCAATGCCTGTGGGATGGATCTGGAAGATTTTTGGAAATTGTTTCTTACAACCGGGTATGCAGAAAAATTTGGGGAAGGTGTACCAAGAGTAGTGAGCGGCTTTTCTGGAACGGAGCTTGCGGAGGAAGTGCTTCGAAAAGCGGGAAAAAAGGACGAACTGCCGGAACCGCAGGTAGAATTTACCTGTTCCAGAGAGTATTGGAGTGGCTGGATACTGGCGTATTATCAGTGGTACAGTGAGAAGAAATTTAAGGAAATTGAAGCAGGGCTTCCGGTCCGGGAGGTTGTGGAAATGTATCCGGCACTTCATGAAGCTCCGGAGGATAAATTTGTTGAGGCGGCAGACAGAATCATTCGAAGAAAAGAGCAGGGGAAAAATGCGTTGCGGCGGATCCGGAAGATGGCGGGATATACCCAAAAGGATCTTTCAGAGCAATCGGGGGTTACGCTGCGGAGTATTCAGCAGTATGAACAGGGAAAAAAGAAGATTCAAAAAGCATCCGCAGAAACCGTGCGTGCGCTTGCACGGTCACTGGGATGCCAGATGGAAGATTTGCTGTAATTGCGAAGGGATTGGACAGTTTCAATTTGCTATAGCGCCGTCGCCTTCGGCAGACTGAAAATAAATTCCGTCCCCACGCCCTCGGTGCTGACAACGTCGATATTTTCCCCATGTGCCTGAATAATCTCTTTGACAATCGCAAGCCCCAGCCCGGTGCCCTTTTTATCTTTTCCGCGCGATAAGTCGGTCTTGTAGAAACGTTCAAAGATTTTCTTCTGGCTGTCCTTCGGGATGCCGATGCCGGTGTCTTTGACGGAAATGAAGATTTTTTCATACCGGATGGAGGTCTGGATGTAAATGATCGAATCCTCGTGGCTGAATTTGATCGCGTTGTCGATCAGGTTGTAGAGAACCTGCTGGATTTTTCCGAGATCGGCGTAGACCATCTGGATGCTATCCGCAAAGGTCAGGTCAAACGTGATGCCTTTTGCGCTACACGTGCCCTCGAAGGTTGCGGCGGTATCCTTGATCGTCCGGTTGATATCGAAATTGGTTCGGGTTAAATAGCCCTTGCTGTCCAGAGAGTTGAGCGTCAGCATGCCCTGTGTCAGCTTGTTAAGGCGCTCGGTCTCGGAAATGACGATGTGCAGGTATTTGTGATAGAGTTCCTGCGGGATTGTGCCATCGAGAATTGCCTCGAGATAGCCTTTGATGGAAGTCAGAGGCGAGCGGAAATCGTGCGATACGTTCGCGATGAAATTGTGCTGGTACTGTTCCATTTCATTTAACTCGCTGGACATATAGTTTAATGTGCTGGCGAGATAGCCGATCTCGTCGTGGGTGGTAATCGGGATATTGTGTGCCAGGTTTCCGGCTGCATATTCATTGGCTGCGACCGTAATCTTTTTGAGCGGGAAATAGACCACTTTTGTAAAAACAAGAAGCACCACCAGGGATAGGAAGAACAGGATGATCGATGTTATGTAAATAATATTCAGAAATCCGTTCTGTTCCGCCTCAATGTTCTGGATTGGCATATGAATCACGATGTAGCCGTAGGTCTTCATATTGCCTGTGATCGGGGCGGAAACGGAGAGTACCTTGCTGTCAAACAGGTTGTAATACTGTCCGATGGAATAGAGCCGGTTGCCCTGTGCGGTCGGGTCGAAATCGTCGATTGCGATGCCGGTACGACTGTCGCTGCTGTCCGCAACGATGGTGCCTTCATGGTTCAGGATCCAGATATCCGACTGCAGATAAGCGGAAACCGCCTCGATCTGTGGGTATGCCGAGTCGAGATTGATGGTTTTTCCCTCGTAGGCTTTGCTGCACCGATCGGCAATCATGGTCGCCTCGTCATACAGAACCTCCGATTCGCGTTCCACCAGATGGTGGTAGGTCATCTCAGATGAGATGGTCGCGATCGTGATGAATCCAAGCAGACCGAAGATGAGATAGCCGATCAGCAGTTTATAATAAAGAGAATGTGTGTAGTGGTTTGATTTCATGGTAAACCTCCGGTTACCTCTTCACGTAACAGTTCAGTTCCTTTACTAACAGTTACCGTTTTACCTCAAATTTATATCCAATCCCCCAGACGGTCGTCAGCGCCCACTTGTCGTTGCCCTTGATTTTTTCACGGAGCCGCTTGATATGGACATCTACCGTCCGCGTGTCGCCGATGTATTCATATCCCCAGATATGGTCGAGAAGCTGCTCCCTTGTGAATACCTGGTTTGGTGAGGACGCGAGGAAATAGAGCAGTTCCAGTTCCTTCGGCGGCAGCTCGATCGAGTGTCCGTTGTAAATGACGGAGTAGTTCGTCAGGTTGACGATGAGATCCGGATATTCGACAAAATTGCCATGCTGTTCGGTCACGGACGATGCAGGCATCTGCACCGGCAGCTGGTAGCGCCGCAGAACGGCTTTGACTCTGGCAACCAGCTCTTTCGAATCGAATGGTTTGATCATGTAGTCATCGGCGCCCAGCTCCAGCCCCAGCACCTTATCAAAGATTTCGCCCTTGGCGGAGAGCATGATGATTGGCACCTGGGAGGTACTTCGCAGTTCCCGGCAGACCTGATAGCCGTCGATGCCCGGAAGCATCAGATCAAGAAGAATCAGGTTGGGCTGAAATTCGGGAAATACCCGGAGAGCTTCTTCCCCGTCTCCGACAATTTTCGTTTCAAAACATTCTTTCGTCAGGTAAAGTGAGATTAGTTCAGCAATGTTGTAGTCGTCATCTACGATGAGAATGCGCTGCTTTTCAGCCATGTTGATTCCTCCTGTTTTTTTGGATATTTGTAACTGTTCAGTACCTTCACAGTTATGGATATTTCTTATTTAAATGTCACGATTGTAACGCCTGTATCGCCTTCGCCAAACTCGCCAAGCCGGTATTCCTTGACATAGCTTAATTTCTTCAAGTGGCGGTGTACGCCCGCTTTTAAAGCGCCGGTTCCACGACCATGTACGACGCGGACCTGCGGAAGATGCGCCAGGTAGGCATCATCCAGGTATTTGTCGAGTACCGGGATCGCCTCATCGACGGTCATGCCAATCAGGTTGACCTCCGGCGATACGCTGAAGGACTTGGACATCTTGATCTTGCTGCTTCCGCTTCCGGATCCGCGGGAACCACCCGTATGTGTGCCGGAAAGTCCCGGTCCGGTGATGGATGCTTCCTCGACCATTTCCAGATCGCGGATATTGACGAGGGAGCGCAGAATTCCCATCTGTACATACAGATCGCCCTTGGCGTTCGGCAGGGAGCTGACGGTTCCCTTTAAATTCATCGAGAGAACGCGCACGGTATCGCCGAGACGCAGCTTTTTCGCGGAAACGGCTTTTTTCGGTGCGGCGGTTTTCTTAACTGCCAGTTTCTTGTCTACATCCTGGATCTTGCCGCGCAGCTTGGTCCGCTCGGCTTCCAGTTCTTTATTGACGCCGGAAGACTTGGCAAGCTTGTTGATGTTGCGGATCGTCTGATCGGCGGTGTCCTTCGCATCCTGAAGGATCTTCTGAGCTTCCTCGCGGGCTTTGGAAAGCATTTTTTCCTTCTGCTCGGAGAAACGTTCTTCCTTCTGCTGGAGGCGGTTCTTCAGCGTTTCAATCTCCTGTTTATAGGAGGCGATCTCTTCGCGCTCTTTTTCAATGGTCACGCGGCTGTTTTCCAGATTGGCAAGCAGATCCTCGAAGGATTCGTCCTTCTGCTCCATCTGGTTTTTCGCCTCGTCGATGATATAATCCGGCAGCCCCAGCTTGCGGGAAATGGCAAATGCATTACTTTTTCCTGGAATACCGATGAGCAGGCGGTAGGTCGGGCGGAGAGTCTCGACGTTGAACTCGCAGCAGGCATTTTCAACGCCTGGCGCGGTCAGCGCAAAGACTTTTAATTCGCTGTAATGCGTGGTTGCGATCGTCCGGCAGGTCATGTTGTGCAGGAAATTTAAAACCGCAATCGCCAGCGCCGCGCCCTCGGTCGGGTCGGTACCGGAACAGAGCTCATCGAAGAGACAGAGCGAATTGGCGTCCGCCTCATTTAAAATCGAAACGATATTCGTCATATGGGCGGAGAATGTACTCAGATTCTGCTCGATGCTCTGCTCATCGCCAATGTCGGCAAATACATTGTCAAAAACAGCCAGCTCGGATCCTTCAAATGCCGGGATATGGAGTCCTGACTGCCCCATCAGGGTAAAGAGTCCGACGGTTTTTAAAGAAACGGTTTTACCACCCGTGTTTGGACCCGTCACAATCAGAAGGTCAAACGAATCGCCAACCCAGATGTTGATCGGAACGACCTGTTTCGGATTTAAGAGCGGATGGCGTCCGTCCTTGATATTGATATACCGTTTGTTGTTAAATTTCGGTTCCACGCAGTTATAGTGGCGGGAAAGAGCTGCCTTTGCGAAAATGAAATCGAGCTCTGCCAGAATCGAAAGATCCGAGAGGATCGCGTCGGTGTAAGGCATAAGCTGGCTGGAAAGAGCTGCCAGAACGAACTCAATTTCCCGTTTTTCCTGGATTTCCAGCTCGCGCAGTTCGTTGTTCAGCTTGACGATCGCGAGCGGCTCGATAAATACAGTCGAACCGGTCGAGGACTGGTCGTGCACCATGCCTGGGACCTGGGATTTATACTCAGCCTTGACCGGCAGGCAATAGCGCCCGTCGCGCATTGTGATGACGGCATCCTGTAAATAGGTCCGGCTGGAATTTAAAATAGAATTTAACTGGGTATGGACGCGTCCGCCCACGATCTTCATGGAGCGGCGCACTTTGGCAAGTCCCGGACTTGCGTCATCGCTGACCTCATCCTCGGATGGCAGGCAGCGCTTGATCTCATTGTTGACCGGCGTCAGCGGATCCAGGGCGCGGAAGCGCTCATCAAGGGAATCATCTGGAAATTCTTCGGATTTCTCATGGCGTCCGTAGCTCTGCGCGCGGGCAGCGACTGTCAGCAGGGAGCTGACAGAGAGAAGCTCCGGGATCCCCAGGGAACTTCCGATTTCCAGACGTTTCATGGAACCACGCACATCCTTCACGCCGCCGAAGGAGAGACTTCCCTTCATGCGGACGCGCGTCAGGGCATCGGTCGTCTCCGTCTGGCTCTGCCGGATCGTCCCCAGATCACAGGACGGCTGCAGTTCCCGGCACATCTGTTTTCCCATCTCCGTGGAGGCGTACTCCGTGAGCTGGTCGATGATCTTTGTATATTCGAGAGTTTTTAATGCTTTTTCATTCATGTTGTGGTAATCCTCTTAATTTAAATGGTGTTCACATGATACCGTGACCACTAAATTCGTGAAAGACCTCATTAAGTGGTCAGGTATAAGTTCTCACTAGACTCGAAAAGACCTCGTCAAGTGTTCACATTATATCACATTCCCCGCCGTCTAGCCAAGCATTCGCACTTTTTTCTTGCATAACCTTAAGAAGGAAAGTATAATTAGGATATGTTATGCAAAGGGGAAAGTGAAATGCCGGATTCAGAAGAACTTGAAAAAAAGGAAAAACGGGAATTCATGAGAGAAACGATAGTGAAGCCGCCGCTGACCAGAAAACAGATTGCGAAGCGGGTGGCTCTCTTTGTATGCGCGTCAGCCGCATTTGGAGGAGTCGCGGCGGTTTCGTTTGCGGCGGTAAAGCCGTTTGCGGATCGGTGTTTTCAGGGAAATGGGATGCAGGAGACATCCTCAGTCGAGTTTTCCAAGGACGATCCGGACTCTGTTTCGCCGTCGGACGGTGCAGATGCGGATATGACAGCGCAGCCGGAACAAATGGAGCAGGAGATTGATGAGGCGGTCAGCGAGGCGCTTTCCAGCTATCAGTTTTCCGTAGACAATTTCAATTCGATGACGTCGGTGCTGCGTGGAATCGGGGAACTGGGTGATAAGTCGATCGTGACGGTCAGCTCCGGCAAACAGGATACGGATATATTTGGAAATCCGGTGGAAAATACGGGTGATTATGCAGGTGCAGTCATCGCGGAGAGTGATGGAGAATTTCTGATCTTTACTTACGCCGATGCGGTGCGGGCGGCAGATTCGATCAATGTGAGATTTTCGGATGGAACGAAGATCGCTGGTACAGTGCGCCAGATTGACGAAGTGCTCGGAATGGCAGTTGTGGCGGTGCCGTCCGGCAATCTGCCGGAAGAAGAGCGGAAAAAGGTGCAGGTGCTTTCACTTGCCAATTCATATACGGTCAAGGCAGGCGATGTCCTCGTAGGTATCGGCGGTCCGTCCGGACAGGTGCATTCGCTTTCGTTTGGAACGGTATCCTACGTGGCGCGCAATGTGCAGATTACAGATGGACTGACGCGGATCCTGTATGCGGATATCAGCAGCAATTCGCAGACGGGTACCTTTTTGATCAATACAGCCGGAGAGATGGTCGGCTGGACATCGGAGTCCTGCCGCAGCGAGAGCTGTACGGATCGGACGGCGGCGTACACCATTTCCAGCTACAAGCCGATTCTGGAGCGGCTGACGAATGGCGCTTCGGCGGCATATCTGGGCATCCTGGGACAGGATGTGAGCCGTGCGATGCAGGGGAGCGGCATTCCGGCGGGCGTTTACGTGACGGAGGCAGTCTCCGGCAGCCCGGCATATGACGCTGGCATCCAGCCCGGCGATATTATTGTGAAATTTGGCACAAAGGAGATCGGAAGTTTCAAAGATCTCCAGGCGCAGATTGAAAATTCCGCGAGCGGCGTGTCTGTATCGGTAAATGTGATGCGGAAAGGGCGCGACGGATACACGGAAATTCCATTTTTGGTATCTCTGCGCGCCAGATAGAAATTCAGGAGGATATAGGCAGAATGAGATATATTGAACAGTTCCGGGAAGGAATGAGAGTCTCGGACGTATATTTATGTAAGACGAAACAGCACGCGGTGACGAAAAACGGAAAAGAGTACGCTTCCGTGCTGCTTCAGGATAAAACAGGCACGGTAGACTGCAAAATCTGGGATTTAAGTTCCCCGGGCATCAATGATTTTGAGCCGCTGCAGTACGTCTATGTGGACGGCGATGTGACGGTTTTCCAGGGTTCCAACCAGTTAAATATCAAGCGCATACGCAAGGCGGACGAGGGCGAGTATCAGGAAAGCGATTACCTTCCGGTCAGCTCAAGGGATATCAAGATAATGTATCAGGAGCTGACGGCTCTGGTGCAGTCTTTCCAGAATCCGTACCTGAAAAAGCTGGCATCCAGCTATTTCCTGGAAGATAAGGCATTTGTGAAGAA
This sequence comes from Clostridium sp. AM27-28, assembly GCF_003480955.1. Classification (NCBI taxonomy): domain Bacteria; kingdom Bacillati; phylum Bacillota; class Clostridia; order Eubacteriales; family Clostridiaceae; genus Clostridium; species Clostridium sp. AM27-28. The sequence continues at coordinate 129,036 of NZ_QUJT01000011.1, forward strand.
ATTCTGCTTCCATTCGGCGGCGAAGAGTGTGCATCATGGTTTTGTGGGCGGACTTTTGGAACATACGTTAAGTGTTATGAAACTCTGTGATTTCTACACGAAGTCATATCCGGCGCTGAACCGCGATCTGCTTCTGACGGCGGCGCTGTTCCACGACATCGGAAAAGTGCAGGAATTATCCGCATTTCCGGAAAATGATTATACGGACGACGGTCAGCTCTTAGGTCATATCGTGATCGGCACGATGATGGTTGCAGACCGTATTAAGGAGATTCCGGGATTCCCGGCAAAGACAGCGGCGGAGTTAAAGCACTGCATCCTTGCGCACCACGGCGAATTAGAGTACGGTTCCCCAAAGAAACCGGCGCTTCTGGAGGCGCTGGCATTGAATTTCGCGGACAATACCGATGCGAAGATGGAGACGATGCTGGAAGTCTTAAAGAGCGGCGGGGAGAATCCGGGCTGGCTCGGATATAACCGTTTCCTGGAGACGAATGTGAGAAAGACGACGCCGACGGAATAATAATAAGATAACAGACATCTAAAATGAGTCTAAATGTATATAAGAAAAAGAAAACAGCGCTGCACAAGCAGATGCTGCCTTGCAGAAGCGGGGGAACGAAAAAATAGGAATCAGGACTCACCACCTAAAGAGGTGGGAGTCTTCTCGTTTCATAGGGAATTGCGTCCTATGAAACAAAAAACGCTCCGCGGGATGCGCACTCGCGCGAAGAAGAAACATGTCGCAAGCGACCGCGCTCGGCACGAGAATGTGCCAAGGCACATTCTTTTTTAACTGAGATAAATAAGAAAAATGGAGAAGGATACCAGGAAGGTACAGCGGTTCAGCAGGGACCGCACTTTTCTGATATCCTTTTGTTTCATAAGGAAAAATATAGGGGTACAACAGAAAATATGAAAAAACGAGAAAATACAGGCAAAATCATTGGAAAGGTGTTCGGAGAAGCCAGGGCACTTGGCGTCACTGCCTTAGCGGCGGCAGTCATGCTTTCCGGATGCGGAAACGCTGGAAATCAGGCGCAGAAAGGCGGTTCCGGCGCAGAACAGACGGAAAATGTTGAAAACGGCGAAAATGCAGCGGAAAATACCCAAATAAGCGTTATTATCGCGATGCCGCCGACTTCAGAGCCGGAGGCGGGCTTTGATCCGGCATATGGCTGGGGCGCGGGCGAGCATATGCATGAACCGCTGATCCAGAGCACCCTGACGGTGACAGAAGCAGATTTGAGTATCGGGTATGATCTGGCGACAGATGTGGAGACCTCCGAGGATGGAATGACATGGACGGTGACGATCCGCGACGATGCGAAATTCACGGATGGCGAGGCGCTGACCGCGGAGGATGTGGCATTCACTTATAACACATTGAAAAAGACGAGTTCCGTCAACGATTTTTCAATGCTGAAACAGGCGGAGGCGATCGATGATGTGACGGTTGTGTTTGAGATGGAACGCCCGTTTGCTATCTGGTCATACACGATGGCGGTGACGGGAATTGTGCCGGAGCATGCATATGGAACGGATTACGGCACACATCCGATCGGTTCCGGGCGATATATCCTGAAACAGTGGGACAAGGGGCAGCAGGTGATTCTGGAAGCCAACCCGGATTATTATGGGGATGCGCCGAAGATGCGGCAGGTCACGATTCTCTTTATGGAAGAGGATGCGGCATTTGCGGCGGTGCGCGCCGGGCAGGTGGATGTGGCGTACACGGCGGCGTCCTATGCAGACCAGTCGGTTCCAGAATTCAGTCTTTTGGATTGTGAGACGGTGGACAACCGTGGATTTAACCTCCCGGCAGTGCCGGAGACGGTACGGGGGGATGGCGTAAAAATCGGCAATGATTTTACCGCGGATGTGCAGGTGCGCCGGGCGATCAACCTGGCGATTGACCGGCAGGAAATGATCGATCATGTGTTAAATGGTTACGGCAGCCCGGCATATAGTGTCTGTGACAAGATGCCGTGGTACAACGATGAAATGGAGAAAATTTCCTATGATGTGGAGAAGGCGGAAGAGATGCTGGATGCGGCGGGATGGAAGAAAAATGCCGACGGCATCCGCGAAAAGGGTGGAGTGAAAGCCATTCTGGAATTTCTCTATCCGACCGGGGATTCGGTGCGTCAGGCGCTGGCAGCCGATACGGCGCAGCAGTTAAAAGAGATTGGAATTGACACATCGATCCGCGGCACCGGCTGGGATACTGCGTATGACGAGGCACAGTCGCAGCCGCTTCTCTGGGGCTGGGGCGCGCACACGCCGATGGAATTTTATAATATTTACCATACAAAGGCAGATACGGGGCTGGCAGAATATTCGCCGTATGCGAATGAGACCGTGGACGCTTATATGGATGAGGCCCTGGCAGCACCGGATCTGGAAAGTTCGTATGAATTGTGGAAAAAGGCGCAGTGGGACGGCGAGACGGGCGTTTCAGCCGAGGGTGATCTTCCGTGGATCTGGCTGGTGAATGTCGATCATCTGTACTGGGTGAGAGACGGGCTTCATGTCGCAGAGCAGAAGGTGCATCCGCACGGTCACGGCTGGTCCATCGTCAACAATGTCGATCGGTGGTACTATGAGTAGGATGAAATGGTTTGGGCGCAGTCTGCTGCACCTGATTCTGCTGCTTTTGGCAGTCAGTCTGGTATCGTTTCTGCTGGTGTCGATGTCTCCGGTCGATCCGCTGCAGACGAATGTCGGGCAGACGGCGCTCGGCTCGATGGCGCCGGAGCAGATCGAGAAGCTGCAGGCGTACTGGGGCGTTGGTGTGCCGGTCTGGAAGCGCTTCTTTAACTGGATTTCGGGCATCTGTCATGGTGATTTTGGCATTTCCCTTCTGTACCGCAGACCGGTGCTGGAGGTGATCGCGGAAAAGGCGTCTGCGTCAGTGTGGCTCCTTCTGTCTGCGTGGCTGTTTTCGGGAATCGTGGGGATATTTTTAGGAATTGCAGCGGCGGCAAAACGGGGCAAGTGGGCGGATCGCCTGATTACGGGCTATTGCATCGTGATCGCGGGAACGCCGTCCTTCTGGCTGGCGCTGGTGCTGCTGCTTCTCTTTACAGTGCAGCTTCCCGTCTTCCCAATCGGGTTCAGTGTCCCGGTGGGAATGGCGGCGGACGAGGTCAGCCTGGCGGATCGCCTGTATCACGCATTTCTGCCGGCGTGTACGCTGGGACTGACAGGGATTTCTTCGATTGCGATGCACACGCGCGAAAAAGTGATTGAGATTCTGGAAAGTGATTACGTACTCTATGCGCGGGCGCGGGGCGAGAGCGGCTGGCGGCTGATTTTTCGGCATGGACTCCGCAACCTGCTTCTCCCGGTAATTACGCTCCAATTTGGCTCGATCAGCGAGATTTTCGGCGGTTCGGTGCTGGTGGAACAGGTCTTTTCCTATCCGGGACTCGGACAGGCGGCGGTCACGGCGGGGCTGGGAAGCGATATCCCGCTTCTGATGGGAATTACACTCATCAGTGCCGTGCTTGTATTTGCAGGAAATGCAGCGGCGGATGGGCTGTACCGGCTGGTCGATCCGAGACTTAGGAAAGGAGGCAGGGCATGAGAAAGAAAACACTCTGGCTGCTGGGAATTTCCCTCCTTTTCCTGATTCTGGTGACAGTGCTTGGAATCGTCTGGGAGGATGCCGCACAGCAGGTCGATTTTGCGAGAAAAAACCTGCTTCCGGGAACCGGCGGGCTGTTTGGAACCGACTGGATGGGGCGGAATATGCTGAAACGGACGGTTGCAGGGCTTTCTTTAAGCATCCGGCTGGGGCTTCTGACCGCGGCGATCAGCGCCGCGGTGGCATTGGCGCTTGCATTGCTGGCGTCGCTTGGCGGGGGACTGATGGATTCATTGGTATGCGGGCTGATTAATCTGGTAATGGGAATCCCGCACATGCTTCTCCTGATCCTGATTTCCTACAGTCTGGGAAAGGGATTCCGGGGTGTAGCAGCCGGGATTGCCCTGACGCACTGGGCGTCGCTGGCGAGGCTTTTGCGGGCGGAAATCTTACAGATCCGGGAAAGTCCGTATGTGCAGATCTCCGAAAAACTGGGGAAAAAGCCCTGGTGGATTGCCTGGAACCACATCGTCCCGCAGGTATCGCGGCAATTTGTGACCGGGTTAATTCTTCTCTTTCCCCATGCGATTCTTCATGAGGCGGGCGTGACCTTTCTGGGCTTCGGTCTTTCCTCCGAGCAACCAGCGATCGGTGTTATTTTATCCGAGAGTATGTCGTACCTGATTACCGGAAAATGGTGGCTGGCGCTCTTTCCGGGCGCGGCACTGGTGCTGGTAACGCTGGGATTTCAGGCGATCGGGCAGAGCCTGGGGCGGCTGATGGATCCGGGGAGCGCGCATGAGTAGAGGATGCTGGGAATGAGGCAGAAAAACATATATTTTGATAAAATGATGCGATTAAGACAAAAACAATCAAAAACGATGCGGCTATCAGATTTGGAACAGACAGACGTTCTCAAAGAACGGAGATTGCGTGAAAATCGTGATTCCATGGAAATGCCGATATTGAAAATTCAAAATCTAAACTTATATTTTACGCAGTACGCGCGTGGGCTTAGACGGCGCGAACTCCATCCGCTCCGCGATCTTTCCTGCAAACTTTTCAGTGGGGAGCTGACGGCGGTGGTCGGGGCGAGTGGTTCGGGAAAAAGCCTGCTGGCGCACGCGATTCTGGGAATCTTGCCGTACAACTGCCGGATGGAAGGAAAAATTTTCTATCAGGGAGAGGTTCTGGATGAGACGCGGCTTGCCGGGCTGCGGGGCAATGGGATTTCCCTGATTCCGCAGGGGGTTTCCTACCTCGATCCGTTGATGCGGGTCGGGGATCAGATCTGTGGCGGCAGAAAAGATGAAGCGACGCGGGCAAAATGCCGCCAGCTTTTGAAGCGGTACGGGCTGGATGAATCAGTGGAAAAATGTTATCCATTTGAGCTGTCGGGCGGCATGGCGCGGCGCGTCCTGATGGCAGCGGCACTGATGCAGGAGCCGAGGCTGATTGTGGCGGATGAACCGACACCGGGGCTGGAGATGATGACCGCGCGCCATGTGATCCGTCATTTAAAAGAGATGGCACAGGACGGGGCAGCGGTGCTTCTGATTACTCATGATCTGGAACTGGCGATTGAGATGGCGGACCGGATTCTGGTGTTTTATGACGGGACGATTCTGGAGGAAGTAAAGCCGGAGAACTTCCGGGAGGGACGGAATCTGAAAGAGCCATACACGCAGGCGCTCTACCGGGCACTGCCGGAACATGAATTTTTTGGAGGAGAATGAGATGTCACTAAAGGCAGAAAACCTATCTTTTTCGTATGAAAATGGAGGGCGCCACGTGCTGACGCGTATTTCCCTGAAAATTGAGCCAGGAGAGCGCGTGGGTCTGGTGGCGCCGAGCGGATATGGAAAAACGACGCTGTGCCGCCTGCTGGCGGGATATGAGAGACCGGAGGCGGGAACGGTAGAGATTGACAGCATACCGATTGAGAATATCCGGGGCTGTATGCCGGTGCAGTTAATCTGGCAGCACCCGGAGCAGGCGCTCAACCCACGCTGGCGGATGCGCCGGGTTCTCAGTGAGGGCGGTCAGGTGAATGAGGAGAGTCGGGGACGGCTTGGCATCCGGGAAGAATGGCTGGATCGGTTTCCATCGGAGCTTTCCGGCGGCGAACTGCAGCGGTTCTGTATTGCCAGAGCGCTGGCGGCAAATCCGCGGTATCTGCTGGCGGATGAGATCACCGCGATGTTTGACGCAGTGACCCAGAGCCAGATCTGGCAGGCGCTTTTGCATGAGGCAAAGGAGCGGGAGCTGGGAATGGTGATTGTGAGCCATTCGGAATCTCTTTTGAAGCGGATTTGCACGCGGCGGATTGATTTAAAGGCATTGCAGGAAAAGATGGCAGCAGTTTAGTCAGTTTACATATTGACAGAGAAAATCGGGATTGACCGAGCTCATAAGAGCGAGGGATGCTTCTTGTCCAAAGGACAAGAAGATGGGCGATAGTAAGAGATTAATAATTCGGGATTTGGTAAGGAGGAGGAAAAATGGATGTTCGGAAGCTGTTGGAAGAGGTAAAACGGGGGGATACGAGTATTGAGGAAGCGGAGAACGCGTTCAAGAATCTTCCTTACGAAGATTTAGGGTATGCGAAGCTGGATCTGCACCGGAAATTGCGTTCGGGATTCCCAGAGACGGTGTTCTGCCAAGGAAAGCCGGATGCCTATCTGGCGGATATTTTCGAGACGCTGTACCGGGAAAATGGGGAAGTACTCGGAACGCGGGCGACGCCGGAGCAGTGGAATCTAGTGCGGGCGCGCATCCCGGAGATAGAATACGATCCGGTTTCAAAAATTTTGCAGGCGAGAAAATCATCGGAGACACCGCGGAAGCTGGAAGGGCTGGTGGCAGTCTGCACAGGCGGAACCGCGGATATCCCGGTTGCGGAGGAAGCTGCCAAAACGGCAGAATTTTTCGGCTGCCGCGTGGAGCGCTACTATGATATAGGGGTGGCGGGCATCCATCGCCTTTTATCCAAACGCGAGGCGATTGCGCGGGCAAACTGCGTGATTGCGGTGGCGGGAATGGAAGGCGCGCTTGGCACAGTTGTCGCCGGGCTGGTGGAAAATCCGGTCATTGCGGTTCCGACCTCGGTCGGCTATGGTGCAAGTTTTCATGGACTGTCGGCATTGATCACGATGATTAATTCCTGTGCGAACGGCATTTCGGTTGTAAATATAGATAACGGCTACGGCGCAGCATATCTGGCGGCGCAGATTAACCGCCTGGCGGTTCGGGAGCCGAAGAAGACGGCAGAGTGATAGTGGTTTGTGATAATTGCATAAAAGCGAAAAACGGAAATGTATCAATAAAATGAGAAAAGTAGAGGGAGAAGTAAAAATGGATGAGAAAATCTTATATCTGGATTGTGCGTCTGGAATCAGTGGAGATATGACGGTTGGCGCACTGTTGGATCTTGGAGCAAGCCGGGAAAAACTGGTACGGGCACTGGACAGTCTGGGCGTATCCGGGTATCATCTGCATTTTGGGCGGACGAAGAAATGTGGAATCGATGCGTATGATTTCGATGTACATTTAGAGGAAGAAGAGCATCATCACGACCACGAACATAGCCATGATGAGCACGACCATGAGCATCATCACGATCATGAACACACTCACGACCATGAGCACAGCCATGATCACGCTCACACCCACGACCATGAGCACAGCCATGATCACGCTCACACCCACGATCATATGCATCCTCACGTCCACCGCAACATTCATGACATTTTCGAGATCATCGATCGTCTGGATGCATCTGACCGCGTTAAAAATCTGGCGCGCCGGATGTTTGAGATTGTGGCGGGGGCAGAGTCGAAAGCACACGGAATCCCGGTCAGCGAGGTTCATTTCCATGAAGTCGGTGCAATTGACTCGATTGTGGATGTTATCAGTGCGGCATTCTGCCTGGAGGATCTGGGAATCCACCGCGTGGTGATATCGCCGCTTTCCGAAGGTCATGGATTCGCACGCTGCCAGCACGGTTTAATGCCGGTTCCGGTTCCGGCGACGGCAAATATCGCAGCGGCACAGGGCTTGGAACTGACGCTTCGGGATGTCGAAGGAGAGATGGTAACGCCGACCGGCGCGGCGATCGCGGCGGCATTCCGGACAGAAGCGGCGCTTCCGAAGAAGTACCAGATCGAAAAGATCGGTATCGGCGCCGGAAATAAGGATTTCGCGCACGCGAATATCCTGCGGGCGATGCTTCTGACGGATAAAACGGTGGAAGTAGAAACTGGAAAAGACGGTCACGACGAGAGCTCCATGTGGGTCATGGAGGCAAACCTGGACGACTGCACCGGCGAGGCGCTGGGATATGCGATGGAGGTGCTTCTGGAAGCGGGCGCCAGAGATGTGTGGTACACACCGGCATATATGAAGAAAAACCGTCCGGCGTATGTGCTTCATGTACTGACAACGGCAGAAAAACGGGAAGAATTAGAACAGCTTGTCTTCTCCTGTACGACCACGATCGGTGTGCGCCGCTATCCAGTAGAGAGGACGATACTGCCACGGGAAGTAAAGGAGATCCAGACCCGTTACGGGGCAGCAAAGGTAAAAATCTGCAAGCGCGGCGGCGTGGATACGTGCTATCCGGAGTATGAGAGCGTGCGCGCGATCTGCCGGGAGACAGGGAAGCGCTTCATGGAAGTATTCCACGGAGTAATGGAAGACGGAAGTATTAGTTTACAGTAAGCACTTTTGAGATTGAAAAACGGCACAGTGCATTCTCGTTAGATAATTAAGAGGAGAATCAAGAACCATGGAAAATAAACCAATGATATCAGAGACAGAAAAAAGAGAAGCTTTAAAACAGTTCATGGCAGAAAAAGCGAAGGCACCGGTCTGTGTCGCCTTTTCGGGCGGTGTGGACAGCAGCCTGATTCTCAAGCTGGCGTGTGATACGGCGAAGAAGACGGGAATGCCGGTTTATGCCGTGACATTTCACACCATGCTGCACCCAGCCTGTGATCTGGAGATCGCGGAGCGGGTGGCAAAGGAGCTGGGCGCGATCCATAAAATTATCCAGGTCAATGAGATGGAGCTGGAAGCCATCCGAACGAATCCGGTCAACCGCTGTTATATCTGCAAACACCACCTGTTCGCGACACTTCTGGATTTTGCAAAAGAAGAGGGGATTCCGTGCGTGATGGACGGAACCAATGAGAGCGACCTGCATGTGTACCGCCCGGGTATCCAGGCACTCCGTGAGCTGGGTGTCGTCAGTCCACTTGCACAGTGCGGACTGGAGAAAAAGGATGTCAAGGCATTTGCGGCTGACTTAGGAATTTCCGTTGCATCCCGTCCGTCCATGCCATGTATGGCGACCCGCCTTCCATATGGAACTTCCTTTGACATGGAAGTTTTGAAGCGGATTGAGAAAGGCGAAGATTATCTTCGAAGCGTGTTTGGCGGAAATGTGCGCCTGCGCCTGCATGGCGATATTGTCCGGATCGAGGTGGATGCGGATAAATTTGAAAAAGCGATTGCCGAGCGGGAGACGATCTGCAGGACATTAAAAGAAATGGGATTTCTGTACATTACACTCGATCTGGAAGGTTTCCGGTCGGGAAGTATGGATATAGTGGAGAAACTCAACGCGCTGGTCGGGAAATGAATGTAAAGGAGATGGAAATCCCATGCAAGAAGAATGTATAGTCTGTAAAGCACCTCTTATTTATCTGAAACAGGATGAATGGATGGAGTGTGAATTATGTCATAAAAAAGAATTGAGCAAGACCAGATGCCAGAACGGGCATTATGTTTGTAATGATTGTCATACGAAGGGACTGGACACCATTCTTTCCCTGTGTATAGACGAAACATCCAGAAATCCGATCGAGATTGTCCGGAAGATGATGGATGCACCGTTTTGCCATATGCATGGACCGGAGCATCATGTCATGGTGGGAGCGGCGCTGCTTACTGCATATAAAAATGCGGGAGGTGCTATTAATCTGCGGGAATCTGTGATGGAAATGCTGAACCGTGGGAAAGCCGTTCCAGGAGGAACCTGCGGATTCTGGGGTGCCTGCGGAGCGGGAATCAGCGCAGGTATGTTTGTATCTATCTTGTCTGGGGCGACGCCACTGACGGAGGAATCTTGGGGACTTTCGAATCAGATGACATCAAAAGCACTGGAAGCGATTTCGCGCACCGGCGGTCCGAGGTGTTGTAAAAGAGATTCTTATCTGGCGATTCTGGCGGCGGTTGATTTTGTAAAAACGCATTTTGGAATCGAAATGGAATGCACAGAAGTCCAGTGTACGCATTGTGCTCAGAACAATCAGTGTATTGGCAAGCGCTGTCCATTTTGGCGATTTGATGATAGTATTTGACTATAAATGGATAAACGGAGATAATAAAGTTGCGATATAATTAGATTGTGCGAGATGGGATTGCAGTTTGCATAATGTGTGAACTGTGATGAGAGAGCAATTTCTCGTGTAATAGGAAATTTCCTGGAATTCCCTATTACACAAAAAGGCACATCCTTTTTTACGTGGAAAAATCGGAATTTGCGTTGGGGTATAGAAAATAGAATGAAGAATTCAAAGGTTAAAATAATCGCTTTAATAATGTGGATTATTTTTGAAATTGTAGCTGTTGTGTTATGGCTATCAAAAGATAATATTTTTTATTTATTGAATTTTAGTTATATTGGTACGTCAATAGCATTAGGTCTAGTGTTGATGGCTAACAATCAACCATATGCAAGAAGAATTGTCCAGTTACTTGTTGGTACATATATGCTGGTTTACCTTGGACTTATTGATAATGAAAATATGCAGATAGAGGGATTCTGGTATTACTTATTTACTGGAGTTTTCGAGGCCGCAACAATTCATTATGCAGTAGCAAAGATATTCGGTCCACTGATATTTGGAAGAGGCTGGTGTGGATTTGCTTGTTGGACTGCAATGATACTTGATTTTTTACCATATAAAACTCCTCAAAGTCATGAAAGACGAAAAATTGGGTGGATAAGGTATATCGCGTTTGCTGTATCATTGATCTTTGTTTCCGTACTTTTCTTGTGTAAAGTGGATAACATTGAACGAATAATGTTTTGGGCATTTTTGATAGGGAATATTGTTTATTATTTAGTTGGAATTACATTGGCTTTTACATTTAAGGATAATAGAGCATTCTGTAAATATATTTGTCCAATAACTGTTTTCTTAAAGCCAATAAGCTATTATTCTCTGTTTCGTATCTGTTGCGATAAAACAAAATGTATTAACTGTGGAAAATGCGAAAGGCTTTGCCCTATGGATGTTGAAGTTACAAATAATTCAAGAAAACGAAAGAATGACACAGAATGCATATTATGTATGGAGTGCGTGAAGAATTGCCCTAAGAAGGCACTTTAATCAAATTCCAATTTGACGGAGTAATATATATGAAAATCCGAGAAGTGAATGAGAATAAAAAGCAGTTTATATCATTATTGTTATTAGCTGATGAACAGGAGAGCATGGTTGATCGCTATCTTGAAAAAGGAACTATGTATGTGCTTGAAGACAATGATGTAAAAGCTGAATGTGTTGTCACCGATGAAGGTAACGAAATACTTGAAATCAAGAATATCGCAGTCGATCCGGAAAATCAGGGAAAGGGCTATGGCAAAGCACTAATTGATTTTCTTGCCAGTAAATATGCAGATGAATATTCTGTTTTGCAAGTTGGAACAGGTGACAGTCCATTGACGATACCATTTTATGAAAAATGTGGGTTTGTTCGTTCTCACAAGATTCCCAATTTCTTTACTGACAATTATGACCACCCAATTTATGAGAGCGGTGTACAACTAATAGATATGGTATATTTGCAAAGACATATATAACTTCAAGCTTTTCGAATGTATGTTTGTGCCTGAGGAATTGGAGAGTGGATAATGAAAAAACCACCTTTATACACTGCGAAGACCACCTTTGTACACTTTTTTAAAATGTGGATAACTTCTTAAAAACCACCTTTATACATTCTTGTAAAATTGGAAAAAAGCTCAAAAAACCACCTTTATACACTAAAAAATTACCATCTTGCAAAATGCCTGATTTACCTAAAGAACTTGCTCGCACGGGATATGCACATATCGCATTTAGTGTAGGAAGTAAAGAAAAGGTTGATGCCTTGACCGTAGAGTTGAAAACTGCTGGTTATGAAGTAATCAGCGGTCCCCGGACAACAGGAGATGGCTATTACGAAAGCTGTATTGTTGCAATTGAAGGGAATCAAATTGAGGTTACAGTTTGAACCCGACAATTTCAAGTTCGAAAAATTGAGAAATCGTAAAATTGAAGAAAAAAGGAATGCACAGTTCTTAGCATATCGGGAACTGTGCATTTCTGTAAATAAATACTTTTAATTAGCCGATTACGGCATCTTCTGCTGTAAAATGTTCCAGAGAATTTTCTTTTACCTGAATGCAGATATAAGTAATTCCGGAAATATCGGATGCAAAAAACTGACGCTTTGCAGCAGGTGCGATTTTTAGCCAGTCTCCAGTTGAAAGGCTAATTTCTTCTCCATCAATTATGGCTTTGCCGTTACCTGAAAGAATTCCATAGATTTCTTCATTTTCTTTATGAGAATGAACAAATGGGACATTTGCTCCTGCAGGTAGTTCGTTTAAACTGATTTCTGCACCTGTTAAAGACAACTTTTCATGTAGCTCAATTCGGTTTTCCTTTCCAATAGTTGTTTTTGTGTAATTTGCCATAATAATACCTCCATAGTTAATTTGTAGTTTCTGGTTGCTTGGTATTAGTATAGTGTGAGACACATACAAAAACAAGTACGCACCTTTTTGTAACTGTACACTCAAAAATGAATGTGTTACAATAGACTCGGAGGTGAGAATTATGCGAGCAAAAGAAGAATTACCGGAATGCCCAGTTGCAACAGCAGTATCTCTTATCGGAGGAAAATGGAAACTGCTGATTTTGCGTAACTTGAAAGAGCGTCCATGGAGATTCAATGAGCTACAACGAAGTATAGATGGTATTTCACAAAAGGTTTTGACAGATAGTTTAAGACAAATGATGAGTGATGGGCTGGCATATCGCCACGATTACCATGAGCAGCCACCGAGAGTTGAATACGGCTTAACTGAACTCGGAACAAAAATGCTTCCAATTGTTAATTCACTTGCTGACTTTGGTAACTACTATAAATCAATTATTGAACAGAATTAAGGACGTTAGTATTTGAAAAGATCGAACAATTCCAGTTTGTATAACAGGAATTTATCAGAAAATGAGGAATAGTTGAAATGGAGGCGCTATAATAACATGAAGATTGAAGGGAACCAGAAAGAACTGGATGCAATGGTAGAATTTCATAAGGGAAACCGTGTCGAGGGACTGAGACTGCAAGAAGAATTTGCAGCGGAATTTCGTAAGGAGTATAAAGACAAAGATCACTGTCCTTGCCTGAAAGCCTGTCGTTATCACGGAAACTGTAAGGAATGTGTAGCAATCCACAGAGCGCATCAGGAACATGTTCCTAATTGTATGCGACCATTGATTAATAAAAAATTGAAATTGATGTCAGAATTAACAGAGCATACCTTGGCAAATGAAATAGAAGCTCCACATGAGATTTTAAGAAAATAGGCAAGTCAAATTCCCGTTTATTGGGAAGTCGCAGAGAACGAAAAATCGGAAGTTTACAGCGAGGTGAAAGAGGTTGAATTATGTAGAATATGGAAAAGAAAACAAATATGATGATAATATATTTTTTCAAAAATACAGTCAAATGAGTCGCTCACAGCAGGGACTAGCCGGTGCAGGAGAATGGGAAACATTGAGAAAGCTGCTGCCGGATTTTAAAGATAAGCGTGTGCTTGATTTAGGATGCGGTTATGGATGGCACTGTATTTATGCGATGGAACACGGAGCGTCTTCTGTTGTGGGTGTTGATATTTCTCATAAAATGCTCGAGGTAGCCAAAGAAAAAACACATTTTCCACAGGTTGAATATAAATGCTGTGCTATAGAAGATGTGGAATTCCCAGAGGAGAGTTTTGATGTAATATTAAGTTCACTTGCGTTTCACTATGTAGCAGATTATGAGATTTTAGTAAAAAAGATATATAGAATACTGAAGTCTGGTGGTAAGCTAGTTTTTACGGTTGAACATCCTGTTTTTACTGCCTATGGAACACAAGACTGGCATTATAACGAAAAAGGAGAAATACTGCATTTTCCGGTGGATAATTATTATTATGAGGGCAAACGGACAGCTGTCTTTTTGGGAGAAAAGGTTACAAAATATCATAGAACACTGACCACATATCTAAATACACTGCTTTCAAATGGTTTTATAATAAATCATATTGTGGAGCCGCAGCCGCCGGAATACATGATGGATATTCCGGGGATGCAGGATGAAATGCGCCGTCCCATGATGCTGATTGTATCGGCGAACAAAAAAGTGGATAGATAGAACTAAAACACCTATAAGGTATAAATGGAGGTAATTTATGTTTAAAGAAAAAATTATTATAGAGATGAAAGAAGTATTCAAAGAAATTCCTTTTGGCATAGAGCATACTCTCAAAGTTTTGAAAAATGCAGAAGATATAATGAAAGGAGAAAATATCGGAGAGGAAGAAAAAGAATTCATCAGTATTATTGCTATACTACATGATATTGGTGCGGTTGAAGCACAAAAAAAATACGGTTCTATTGATGGTGTCTATCAAGAAAAGGAAGGACCAGAAGTAGCGAAAGAAATATTAAAAAAGGTAGGCTATAACAAAAATATTGATAGAATATGCTTTATAATAGGCAACCATCATACTCCATCTAAAATTGATGGACTTGATTTTCAAATACAATGGGAAGCTGATTTGCTTGAAAATTTAACGGTTATGGATAAAGAAAAAGAACAGGAAAAGATAAAAAAGTGTATAGATGAAAACTTTAAAACAAACACAGGAAAAAGGATAGCTTATAATCGCTTTATTTTAGATTAGTAGTAGATTATTACAGTTATGTATTTTATATCGCAAAGAAAAAATAGTAGTTAAGTTTAACCCTAGGGTTAAATGATGAATATGTTGAGGGCATTTTTGTTTCTGGTGAAATGCAATCGCAGGCTATAGGTAAAATTCTGCTGAATTATGCAAAGGACAAAAGGAGTAAGTTGTACTTGAACGTATACCAAAAGAATGCACGGGCAATATCTTTTTATAAGAGAGAAGGATTTGAGATTCAGCATAGTGGCTTAGATGAGGCTACCGGAGAAAAAGATTATGTAATGACATGGCAACACAAATAGAAATTCCAGTTTTTGAAACTGAGAAATCGCAATTTAAGGAGGCAAAGTACAATGAAAAAAGCTATTATTATGATGATTGTGGTATTTGCTTTAGTTGTTTGGCCGTTCAGCGGTGTGTGGCAGCTCTTGTCTGGCATCATTGGCGGTGGAGTCCGAGAATCCTTTATTTATCCGATTTATGGTGGAATTATTCTTCTTTCAGGTATTATAGTCGTTTGTACTGAACTCATTCTGGAAGAAATCAAATCGTTAAAAGACGATATAAAAGATAAAAAAGAAGGATGCTGACAACTCCAAGTTTGGAGAATTGAGAAAATCGGAAGTTGTAGGAGAAAATTTTTAATGAATATAACAGTTTATCTTGGGGCAAACGAAGGAAATGACCCATGCTTACGAAAAGCAGTTGAGGAATTGGGGGCATGGAT
>NZ_QUJT01000012.1:0-694 GCF_003480955.1 Clostridium sp. AM27-28
TTCTCATTGGTAAGCCCGTAGGTTTCTTCCAGATAAAGAAGCAGATACTTCATATCTGTATCGTTCAGGGCGGTGCTTTCCCTGTGGAAGCCGATGGGCTTTATGATGTCCTTGCGGTCAGTCAGGATGTTGTATGCGATAGCCCCGGAAAGCAGCGGGTCACGCTGGAATACAGTCAGGCAGTTCCGTATGCTCTGACGGACACCGCCTTTCTCGGTAGTTTCCAGCCCCTCCTTGATTTCCTCAATGCTCTGGGGTGGCTGCATGGCGTTCATGGTGTTTTTTAGTTCTTGCTGCGTCTGCGGCGGCAAGCTCTGCCATTCGCTGTTCAAGCTGTATCACATCCTTTCCGTAGTCCGTAATCAAAGCCGCTTTTTCCTCTGTTTCCCCGAACAGCAGCACATCCAGCAGATACTCCACTTGGTCTTGCTTCTGTAAGGCTTCTATAAACCGGGGATGAAAGGCTTCCTCCGGGGAGTGTGGGGCGTAGTCCGTTCTCCATGCCCGAAGCAGATGGAGATAATCAGCAAGAATACGGAAGCAGCGGTTCTTTGCTTCCTGAAACTGTTCCTCCGGGGATTTCTGCCGGGGCTTTGGCTTTTTTTCCTTTCCCGGCGGCTTCCAGTCCTCATAGGAAAGCCCGAAGTCCTGTGCCAGTTGTACGGCGGCTTCTTTCTTTCCCAGCCCATACAGG